>NZ_CP150231.1:709285-1026071 GCF_037974225.1 Solibacillus sp. FSL R5-0691
GGTCAATATCTAAAAGTATTAAGGCAAGAGGCGTATGATTTGTTAGAAACTGTTCCTTTGCAAAGGCAAATTGTTCCTTAAAATAAAGTCGGTTCGGAAGATTGGTTAAGCTATCGTGATAAGCGAAATATTTTAATTTGGCTTCAGACTCTCTTCTTAAAGTTATGTCTCTGGTAAGTACAACAAGATGCTGAAAAACATTATTATGATTGAAAACCGGATTTCCGATGGATTCACACCAGATCATAACGCCCTCAGCATTTTTTTGTCTAAATTGAATAGTAAAAGGTTCACCTGTATAGATCGAATTACTGACAACTTCTACTAGTCGTTCCTCATCCTCTGTATGGACATTATGAAGGAAGCTTTTTTCAAGATATTCCTGATTGCAGTACCCTAATATCTTTTTATAAGAAGGGGAAACATATGTAATTTCGCCGTCTTTATTAACAACTGTAATTAAGTCTTGGGCATTTTCTGCAATAATGCGGAACCGTTTTTCACTTTCTTCCAGCTTGTTAATACTTTGAATCTGTTCCGTAACATCTTTCAAAATTCCGTATAGTCCAATGATTTTCTCATCGATTAAAAGTGGGATGATTTTAAAAATGATGTTAACCTGCTGGCCGTCTTTATTTTTGAAGATTATATCTCCGCTTTGATTTGTTCCTTTTAGTGCTTCATTTATTAGATGTTCGAAGTTGCCGGAATCTTCTTTGTCCACCAGCTCTTTAAGAGGTTTACCGAACAGTTCCTTTATTTTATACCCGGTAATATGTTCACTTGCTTCGTTTCCCTCTGTAATATAACCCATCTTATTTAAAACAAAAATGCCGTCCGTATTATGGAAAAATAAAGAATGGTAACGCTCATTACTTTCAGCAAGGCTATTGATCATTTCCATGGCATTTGATAGTGCTTTTCTTTCCTGTGTAATATCTCGAACAACGGCTATGATTTGATCTACAGCGCCTTTTTCATCAAAAAATGGGCTTAAAACGGTTTCAGCATTATACTTTTTTCCGCTCTTTTCGTAAATATCTTCGTAAGTATAGCTTTTTTTACTTTCAACAACTTGGCTGTACTGCTTATATAAAAATTTTCCTTTTTCCTTTGGCTCGATATCCAAAATGCTTGAGCCTATAATCCGGTTAGACAAATTTAGTCGTTCCATCGCAGCGGTATTAACAAACTGAAAGCGGAAATCATCGTTTACAACTTTAAGAATAAAGACCATATCTTTAATACCGTTCATTAAAACTTCTTGATAAAATTTTTCCATAAAAGTTCCCCTTGTTTAAACTGGACTAAAATTTAATTCTTCTGAAGTAAGTATGGGCATCTTCATAGATAAATTCAGTGTTTGGAATTTTTTCATTATTTTTAATTGTAGTAATTAATTTATTAATAATAGAAGCTAACCGATTTTCCGTCAATTGATTCACTATCATAGGAACTCCGTAAGAATAGCCATAATCAAGTTAATATGTTTGCTAATTATTATGTATATTTACTTATAAATGAACTGAAATTTAATTATTCAAATCTTATTTTAAGGACTATTGTATTAAGACTATATATTCATATTAAAATATGTATATTTAAAATACCCGTTTTTAATAATAATTAATCACATTTGATAGAAGTATTTATGTATTTATTTTTGGAGTTTTTCCCCTGCAGCATTAAAAGAAATTTTTCCAGTTTGAATAAAAACTTGAAAGTTATGATAATGTACTAGTAGGAAGAAATGGTGGGGTGATGTTGATGAAGAAAAATATTGGAATCGGTATTATTTTAGTGCTTGTCATTACAATGCTCGGCACTTACATAAAAGCTGAAATCGATCAGAGTACTGCAATCAACGACTATGCATTAGGAAAAGAAGTGGAACCGGATGAAGAAGTGGGTCTTGAAAAAGGTCAGTTTGCACCGGATTTTACATTATATAATTTACAAGGGGAGCCACTGACGCTTTCGGAGCTGAGAGGGAAGCGTGTCGTACTGAACTTCTGGGCGACGTGGTGTCCGCCATGCGAAGCTGAAATGCCGCATATGCAAAAATACTACGAAAAATACCGTAAAGAAGACAATGTGGAGATTGTCGGTGTTAATATGACATATGCAAATGAAAAGCTGGAGCGTGTGGAGCAGTTTTTAAAAAGTTATAAGATTACATTCCCAATCGTACTGGAACAAACTGAAGCAGTCGCCTTTCAATATGAAATTTTGACAATGCCGACAACGTACATGATTGATACAGCAGGGAAAATTCAAAAGCAGATTATTGGTCCGCTGGATTTGGATGCATTGCGTGAAAATGTGCTCCAACTAGATTGAGTACGGGAATTTATAGATTAGCATTTAAATTAACTTCATTTTATGACGTTAAATTCGACTTTGTAAGTATGAATCTTTCATTCGCTTCATAAATTTTATGGAACGGAGGAGAATTCGTGCGGAAAAGTCGGATTTTTTTATTAGTAGTCGCAATGGTGTGTATTGGCGTAATTGTTTATGGTGTGTTGAATATTAAGGCACAGCCAAAGGAGGAACAGGCGGAGTTTGCGGTAGTCAATGAACTGCATGAGTTAATCACGAAGGAGTCGGTTTATGATATCGATTCGGAGAAATTAGTGGAAGGTGCACTGCGAGGGATGGCAAATGCAATAAATGACCCCTATAGTACCTATTATTCGGAGCAGGAAGCAGCATTACATAAACAGACGCTCGCAAGTGAACGAATCGGAATTGGTGTTGAGTTGGCAGAAGCAAATGGCAAGATTATTGTCGTGGCCCCTATTAAAGCATCGCCAGCAGAAAAAGCGGGTATTCGACCATTGGATGAGCTGATACAAATTAATGAAGTACGACTTGACGGGAAATCAATGGGAGAAGTTCGTAAGCTGATGTATGGTAAGGAAGGGGAAGCGGTTGAGCTAGTCGTTTATCGCCCGGAAATGGACCAGCATTTGAAGTTGGTCATGAAAAGGGAACGTTTGAAAAATGACACGGTGGAAGCTGAAGTTCTCGAAGTAGAAGGGAAAAAACTAGGCTATATAACGATCAACCTTTTCGGTGAAAAAACAGCAGAAGAATGGAAAGAGGCCCTTGATGGGGTCATTAAGGAGGAAGTGGAAGGGTTAATCATTGATGTGAGGGACAATCCAGGTGGCTATTTACATAGTGTTGCCCAAATGATGAGCATGTTCGAGCAAAAAGAAAAAATCTTTGCGTATATGCAAAATCATGATGGTGTAACAGAGCCACTGAAAACGCAGAAAGTGGAACAGTTCCAGCCTTACGTAAATTGGTTGCGTGAAACCCCTTTAACACTTATCCAAAATGAAGGAAGTGCATCGGCGAGTGAAGTGTTTGCAGGTGCCCTGCAGGATTGGAAACGATCGGTCATTATTGGGGTGACGAGCTTCGGTAAAGGAACGGTCCAACAAACATGGGATCTTCAAAATGGGGGAGAAGTAAAGTTATCGACGAATAAATGGCTTACACCTTCTAAAAAATGGATCCATGATGTCGGAATCGAGCCGGATGTCGAAGTGACACAGCATCCTCTTTACAGTATGGAAACCAAAATACTGAAAGGGCGTTATGAAGAGGGCGAATACAGTGAAGAAGTTGCCTATAGCCAACGTATTTTAAGTGAACTGGGCTACGCTATCAGCCGGACAGATGGATTCTTTGATAAGGATACAGCACAGGAAGTAGCAAACTTCAGACATAAGCATGATATTGCCGAAGGAGACTACATGGATGAAGTATTCTTCCATGAACTAACTAAAGAACTGCAAACATTCAAAGAATCAAAAGTAAACGACATGCAGCTGCAGATGGCGATTAGTTATATTATGCACCAGTTTGAGTGATAAATAGTATAAAAGGTAATGAAGGCTCGTTTCTTAAAGAAACGGGCTTTTTTATTTTTGGAAGAGCGAACTGAAACATTTACCTCGTCCTTCATATCTATAACTCTTCTATTAAGTGTTTATTTCATTTCCGGTACAAATGGGACTACGCATTCCGTAAAGGATTTGGTACAATTATTCGTACGGTAGGTGAGAATATGGATGGAACAGTTTTGATTGAAATTTTAAAAGGGATTGGCAGATTTTTTATAAATCCTTTGTTTTATGTCGCCATCATTTCCGCAATTTATTTAGGGTATCGCCGAGTGAAGCGCGAACGAAGGTATTTTAACCGACGGATACTGGGTGGCTGGTCCGAGCTGAAAAATATGCTTGCGATGGGCTTTATGCTGTCCGTTATTATTTCCTTATTTAGTCTTGTAATAGGCTTAACAGTATCACTCGAATTATTGACAATTGTATTTATTGTAAGTCTCGCAGGTATGATTATTTATCTGTATCAATTATTATCGCCAGCGATTGTGATGGCAGTTGCTTTTTGCGGAATCGTTTGGATGCAATGGCAAGATTGGTCATATACAACCGGAACTATTGAGTTGGCAGGTAGAAATGTTACGGACGAGCTTGTTATGACCGTTCCGATAATGACAGGGCTCTTGCTAATGGCAGAAGGAATTTTGATCCGCCGTTATGGTGCCAAGTTTGCTTCACCGATTGTTGAGAAAACAAAACGTGGATTAAACGGGATCGGTTATTTTAGTAAACAGCTTTGGATTTTGCCGGTCTTTACTGTTATTCCGGGTGAAGGGATTCAAAATTTTGCGCCTTATTGGCCACAGTTTACGATCGGAGCAGAACAGTTTTCAATCATTGTTTTCCCATTTATTATCGGCTTCCAGCAGATGGTGCGACAGAAGCTGCCGATGAATGTTTATCCTCAAATGGGTCGTTCAATTATAATGATAGGACAATTTGTGCTCGTTGTCGGATTGGCAGCTTATCTCCTGCCGATACTTGGGGCAGCAGCATTGGCGTTAGGAGCAATTTCCCGTACAATTATCGGTATTCATTATAGTCGTTCAGAGGACCGTAACAGCTATGCCGTTGTACGCAGTGATAAAGGTGTAATGATTGCCGGTATTTTACCGGATTCCCCTGCTGAGAAAATGGGGCTTGTCGCAGGTGAAATTATTAAGCGTGTAAATGGACAAGATGTTTTTACAGAAGAAGATTTGTATAAAGCATTGCAAATCAATGCTGCCCATTGCCGTTTGGAAGTGCTGGATCATTCCGGTGAGTTGCGCCTTGCCCAGCATGTTGTCCATCGTGATGATAATCATAAAATCGGATTATTAGTTGTCAGTTAATTTCAAAAGAATCTCGATAATACGAGGTTCTTTTTTTTGGCTAAAACGGGTATAAACAAATTATGTTAAGATTAAATTGTACTAGACAGCATTGTGTAACTTCAGGAATTTTTATCGTTTTTGGTAGGGGTGAGTGGTTATGTTAGATTGGCTGACAATCGATAATATAGAAACAGTTGTAGAAAAATATAAGTTACTAGGCCCGTTTTTCGGAGTTTTATTAACGTTTTTGGAATCATTTATACCGATATTGCCGCTGTTCGTAATAATTATTGCCAACGCCGCAGCATACGGGTTATTTTGGGGTTTTTTACTGTCCTGGCTTGGAACAGTAGCAGGATCCTATATGTTCTTTCTTATGATTCGCATGTTTGGAAAGTACCGGCTCTTCCGTCGGATTAAAGAACAAAAACAAGTAAAAAAATTGATTAACTGGGTGGATATTAGAGGATTTACACCACTGTTTGTTCTGCTGTGCCTGCCGTTTACACCTGTAGTCGTTGTCAATACGGTTGCGGGTCTATCTCATATAAAAAAGAAATATTATTTTTTGACACTCCTTATTTCAAAACCTATTTTAATCTTTCTAATTAGCTACTTAGGCAGTGATCTGCGTGACATTTTAACCTCTCCTGTCAAACTTATTATGTCAGCTGTAATTATTCTAATCATTTGGGGAATCGGCAAACTGATTGAAAAGATTTTAAATAAGCGCGTGGAAAGAGATTTACGAGAAATCGGGAATTTGCGAAAACATAAATAAAAACTAGAAGTCCTGGCTTTTTACAAATAGTGAAAAGGCAGGGCTTTTTTGTATGATTGCAATTAATGCGCGAACATGTATTCTTATATTATAATAGAAGAAAGAAATAGAAGTGAGGTGGGAATGGTGACGTTACGAGTTATTACAGGACGGGCAGGTACGGGGAAAACAACATTGATTCACCGTGAGATTGTCGATGATTTAAAAACAAATATATTTGGACATCCAATTTTTATATTAGTTCCTGACCAAATGTCGTTTTCAACGGAATATGAGCTGACAACGAAATATGACATTGAAGGAATGATGCGTGCACAGGTTATGACATTCAAAAGGCTTGCCTGGTTTGTGCTGCAAAATGAAGGCGGTATTGCCCACGAACGTATTGACGGCACAGGGTACCGCATGCTGTTAAGACGTATTTTGGAAGAGCATCAGGAAGAGTTTCTACTATTTAAACGTGCGGCGGGTAAACCCGGTTTTACAAAAGAAGTCGAGCAGATTTTAAAGGAATTCAGTCAATATCATATCGATGTAGAAACAATCGACCCGCTGATCGATTCATTAAAAGTAAACGGTGCAAGTGAAGTGCTGCTTCATAAATTGCATGATTTGAATATCATTTTAAAGCAGCTGCATGAGCGCATCGGGACAGAATATATTGATGGCGATGGCTACTTCCCGCTTTTAATTGAGCGTATTCCGAAGATGGAAAGCTTGCGCAATACCCATATCTATCTGGATGGGTTTGTTTCATTTAATGGACAGGAATTTGCCATTTTAAAAGAGCTTCTTATTTATGCAAAGCGTGTCACAATCGTGCTCCCGATGGAAGACCCGCAAATGGATTTACTGGAAGGTTCCGTGTTTTACCGCGCAGCGATGACATATGACAAAATAAAGAATGAACTGCAAAAATTACGATTCGAACGTGGAATTGATATTGAAGAGGAGCCGCGTGTTCATTTAGAAGTAAATTACCGTGCGACAAATCGGGACTTGCTGCATATTGAACATTGCTTCGACAAAATTACCGATAAACCAGTCAAATCAATGGGCCATGCGAAAATATTAGAAGGTGTAAACCCGCGCGCAGAAGTGCAAAGTATTGCCCAGGAAATTAAACAGCTCGTTCTGGAAAAGGGGCTGCGCTATAAAGATATCGGGATAATGTATCGCCAGGCGGATGTATACGATGCGATTATCGGTACGACCTTTACCCAATACGAAATTCCGTTTTTCTCAAATGAGAAGCGGGCGATGCTTTACCACCCATTGATCGAATTCAGTCGATCTGTACTGGAGATTATTACGACGAACTGGAAATACGAGCCGGTTTTCAGAAGCATTAAAACCGATCTGTTTTTCCCTTATGGAGCAAATTTGGTTTCAATGCGGGACAGAGCAGATATTTTGGAAAACTTCGTCATCGCAAAGGGGATTGTTCATGATCGCTGGATGAAAGATGAGGTATGGCATTATCGCCGTTTTAAATCGCTGGAAAAAGTGAATGCAGTTCAGACAGAAGACGAACTGGAGCATGAGCAGCTTTTAAAATCCGTACGTGACTTAATCCGGGAACCGGTATTGGCGTTGCACAACCGGTTGAAAGGCAAAAAAACAGGCCGTGAAATAGTAGTGGCACTGTATGAGTTTATGGAACAGCTTGATATTTATAAGAAACTGCTGAAAATGCAGGAGCAAGAAGAGCAGGCCGATTCACTCCATCAGTCATTGGAGCATGAACAAGCCTGGAATAGCTGGATTCATATTTTAGAGCAATTTGACTTAATGTTTGGCGATAAAATTATGCCATTGGAAGAAGTCGCACAGATTTTGGATGAAGGCTTTGAAACACTAGAGTTTGCAAGTGTACCGCCGACATTGGATGAAGTGACCGTTTCAACTGTCGAGTTTGCGCGTTTTGATAATAAAAAGGCGATTTTTGTCATTGGTGTTAACGACGGGGTATACCCGATGCGTATGGAAGCAGGAGGGCTGCTTTCTGATGACGAGCGAGAAACATTTGAGAAAATTGATGTGGAATTGGCACCGGGTATAAAAAGCCGACTTCTGCAGGAAAGTTTCCTGTTTTACCGTGCGATTTCTTCATCGACCGACTATTTATATATTACGTATGCAAATGCAGATGAGGAAAGTAAAAGCAAGCTACCTTCACTTTATATTAACCGACTGCACAGCATGTTTGAAATTACCGAAAACCAAGGTACTTCAGAGGAAAAAACGGTTCGTACAATGCCGCATCGTCAAATTGCGATGGATCCGCTTGATGAGCTTCATAAAGATCATGTGCTCAATTATTTACAGCATCCGTCACCGGCAATCGGCTTCTTAATGACCCAGCTGAAGCAGGCGCAGCACGAGCGACGTCCGCTTACGGAAGAATGGGCGGCGTTAAAAGCATTTTACGAACGGGAACCGCGCTGGAAAGATGTGCTGAATGTCGTGGAAAAACCTTTATACACGACGAATGAAGCAGAACCGCTAACGGAAGACATAGCGACAGCATTGTATGGGGAAGACTTTTTGGCAAGTGTATCGCGTATTGAACGCTTTTACAGCTGTCCGTATTCACATTTTGTGTCCTATGGGCTGAAACTGCAGGAACGGACGGAATTCAAGCTGGAAACATTTGCGATGGGGGATCTGTTCCATGAGGCAATCCGGACGATTTTATCCGAGAAAGAGTCCTCGATTCCGCTTACGACATATGTAGCATGCTATAAAAAGGCGGATGAAACGATTTCTAAACTGGCGGATTACTTCTCGTACAGTATTTTAAAAAGCAGTCACCGCTTTGAATATATTAAAACGAAACTTGTAAAAATCGTGGCACGTACAATTTATGCGCTTATTAATCAAAGTGAGCTGTCGAAGTTCAAAGCGATTGCCCATGAAAAGCCGTTTGGGAAACGCGACGACAAAAATACGGAACAGGATGACCGTAATCCGCTGGAAGCACTGAAAATTGATCTGGAACATAACCGGAAAATGTATGTGCGCGGGCAAATTGACCGGATTGATGCATATAAGGATGCGGAAAATCTGTATTTGCGTGTGATCGATTATAAATCAAGCGGACGCAAGCTTGATTTTACAGAAGTATATAACGGGATTTCGCTGCAGCTGTTGACGTATTTAGATGTAGCGATGAAAAATATCCCGATTATCGCACGGGAAGGGAAGTTCATCCAGGACTTATCGGAGCTGGAGAATATTATTGTGCAGGCCGCGGGAATGTTCTACCTGCATGTGCACAATCCGCTCATTCCGACAGAAGACTATGAGCAGTATGACCGTGTGGAAAATCTGCGTCAGGAAAAGTTCAAATTGAGCGGCTATATGGTAAAAGATGTGGAAGTGGCGCAATTGATGGACCAGTCACTCGAGCCGAGTAAATCGTCAATTATCGTACCGGCCGCGTTTAAAAGCGGAGACAACCCGGAATTTAACAGCCGCTCCTCAAAAGTAATTGAACAGGAACAGATGGAAAACCTGCAGGAGTTCGTACACTATAAATTCCGTCAGGCAGGAAATGAAATTTACCGCGGGAATACGGAAATTAAGCCGTACAGCCTCGGTAATCAAAAGGCTTGTACGTATTGCAGTTTTAAATCGGTTTGCCAGTTCGACCAGTCGGAAACAGGCAACAGTTTCAATGAAATTAAGAAACAGCCGGAACAGGAAGTATTTGAAAACATTAAAAAGGTGGTATGTGCAGATGACAATTCCAGCGAAGCCGAGTGATGTTCAATGGACAGATGTGCAGTGGAAAGCCATCTACGCATCCGGTCATGACATATTAGTATCGGCAGCGGCCGGTTCAGGGAAAACAGCGGTATTGATCGAGCGACTGATCCAAAAGATATTGGCGCCTGAAGATAAGCGGATTGATGTGGATGAGCTGCTCGTTGTAACGTTTACAAATGCATCGGCTGCGGAAATGCGTAACCGGATGGCGGAAGCGCTTGAAAAGGAACTTGCCCAAAATCCGAACAACCATTTTCTGCGCCGTCAATTAAGTTTATTGAACAAAGCGCAAATCTCAACACTGCATTCTTTCTGCTTATCAATTTGCCGTGAATATGCATACACGATTGATCTGGACCCGGGCTTCCGTCTGGCAAGTACAGAAGAAGCTTCGTTATTGCAAGATGATGTACTGATGGATGTGCTTGAAAAGGCATACCGGGGTGATATGGAAACATTGTTTACGAAAGAGGAGCTATACACATTAGTCGACAGCTTTGCCTCTGACCGCAGTGACCAGGCAATTGAACTGTTGCTGCAGGAAATGTATAAAGTGTCGCGTGTTCAGCCAAACCCGTATGAATGGCTGCGCGCATTGCCCGAGAAATACGATATCGATCCGGAAAGTCCGATTGATGAGTTGGGTATTGCGAAGGAAGTGCGTCCGTTTATAATCGGGAGTCTGAAAGAAATTGCCACACGGCTTGAAAAAGGATTGCAAATCGTGACCGTTACACCTGCTTTAGAGAAAAACAAGCCATTGTTTGAAGCGGAATATACAGGGGTTAAGCATGTACTTGAAGCGATGGAGGAAGGTTCATGGGAACAGGCATATGAGCTGATCCCTGCAGTTGAGTTCGGTCGGATCAAGCCTTTGACGAAAAAGGATACAGAGGAAGATAAGCAAACTTATGCGGTAGCGAAAAATCATCGTGATACGGCAAAAGAAATGCTTACGGATTTAAAGGAAACATTTTTTGCGCGTCATCCTAAGTTGTATGTTCAGGAAATGGCGGCGACAAAGCCGATTTTGGAAACACTCGTGAAACTGACGATTGAATACAGTGAAGCGTTTAAAAAAGCGAAGCAAGAGCGCGGCCTGCTTGATTTTTCGGATTTGGAGCATTATGCGCTGGAGATTTTGACAGATGAAGAAAGCACGTCAAATCCACCCCAGCCGTCCGATGTGGCATTGAATTTCCAGAAGCGTTTCAAAGAAGTGCTTGTCGATGAATATCAGGATGTCAATTTCTTACAGGAAACAATTTTGCAGCTTGTGAAAAACGGCGGCGAACAGGATGGGAATATGTTCATGGTCGGCGATGTGAAACAAAGTATATACGCATTCCGTCTTGCAGAACCGCGCCTTTTCCTTGATAAATATAAGCGATTTGAAGAGGACCCGTCCGGCACAGGAATGAAAATTGACTTAAATGCCAATTTCCGCAGTCGTTCGGAAGTGCTGGAAGGTACGAACTATGTATTTGAGCAAATCATGGATGAAGAAGTCGGCGAGATTGCATACGATGAACAGGCAAAACTTAAATTCGGGGCGAGCTATGATGAGCAGCAAGTACCGATTGAATTAGTCCTGCTGGAAGGTGATTCAAAGGCGCAAACCATTCCGGGAAGCGAAGACGGTTCCGAGGAAGAAAGCATCAGCGCAGCACAGCAGGAAGCACGCTACATTATTCAGCGCATCCGTGATTTAGTCGATCATGGTGGCCAAGTGTACAATCCGAAAACAAAATCGATGCGTCCTGTCAGCTACCGCGATATTGTCGTATTGATGCGTTCTCGCACATGGTATACGACATTTGCGGAGGAATTCAAATTGGCCGGTCTGCCGCTTTATGCCGAAACGGATGGCGGTTATTTTGAATCGCTTGAAGTAATGATTATGATCAACACATTAAAAGTTATCGACAATCCGTATCAGGATATTCCGCTCGCTTCTGTACTGCGTGCACCGTTTATCGGATTAACGGAAAACGAACTGGCGAAAATCCGTTTAATTAACGGGAAAGTCCCTTTTTATGAGGCATTAAAGCAGTATAAAGAAGAAGCAGCGGGTGACATGCCAATCGAAACAGAGGCAAAGCTTGATAAGTTCTTTACGCTGCATCAGAAATGGCGCCAGTTCTCCCGTCACGGGGCATTGGCCGATTTAGTATGGCATGTGTATTTAGATACGAATTATTATGAAATGGTCGGAGCGATGGCGAACGGCAAGCAGCGCCAGGCGAACTTGCGGGCATTGCATGACCGTGCATTAAGCTATGAAAAATCATCCTTCCGCGGATTGTTCCGCTTCCTGCGATTTATCGACCGGATGAGTTCACGCGGAGATGATTTAGGAATTGCGAAATCGACGAGTGAAGCCGATGATGTCGTCACATTACTTACAATCCACAAATCAAAAGGATTGGAATATCCAGTCGTATTTGTAGCGGGGATGAGCCGTACATTCAATACAAAAGATTTAGGCAGCCGTTATATTTTCGATCAGGATTTCGGTTTGGCGATAAAATCGGTGAATCCGGATTTAAATATCATTTCGACATCGTTACCGCACTTATATGTGAAGGAAAAAAAGCTCGCGAAAATGAAGGCAGAGGAAATGCGCGTCTTATACGTAGCGATGACCCGTGCGAAAGAGCGCCTCATTTTAGTCGGCTCGATTAAAGACTGGGAAAAGCAGAAGGAAGAATGGGCATTTTATCAGGAATTGGAGGAGACAGTGCTCCCGGCTTATATTCGTTCAAAAGCGAACAGCTATTTAAGCTGGGTCGGTCCGGCTGTTGCACGCCATAACGATTTCCTGTTTGCCAATTACGGTTATTCGAATGAAGCGGCAACAACAGAAAAATGGACAGTACGTATCATTCCGAACTATGATTACTTGCTTGCCAATGAAGCGGAAACGGTGGAACACGAAGTGGTTGAACAGACCGTGAATGAAGATCTGGTTCAGCTCTTGGCGAAACGCTTCACAACACCGTATCCCTATGCAAATGCAGTAACGAAGAAATCAAAGACATCGGTATCGGAGCAAAAACGTCTTGAAAGTTTGCAGCGTATGGAAGAAGAGCAACTTTACAATATGGAAGCGAAGCGTTATGTAAAAACCGATGTACCAAGCTTTATGCTGAAAGGGAAAAAAGAACGGAAGCTTTCGGCAACCGAAGTCGGTACAGCTGTACATGCCGCTATGCAGCATATCCCGCAGCAAGGGTTTGCATCAATTGAAGAGACGGAAAGTTATATCCAGTCGCTTGTAGAACGTAAGCTGTTGCAGCAAATTGAAGCAGATGCCGTTTCAGCGGAAAAAGTATTTGCCTTTTTCCAAACAGAGGTCGGTGAGCGTTTTAAAAAAGCGAAGCAAGTATTAAGAGAAGAGCCGTTTACACTTAGTTTGAAAGATGAGGAAGGAGATGCCCAAATTGTACAGGGTGTCATCGACTGCATTTTTGAAGATGAACATGGTAACTGGGTGCTTCTTGATTATAAGACGGATTATATCGAACAGTATTTATTAGGCGATTTTGAGAAAATTAAACAAAAAATGACAAAGTCGTACCAAATTCAATTAAACTATTATCAGCATGCTGTCCAATCAATTAAGCGCATTGAAATAAATGAACGCATTTTATATTTATACAGTATTGGACAAGAAGTGAAAATAGATTAGGGGGATTGACGGTGGATTTTCGCCCAGTAGGTACGAACGAACGTGTTGCAACACTTGATATATTGCGCGGGGTAAGTTTACTCGGCATTTTATTGGTGAATATGTTCGGATTTTATTTACCGATGCCGCATATTGCGGATTTGAGCAGCTGGTTTAATGAAGTTCAGGATATAGTACTCCAGCAGCTTTTGGATATTTATGTGCAAAGCAGCTTTTATCCGTTATTTTCTATGCTGTTCGGGTATGGATTAGCGATGCAATATATAAAAGCAAATAAGACGGGGACAGATTTTTACCGGTTTGCGCCGAAGCGTCTAATATTATTATTTTGCATCGGGATGTTTCATGCGATTGTCATTTGGTGGGGCGATATTTTGGCAACATACGCATTTTGTGGAGTGTTTTTAATTGCACTAATTCGTGTGAAGGCAAAATGGCTCCTGCTTGTGGCAGTTGCGGTGAATGCTTTGTATCATGGTTTCAACTTAAGTTTATATGTCGCGGCAGATTTTTTTAACGCATCAACGGATAGTTTCTCTGTCGATATTGAAGCAATTCAAAGTGCCTTAACTGCATACGGTATCGGAAACTGGATGGATACATTCATGCAGCGTCTTGATGACTTATCAATTCAGATGAGTGTCATGATGTGGATTTCGTCTCTATTTACGATATTACCCTATATGCTGTTTGGTGCGGCACTTGCCAAATGGCGTTTGATCGAGAGGGCAAGAGAAAAAATCATCATATGGGTGATTTTAGCTGTTGCTGGTATTGGCGGCGGAATTTATATGAAGAGTTTGCCGATAGCCGGTGATCAAACACTAGGCAATGAATACTTGCAAGTTTATATCGGAGGTCCATTATTGGCGATTGGTTATATGGCGGTGATTACATTGCTGACACAATTGCCGTTCATTGTAAAACTGCTGTCTCCGATTGCGAAGGCTGGCCGTATGTCTCTTACGCTCTATCTGATGCAGTCTGTTATTTGTACGGTCCTGTTCTACAATTGGGGCTTTGGTTTATACGGGAAAGTGGATGTGCAAATGGGCATTTATATGGCGGTTGGAATTTTCGTTATCCAAGTATTAATTGCGGAAATCTACTTCTCGAAATATAAACAAGGGCCGATTGAAGCATTGCTGAAAAGATTTACTTACGGTAAACCTGCGAAACGTGAATCGTGAACAAAGAATGCGGTACTGTACAAAATTTTATGCACCGAACACTTAGTTTTACGAATTAAGTCCCTTTTTGTCAGAAAAGTAAGGTAATTGTTTATGTTTTAATGTATGATGTAAAAAAACAGAAGGAGTGCTCCACGTTATGAAATTGTTATCATTTAAAGTAAACGAACAAGTAAAGTTTGGCCCAAAAGTGAAAAAAGAAGAGGCAGTTTGGGATGTAATCGAAATCCAAAACCAACTTAATGTACTAAAAGACTTTCCGAAAACAATTATTGACGGGATTGCACATGGCTACGAATTTGTTGAGCAAGTTCGTAAATTAGTAGAGGCAGCTCAAAATCATGAAGATGGCGCTCAATTTAAACTGGCTTATTCTGATATTGAATGGCTGTCGCCAGTTCCTCGTACACCGAAAAATATTTTATGTGTTGGTAAAAATTACAGTGATCATGCCCGTGAAATGGGTGCAGAAAAGGCACCAGAACATATCGTTGTCTTTACGAAGTCGCCAACTGCAATTGCGCCGGATGAATCGACATTACCTGTGCATGCAGATGTGACGGATTCCCTGGATTATGAAGGGGAGTTGGCTGTAGTAATCGGCAAGCGCGGAAAAAATGTTCCGAAAGCAATGGCTTTTGACTATGTGTTCGGTTATACAATTGCCAATGACATTACAGCGCGTGATGCACAGGAGAAACATAAACAATTCTTCTTAGGCAAAAGCTTGGAAGGCAGCTGTCCGATGGGGCCGTATTTAGTTACGAAAGATGAAATTCCTGATCCGCATGCATTATCTATTGTGACGAAAGTTAATGGTGAAGTACGCCAAAATGGATCGACGAAGGATATGCTGTTCTCAGTTTCGGAAATTATCGAGACCGTTTCAAAATATGTAACACTTGAGCCGGGCGATGTTATTTTAACAGGTACGCCGGCTGGAGTTGGAAAAGGGATGAACCCGCCTCAATTCTTAAAAGCAGGCGATGAAGTGAAAATTGCAATTGAAGGAATCGGGACTTTAGCAAACCGATTTGCTTAATAGTTTTATAATGAGGGATTACTAGTTTCCGATATTAATAGGCAGTAGATTTTCAGAATGAAGGAAAATCTACTGCCTTTTTTGCATAGAAATTTAGCTTTTTTATGAAAACTCATTGAACTTGGAAGATTCAATTGAATTTATAGGGCTTTACATGGTAGGATATGCCTGTAGAGAAAAATAGAAGAGGTGGAAGATTCGTGGATTTCTTAACTAGTACGACACATTTGCACATTACGACTTGGGCAATCGCATTAATACTATTCTTTATTGCTGCATTATCCGGTAAAAAGTTGAAAGCAGTACACATGATCTTACGTTTAATGTATATTTTAGTAATCGTTACAGGATTGTCTTTATTCCTTGAGTGGCGCGATAAAATTTCTGAAAGCGGCATGAACTATGATATGAAAGTATTATTTGGTATTTTAGTAATCGGCTTTATGGAAATGGTATTAGTACGCAAAAGCAAAGGCAAATCTGTCAATATGTTCTGGGTACTGTTCAGTATCGTTCTATTAATTACATTATACTTAGGCTTAAGCATGGGTATCGGTGTAAACTTCTAATAAAGATTGAAGCGTGTTAAAAGTTGAAGTTGCTTTTTACACGCTTTTTTGTATGGAGAAGGGTGGATTCTACTTTTACGGGGAAACGTTCTACTTATGTAGTGTTTTGTTCTACTTTAGGGGAGAGACGTTCTACTTTATAGAGGAAAGGTTCTACCTTTCCGTTTCCTCTTTCCACATTTTATCCTGAAAGTTCTAATAGCTCCGGGTGTTCTACATTCAGATGTATTCGTTCTACTTTTGAGGAGAGATGTTCTACATTAGGTCGTGAGTGTTCTACTTTCCTGGCCCAACGTTCTACATGTTATCTCCAAAGTTCTAATATCCCAGCAGCTTCTACATTCGCCACTAATCGTTCTACTTATGTGGAGAATTGTTTCACATTAGATCCAGGTTGTTCTACTTTCCCAATCAATCTTTCCACATTTCATCCTGACAGTTCTAATAAAACACACCGTGCTGTCAATTCCAAACCATATCAAACAATCTATACACATTTCTGACACGTATTTGTCGAATTTCCTATAAATAACTATTTAAGGTAGCTACGTTTATATCTTTTTTGGTAAAATGACGATGGACTGTATATGAAAGAGAGGGAAATGAATGGGATTTAATAAATGGTTTCGTACATTAGCTGCGGGTGTGCTGCTTTCGACTTCATTGTCAGTTGCTGCTGTTGCAAATGCGGAAGAGCGTACGATTGCAGATGAAAGTATATATGATGTTTTAGTGGACCGTTTCTTTAACGGTACCGGTAAAAATGATGATGATACAGTAAATGCGCAAGACCCGGCGATGTTTGCAGGCGGGGATTTCAATGGATTGCTGAAGAAAATCGATTATGTAGCAAATATGGGCTATACAATGCTGTCAATTGGCTCTGTATTTGAGACTGAAAAATATGATGGCTCGATGCCGACGAGCTATACAATGTTTGACCACCGTTTTGGTACAGCCGATGAATTTAAAAAAATGGTCGAGGCTTATCAAAAACGCAATGTTAAAATGATGGTGGATTTCCCGATTTCCAATGTGAGTCCAAACCATGAACTTGCAGAAAAACAAGGATTTGTGGCATCTGAAAATGATGGAAAAATCCAATGGGACTTAACGAATGAAGAAGTACAGAATGAGCTGATCAACAGTGCTGTACAATTTGTAAATACATATAAACTAGACGGGGTTCGATTGACGAATATTGAACAAGCCGATACTGCTTTTTTAAATCGCTTTATCGAGCAGTTAAAAGCAGCAGGTGCCTATGTAATTGCGAATGCAGAAAGTGACGCTGATTTTGACGCGAAATTTTATAGTGATACAGCTGCTAACTTCACGAATGCATTTAAAAATGTTGATTTAAATACAACGGTACTGGAGCCCCATATCGAGGAAATGCTATCGGGAACGCCGGTTTTATCGATGACCGATACAATCTGGTCGGACCGCTTTACATTAGCGGCAACAGAGGAAGGCATGTATCCGCCGACACGCAGTAAAATTTCCATTGCGAGCACGCTATTACTTCCTGGTGTGCCGGTCGTACAATATGGATCTGAAATTGCGATGAACGGGAAAGCCGGTGTTGAAGCGCACCAGTACTACAATTTTAAAACGGATTCGGAATTAGCCGATTATGTCGGAAAGCTTCAGTCATTGCGAAATGATTCCGATACTTTGCGTAACGGGGAATTTAAATGGCTTGAAAATGAAGACGGTTATGTTGTATTTGAACGCAAATCCGATAAGGAAACATGGATTGTTGTCATTAATAATAGTAGTAAAACAAAACGTGTGCATATTCCGGTCGCTGAGCTAGGTGAGGGAAAAGAAGTTCGCGGGATGTTCAACAGTGAAATCATCCGTGAAAATAAGGATGGCAATTATACCATTATTTTAGACCGTGAGATGGTGGAAGTGTACCAGGTGATTGAAGCGCGTGGTATTAACACATCTTACATTGTGGCACTTGGATTAGTCGTTGTGCTGTACACAGCATTTATGATAGCGATTATGAAGCGCGGGAAAAAGCGTCGTGCCGAGAGTTCAGCACAATAGTAAAAAAGCCTGGAGAAGCAGACACTATGCTTTTCCAGGCTTTTTCTAGTTTATTATAGTTTTAAGCGGTCCTGCAGGAATTTCCCGATGCCGTCTTCATTGTTCGATAACGTAATTTCATTGGCGATAGATTTTAAATCGTCGATACCGTTACTCATCGCAACGCCAACGCCGGCATATTCAATCATTTCCATGTCGTTGTCCTCATCGCCAAATGCAATGATACGATCGCGCGGAATGCCCATTTCTTTTGCAATATAGTCGATGCCTACTGCTTTACTCAACCCTTTATGAACAATTTCAATAATCGGGAATGGCGCTCCCCAACGGCGATGCTCAATCAGTTCAGCATGAACATCCTGTAAATGTTGGCGGATGATCGGTGTATTTACATCATCGGCTTGAATAAGCAAACTTGTCGGGTCTTCCTTTAATATATCTTTTAGATCGCCGGTTAAAATAGTCGGGTTGCCCATATGCAGCAACTGAAGCACACCTTCGTCTTCACGATGGAGATATACGTCATCCATCACTTCGGCGATTAAGTTATCATATTCATATTTATGAACGGATTCTACAACATCGTGGACTACACTCAAATCCACTGTTGTATGAATGGGTTTCCACATTGGATTTTTAGGATGGTGGATGAGGGCTCCGTTGAAATTGACAATCGGAGTTGTTAAACTCAGCTCCTGATAATAAAGCTGACTCGCACGATACGGACGTCCTGTCGCAATCATCACCTGATGACCAGCTTCTTTTGCTTTCAACAAAGTTTCCTTTGTCAGCGCAGAAATCTTTTTCTCGTCCGTCAATAAAGTGCCGTCTAAATCTAATACAATTAAATGTTCGTTCATAAGAGTAAGCCTCCTTTAGCCTGGGTATAATTGTAACGTGCAAAAATAGCATTCGTCAAAGTTTTGAAACATCGACCAATTTTTGCTAATGTAAACAAAGAGGTGAGAAATTTGATAGTAGATCAAGAACAATGGAAGTCCATTCCATTACTGCATGTATATGATGAAACGATGGATGAGCAAACACCGGTCGTTATTTTTCTTCATGGTTTTATGAGCGCAAAGGAACATAATTTACATTACGCTTATCAGTTTGTGCAACGAGGTGTACGTGTTATACTGCCGGATGCATTAATGCATGGTGAGCGCTCGAATGAATTGACGGAAGACCAGATGAACTTTAACTTCTGGAAAATTGTATTAAAGTCAGTGGAAGAAGTACATACTATTTATGAAGAATTGAAGCTGAAAAACTTGGCAGGAAATAAGGTTGGCATTGCCGGAACTTCAATGGGCGGCATTGTAACATCGGGTTGTTTAGCGATCTATCCATGGATTGAAACAGCAGGTATTTGCATGGGAACGACAAGCTACACGAAACTGGCACTCCATCAAGTAGAGGATTTAAAGCAAAAAGGCGTAACATTCCCGCTATCCGAAGAACAGCAATCTGGCCTGATTCAAATGCTGCAAAAATTCGATATGGAGCAGCATGAGGAATTATGGGCGAACAAACCGATTATTTTCTGGCATGGGGAGCGTGATACGGTCGTTCCTTATCATATGAGCCGAGATTATATTGAACAACTGGAAAAAGAAAAAAAAGCAGAACATATTACTTATTTGGCAGAACGAAAAGCAGGGCATGCGGTATCAAGAAACGGGATTTTGCAAGTCACGCAATTTATGGCGCATTGTTTGGCATAAAGCATACGTTCTGCTATGATAAACAATAACACCAAGGCGAAAGGGGAAATTTAAAAATGGCAATTGATCACGATATGAAAGAAAGTATGTTAGGTGCATTGGAAAACGTAATTGACCCTGAGTTAGGCATTGATATCGTCAACTTAGGTTTAGTATATGAAGTGGATTTAACAGATGAGGGCTTAGCAACTGTTACAATGACATTAACATCAATGGGCTGTCCGCTTGCACCGGTTATCGTTGACCAAGTAACAACGGCACTTAGCGAATTACCGGAAATTAAAGAAGTAAAAGTTGATATCGTATGGCAACCGGCATGGTCTAAAGACAATATGTCCCGTTATGCAAAAATGGCATTAGGCATTCGTTAATAATAAGTGAATAAATCAATTGAAATTCGGTCATTTTGCATATAGGCAAAGTGATCGATTTTTTTTAGAACTTTTACGAAGAAAACAGGGCGTAATTATTTGTTGTTTGACCATCTTTGACTTATAATTAAATTAATCAAAAAAGGTCAAACTAAAGGAAAGGGTGCACTCAATGCAATTTAACCAAACACAAGATAATCGTCCGCCATTAGAACAATTTGGACGCAACTTAATTGAACAAGTAAAAAACGGTAAGATGGATCCGGTTATTGGACGAGATGAGGAAATCCGGAACGTCATTCGTATTCTGTCACGTAAAACAAAAAACAACCCTGTCCTCATCGGTGAGCCGGGTGTTGGTAAAACAGCAATCGTCGAAGGGCTCGCACAACGAATTGTTAGACAGGATGTTCCGGAAGGATTGAAGGATGCAGAGCTTTATGAACTGGATATGAGCGCACTGATTGCAGGGGCATCGTATCGCGGGCAGTTTGAAGAGCGGCTTAAATCTGTATTAAAGCAAGTGAAGGAATCCGATGGGCGAATCATTTTATTCATCGATGAAATCCATACAATTGTCGGTGCAGGGAAAACGGACGGAGCAATGGATGCGGGAAATATGCTGAAACCAATGCTTGCACGTGGTGAACTGCATTGTATTGGAGCAACAACATTGGATGAATACCGTATGTATATTGAGAAAGACCCTGCATTGGAACGCCGCTTCCAGCAAGTAATGGTGCGAGAACCTTCTATTGAAGATACGGTTTCTATTTTACGCGGAATAAAAGACCGTTTTGAAGAACATCACCGTGGTGTTCGCATACATGACCGTGCGATTATTGCAGCGGCTCAATTGGCAAACCGTTACATTACCGACCGCTTTTTACCGGATAAAGCAATTGATCTTGTCGATGAAGCATGTGCAATGATCCGCATTGAAATCGATTCAATGCCACAGGAACTGGATCAGTTAACACGCCGCCTGACACAGCTTAAAATTGAGCAGCAGGCACTGAAAAAAGAAAAAGACGATGCGAGTAAAAAGCGTCTGGAAATGATTACAGATGAAATAGATACATTGGAAGTATCGATCAAGTCGATGAAGGAACAGTGGGAACTCGAGAAAAACGGCCTGCAAATCGTTCGTGACAAAAAAGATGAACTGAAAAAAATGGAAGCCGAACGCGATGACTTGTTTATTTCCGGCAGTAATTTAGCGCGGGCAAGTGAGCTTCAATACAGTAAAATACCGCAGCTGGAAAAGGAAATCGCTGAACTGGAACTGCAGTTGAAACAGTCGGAAGGAAACCGGATGCTGCGTGAAGAGGTAACCGAAGAAGAAATCGCTAAAATAATTTCACGCTGGACAGGTATTCCGGTAACGAAACTTGTTGAAGGTGAACGTGAAAAACTGCTCCGTTTAAAAGATACGCTGCATGAACGGGTAGTTGGTCAGGACGATGCGGTAACTTATGTGACGGAAGCCGTTTGGCGTGCGCGTTCCGGTATTAAAGACCCGAATAAGCCGATCGGAAGCTTCCTGTTCCTCGGCCCAACCGGTGTCGGAAAAACGGAACTGGCAAAAGCATTGGCGGCACAACTGTTCGATTCAGAAGACCATTTTATCCGCATTGATATGAGCGAGTATATGGAGAAACATTCTGTATCACGGCTAGTCGGAGCTCCTCCAGGCTATATTGGCTATGAAGAAGGCGGTCAGCTGACAGAAGCGGTTCGCCGCAATCCATATTCTGTTGTTCTGCTGGATGAAATCGAAAAGGCACATCCGGATGTTGCGAATATTTTACTGCAAGTACTTGATGATGGCCGTATTACCGATAGCCAAGGACGGATCGTCAACTTTACGAATACCGTTATCATCTTGACATCCAATATCGGCTCACAGTTTTTACTGGAAGCATCGGAAGAAGCGGAACAGCTTGTCCAAGCGGCATTGCGCCAGCACTTTAAGCCGGAGTTGTTAAACCGGATGGATGATATTATTATGTTCCATGCATTATCGAATGAGCACTTCCACAAAATTGCCTGGAAATATGTAAAGCAGCTTCAAGATCGGGTCGCAGAACAGGAAATTACATTGTCTGTAGATGGGGAAGTGGTAGACTGGATTGTGAAGCACGGAATTGATCCGCAGTTTGGTGCACGTCCGCTTAAACGCTTCGTCCAACGCCATTTGGAAACAATTGTTGCCCGTGAGCTGTTAAAAGGTGAAGTTACAGCGGGCGGAAGCTTATCGATTAAACTGGAAAATGAAGAGTTAGTCATAAAAACAAATTAAGTGTGATGAAAGCTTGTACGTGAATGCGTACAAGCTTTTTTGCGTGGGATGTTCTAATAAAAATGAAAAAGTTCCAATAAAAGACGGAAGTTCTAATATAAATGCCCTTTATTCTAATAAGCAGTGCAACTGTTCAAATAAACGGGTCGATTTGTCTAAAAAGATATACAAACCTTCTAAAATAAGTTAAAAGTCTTCTAATAAAATCCGCGCACCTTCAAAATAGGCGAAAATAACAAGGGGCTGTCCAGTAGTTTTACCGGACAGCCCCTTGTTATCTATTAGTGATGCTCTGCTTCTGTTTCTGGAGTTGATTCGTTTGGAATGATTGCAGCGATAATAATAACTAATACGCTGAATACTAATGATACGATTACGCCATTCATGAAGTTAAAATCTACACTTAATACAGAACTTACTACATAGTTTAGCATTGAAACTAATAAGAATGACCAAAAGAACGTAATGATATATTGCATCAAATTCACCTCATTGAACTTATTTATAACGTTATTGTGAAATTACATCTTCAATATCATACCACAAGCATTCATCAAATTAAAAGGGCGAATCAAATTATTCTTGAAGTTGTCATAAATGCTTGTTTTTATTGCTTTTTTAAGTAGGAATTAACAAGGGAAATGGGAAAATTAGCTGGAAGCTGTATGTCTAATATTTGAACGATTTTGTCCATTTGCCCTTTAACATTAAATGTAAGAAACGAACCGAAAATACTTCATCAGCCATTTAATTTCATGAAGATGTGTTAAAAAATAGTATAGCCATTTTATTCGAACAAAAAACATGTATAAATCCCTAATCCCTCGTTTTCCAGAAATTTTAATTGTGTTCAAAATAATTATGCTCTATAATTAGTACCAACTACTAATAATTAGTTATATTTTTTGAATGATGAAAAACAAGGGGGCTATTATATGAATGCCGGTATTATAGGGATGGGGAAATATGTTCCGGAAAAAGCTATAGCAAATAAAGATTTTGAAAAAGTATTGGATACATCAGATGAGTGGATTCGTTCTCGTACAGGAATTGAAAACCGTTTTATCGCCGAGAATGAAGAAACATCGGATTTAGCATATAAAGCAGCAGTGCAAGCGATCGAAAATGCAGGGATTACACCGGATCAAATCGGCCTTATCATCGTTGCAACAGTTACACAGGATCAGAATTTCCCTGGTGTGGCGTGCCAAATTCAAGAGCGACTTGGAATTTCGGGATGTGGTGCGATGGACGTGTCCGCTGCGTGCTCAGGATTTATTTATGGAACGGCCATTGCAAAACAATTTATTGAGAGTAATAGCTATGAATATGTATTAGTAGTAGGTGTTGAAAAACTGTCGAAAATTGTGGATTGGGATGACCGCAACACAGCTGTTTTATTTGGAGATGGCGCAAGTGCGGCGATTCTCGGCAAAGTTTCGGAAGGGCGCGGAATTTTATCGTTCGAACTTGGAGCTGACGGAACAGGTGGAAAGCATCTTTATTTAAATCCTGAAAATCATATTACAATGAACGGTCGTGAAGTATTTAAATTTGCTGTTCGTCAAATGGGCGAATCTGCCGTAAATGTACTGGAAAAGGCTGGCCTGACGAAGGAAGATGTCGATTATTTAGTACCGCATCAGGCGAACATCCGCATTATGGAAGCCGCAAGAGAACGTCTAGAATTACCAGAGGAAAAAATGTCGAAAACAATCCAAAAATACGGGAATACATCTGCCGCTTCAATCGGTATTTCAATCGTAGAAGATTTGGAATCAGGGAAAATCAAAGATGATGATATCGTTGTTTTAGTAGGTTTCGGCGGAGGCCTTACATGGGGCGCACTTGCATTAAAGTGGGGTAAATAAGAACTTGAATGTGGGGGAAAGAACGAATACTATAATCGTCACGTCCTGTGGCAATGGATTTGTGTCCTGCCCCCCGACCGGAATTGAAAATAAACCTTTAAATAGGAAAGAACTTAACTTAGAAAAGGGTGTTAAATAATGGAGAAAAGAAGAGTTGTTGTTACAGGAATCGGTGCAGTATCGCCAGTAGGAAACAGTGCAGAGCAAGCATGGGAAAATGTAATTGCAGGCAAGTCTGGTATTGGACCATTAACACGTGTGGATGTGAGTAAATTTCCAGTTTCTGTAGCTGCAGAAGTAAGAGATTTTAATATAGAAGATTATATCGAGAAGAAAGAAGCACGCAAAATGGACCGCTTTACACATTATGCGATCGCTGCTTCCATGATGGCCGCAAAAGATGCCAACTTGACGATTACTGAAGAAATGGCGCCGCGTGTAGGTGTATGGATCGGTTCAGGGATCGGCGGAATGGAAACACATGAACAGCAGTTTTTAACTTTCCAGGAACGCGGTGTTCGCCGTGTAAGTCCATTTTTCGTACCGATGATGATTCCGGATATGGCTTCTGGACAAGTTTCGATTTATCTTGGTGCAAAAGGGGTAAACTCTTGTTCCGTAACGGCATGTGCATCGGGAACAAACTCGATTGGTGACGCATTTAAAGTAATTGAGCGTGGCGACGCGGATGTCATGATTACAGGTGGAGCAGAGGCGCCAATCGTCACAATGGCGGTAGCAGGCTTTTGTGCAAACACAGCGTTATCGTTGAATCCGGATACGGCAACTGCATCACGTCCATTCGATAAAAACCGTGACGGCTTCGTTATTGGCGAAGGTGCGGGGATTTTAATACTGGAAGAGTATGAACATGCGAAAGCACGAGGTGCAAAAATTTACGGCGAAGTAGTTGGGTATGGTTCGACAGGGGATGCCCACCATATTACAGCACCGGCTCCAAATGGTGAAGGTGCAGCACGTGCAATGCAAATGGCAATCGATGATGCACAAGTATCACCTGACCGTGTGGGTTATATTAATGCACACGGTACGAGTACACCATATAATGACTTATTTGAAACACAGGCAGTTAAAACTGTGTTTGGTGACCATGCCTATAAGTTGGCGATGAGCTCAACGAAAAGTATGACTGGCCATTTATTAGGGGCAGCGGGTGGTATTGAAGCGATCTTCACGGTACTAGCATTGAAGGAAGGCATTTTGCCGCCAACTATGAATTTACATGAACCGGATCCGGAATGTGATCTGGACTATGTACCAAATGCCGCAAGAAAAGCAGAAGTGGAATATGCGTTAAGCAATTCACTTGGTTTCGGCGGACATAATGCTTGTTTACTATTCAAAAAATTTACAGATTAATAATGATAAAAAACGAACGTGCTTCTTCTATCGCACGTTCGTTTTTCGTATAGTTGTACGAAGGATGGTGTTTTGACACGTTTCGTACTTTTTTTATTTTTTTATGGGCTCAGTGTCATGTCGATCAGTAATATGATTTTGTACTTGAATTACCGCACGCTCGGTTATTCATGGCATGCTGTATTAATGTACATTGTACATGGAGCAGAGTTGTATATGCTGCTTGTTGCGATTGGCGGTATGATTAGCGTCGTTTACGGCCTAAGCCCATCGCGTTCTCCATTTTCTTGAGCGTTTTAGAGGCAATGGCATTCGCTTTTACTGCACCCTCATCCAAAATTTCATCAAGTTCCGGTGAGTCAATCAGTGCATAATAGCGTTCCTGAATTGGTGTTAAGTGGTCGATAACAGCCTGTGCTACTCCAGCTTTAAAATCACCATAGCCTTTGCCTTCATACTTCGCTTCCAAATCTGCAATTGCTGTTCCGGATAAGGCAGATTCAATGATAAGCAAGTTTGATACACCCGGTTTGTTTTCAATATCGAATTTAACGATTCCCTCAGAATCCGTTACAGCCGATTTGATTTTCTTTTCGATTTCTTTAGCTGTATCAAGCAGGCGGATCGTCGCTTTAGAGTTTGTATCCGATTTTGACATTTTTTTCGTTGGTTCCTGCAATGATTTGATACGGGCGCCTTCTTTCGGCAATTGAATATCAGGAATCGTTAAAACATCATTGTAGCGCTTATTAAATCGTTCAGCCAAATCGCGCGTTAATTCAATATGCTGCTTTTGGTCTTCGCCAACCGGTACGATATCTGTATTGTACAGAAGAATATCGGCAGCCATTAACGGCGGGTATGTTAAAAGTGCGGCAGAAACGGATTCTTTACCTGTTGATTTGTCTTTGAATTGTGTCATACGTTCCAATTCGCCGATTGATGCGACACACTGCAGCATCCAGCCGGCTTGTGCGTGGGCAGGGACTTCTGACTGTATAAATAAGACCGATTTTTTCGGGTCAATGCCACATGCAATATACATTGCAGCCAATGAGCGAATGTTTTTACGAAGCTCCAGGCGATCCTGTGGCACAGTAATGGCATGCTGATCCACAATGCAATAAATGGCGTTATTGTCTTCCTGTAGCGCTGGGAATTGTTTGATGGCTCCGATATAGTTCCCTAATGTAATAGTTCCTGTTGGTTGTACACCTGAAAAGATTGTTTTCATTGGGTGTTCCTCCTTCAAATCAAATGAAAATAAAAAAACATCATGCGTCCTCTATTCGAAAATAGAAGGGACGAATGATGTTAAAATCCGCGGTACCACCCAGCTTGCCTTAATTGGCCACTTTGCTTCGTAACGTGAAGGCGACGAGCTGGACTACTAATAGAAACGTTCATCAAGCTAACTCGGAAGTCCATTCCATTTAACGAATGATCTGTTTGCACCAACCACAGACTCTCTAGGCATTCTTATTAAATGTACTACTCTTCGTCATCGTTTTTCATAATCTTGAAAGGATTATAACGTAACTCATGAAAAGAAAGCAATTGTTTTATTTAAAGAAAAAGGAATAAAATGAAATGGAAATGGAAATAGTAGTAAATAGTTAATTATATTATAAGAAATCGCGCCATATTATCTGACTTTTTTCTCAATTAAGATTTGATAATTGAGAAAAAACTTCGGAAATCTATACGTTTTATTTTACTAATTTATGGGTAAAATTTGTTATGGCACAAAATTATAGAAAAGGTGCTTATTAGAGAGAAATGCGTAATAAAATTTATTACGTAACTTGAATTATTTATTGACAATGTATATTCAAACATGGGTTATTCATGTATAATGGGTACAGAATCTTAAATTAAATTAATTCTAAATTAAGTTTTACTTATACATTTATGCTTCCATATTAACAGGAGCAGCATCTAGCAATTGAATTGAAATCAATTAGAGAGGGAGTGAGCCAATGTTAGTAACATTATTTACTTCACCAAGTTGTACTTCATGTCGAAAAGCAAAAGCATGGTTAGAGGAACATGATATCCCATATACAGAACGCAACATTTTTTCCGAGCCACTTACAATTAGTGAAATCAAAGAAATTTTACGAATGACAGAAGATGGTACCGATGAAATTATCTCAACACGTTCGAAAATTTTCCAGAAGTTGAATGTCGATGTTGAAACATTGCCATTACAACGATTATATGAGCTTATTCAGGAATATCCGGGACTATTACGTCGTCCGATTATTTTAGATGAAAAACGTCTGCAAGTCGGTTATAACGAAGACGAAATTCGTCGATTCCTGCCTCGTAAAGTACGAGCGTACCAGTTGCAAGAAGCCCAACGCATGGTTAATTAAATAGATCGCTCATGATGTTACGGATGCATATTGTGCAATTGTAGCATCTTTTTTTTATTTTAGAACATATTAGAAAGAGACCTTAAGGACTTGATTTAAAGTGTTTCGTGCAATACAATTTCAATTATTCAAATAATTTACGATGAATAATGTTTTTCCTTTTCATTTTAATCCAATCCATCATACAATAGAGTTATAGATACTTCTAATATTAAAAGTATCTGGGTTCCGATGCAATAGAACGCCATATTGTATGCCACTTGGAAATAAAGCGACGTTCTATACAATGACTGTGAAGGGAGTTGAGGTCTAATGGACATCGAACGCATTAATGAAAATACGCTAAAATTATTTATTACGTATAGTGATATCGAGGACCGCGGTTATACACGCGAAGAAATCTGGTACAATCGCGCAAAAGGTGAAGAGCTTTTCTGGGATATCATTGGTGAAATAAATACAGATGATTATTTCGATTTAGATGGTCCAATTTGGATTCATATTAACGCTTCAGAAAGTGGATTGGAAGTCGTTGTTACACGCGCGTCTGTAGGTAATGACTCCGAAACTTCTTCAATGCCCGGCAGCTTTGAAGATGACCTTCATATATCAGATCAATTAAATGAAATGGAAGAATCGATCTTCAATGCGATTGGCAAAGCGGCAAAAGAGGAAGAACAATCGCTTGAAAACGCACGATTCCGATTTAAAGATATTGACGAACTAATACCTCTTGCAAAACGCGCAGCACCTTTAGGAATAGAGTCTGTGTTGTATAAATGGGAGGACTACTACTATTTATATGTAGATTTAAAAGATTTGGAAAGCCAGGAAGCGAGAAATATCGTCGCTTTATGTACTGAATATTTACAGGCTTCCAAAATTACAGCGCATCGCCTTGAAGAGTATGGGGAAACAATCATTGCTGAAGACTGCTTCGAAACAATCATTACGTATTTTGAGTAGGAAGAGCAGTTTACGAAAGCCACCTGAGTTTAGGTGGCTTTTTTGTATTGGTCTATGGGAAGGAATTCTTTGAAAAAGCAAGTTTCCAATAGTTACTATTCATAAGTTGAAAAAGACTATGCATTTCAATAAGATGGATAAAAAGGAGTCGAGGCAAATGCTCGTCGCCATGAACGAACAACAGCAATTATTTCATTTAACGTCAAAACTTCCGCCGGATGAACTGCAAAAATTAAAAGAACAGCAATCCTTTTTTTGTCCTTTATGCAGAGAACGCCTTTTATTAAAGGCCGGTCAAATAAAAATTCCCCATTTTGCCCATCAAAAAAATAGCGATTGCGATTCTTTATTTTCGGAAGGGGAGTCTGCTGTCCATCTGCTCGGGAAACAACAGCTTTTTCAACTTTTTACGGGCCTTCAGCTAAGTCCTGTCCTTGAACCATATTTACCACAGCTTCAACAGCGACCCGATCTTCTTATTATATTTAAAGACCATCAATATGCCATTGAATTTCAGTGCAGTCCAATCGCACATCCATCTTTTCAACAGCGTACAAGCGGCTATTTGAATGCTGGTATAACACCGATATGGATTTTGCACACTCCCGAGAAATTTAAAAGTCCTGGTATTGTAAAAGTTTCCATTAATCATACGAACATTCAATTTATGCAACAGTATAAAAAGCAGAATTTCCTCATCACCTATGATGTGAAAGGCAAAACCTTCTACTATATTAGTAATTTGATCCACCTTCATAAATTGCAGTATTTTGCTGTTGTTAAACCACTCCCCCTCAGTCAACAACGTTTCCCGTTCCTAGTCCCAGAAAAAATAACGAAATCACAATTTCATCTGTTGTTAAAAAACTACAGGAAGTACCGGGAGCGATATATCCGTCCTCGTCTATTACTAAGCAAAAAAGGAGTGAATGACCGATTTTTCCGTTCTATTTATGAGTTAAGGCTATTGATGTCGGATTTGCCGGCTATTTTAGGAATTCCTGTCTATAATACGAATGCTTTTAATCGATTTTGTATAGAATGGCAAGTAGGGCTTTTTCATTTTATGAACTGCCATGCGCTCACACCTGAAACGATGAATGTACAGGCAATTCCTTATTTTTTCAAATGGTATCAAATGGAGCTGACGGATGAACGGAAAGCAGCGGTGGAACATTATTTAACAATTTTAAAACATCTCAAAGTAGAGCAACTGGATGAAAATATACCCGAAGAACAACTTTTTAATGTTCTGTACGACGAATTGGTTGCATTTGGATGTTGAAATTGTTTAAATAGATTTATAATTTCGAATATCGGAATAGTAGGAGGCAAATAAATGGCAAAGCAAATTTTAACGCGTGAAGAAGTACCTGAGCAATTAACTTGGGATTTAACAACGATTTTTGAATCCGATGAAGCTTGGGAAGCTGAGCTGAAAGAAGTAGAACAATTATCAAAAAAAGCTCCGGAATATAAAGGGAAAGTAGCGGAAAGTGCGGAAAGCTTATACAATACATTGCAGTTCAGCGATGCACTATACGAGCGTCTGAGCAAGCTATATGTGTATTCTCATTTAAAGCATGATCAGGATACGACGAATAGTAAATACCAGGATCTTGATGGTCGTATTCGCTCTGTACTGACAAATGCAGGAGCAGCGTGGTCATTTATTACGCCTGAAATTTTAGCATTAGATGAAGCAACATTGAACAGCTATGTGGAAAGCTATGAACCACTTTCATTATATGAACAAAGCCTAAAAGAACTGAATTTGGGCCGCCCTCATATTTTATCTGCGGAAAAAGAAGAATTGCTGGCACAATTTTCTGAAGTTACATCAACATCCGGCAAAACATTCAGTGCTTTAAACAATGCCGATCTAGAATTCCCGAAAATTAAAGGGGAAGATGGGGAAGAAGTACAAATTACGCACGGTAACTATATTACGATGCTTGAGAGCGACAACCGTGAAGTGCGTGAGGCAGCATTTAAAGCTGTTTACAAAACGTATGGTCAATACAAAAATACATTTGCGACAACTTTAGCAGGGAATGTAAAAGCACATAATGCCAATGCAAAAGTTCGTAATTACAATTCGGCTCGCCATGCGGCATTAAGCAATAACTTCATTCCTGAAAAAGTGTATGATCAGCTTGTTTCGACAATCCATGACTATTTACCGGCATTACACCGTTATGTAGAGCTTCGTAAAAAAGTGCTTGGTTTAGATGAACTGCATATGTACGATCTGTTTACACCACTTGTTAAAGAAGTGAAAATGGAAGTAACATATGACGAAGCGAAGAAGACGATGGTAGAAAGCTTTGCGCCACTTGGTAAAGAATATCAGGAAATCGTTCAAAAAGGTCTGGATAGCCGTTGGGTAGACGTGCTTGAAAACAAAGGAAAACGCAGCGGTGCATATTCTTCAGGAACGTTCGGCACAAATCCGTATGTATTAATGAACTGGCAAAATAACGTGAATAACCTTTATACATTGGCACATGAATTCGGCCACTCAATGCACAGTTATTATTCACGTGCTAACCAGCCTTATCAATATGCGGATTACTCGATTTTCGTTGCGGAAGTTGCTTCAACATGTAACGAAGAACTATTATTCGATCATTTAATGAAAACATTGGATGATGATAAGCAAAAAATCTACTTACTAAATCAATGGTTGGACGGTTTCCGCGGTACAGTATTCCGTCAAACGATGTTCGCTGAGTTTGAGCATATGATTCATGAATTAGATGCAAAAGGCGAATCGATTACATCAGAAAAATTAACATCCATTTATTATGATTTAAACAAACAATACTTTGGTGATGCAATGACTGTAGATGAGGAAATCGGTCTGGAATGGGCAAGAATTCCGCACTTCTACTACAATTATTACGTATATCAATACGCAACAGGTCAATCTGCGGCAACGGCATTATCAAAACAAATTTTAGAAGAAGGCGAACCGGCAGTTGAGCGCTATATTAACAACTTCCTAAAAGCTGGCTGCTCGGACTTCCCGATCGAAGTATTAAAAGCTGCAGGTGTAGATATGGAGTCTCCGGAACCGATCGCATTGGCATGCCAAGTATTTGAAGAGAAGTTAGAAGAGCTTGAAAAATTATTATTGAATAATTAATAGTTTGTGAAAACGCATCTGTTTCAGGTGCGTTTTTTGCTTGAAAAAATGGAATTTTACTTCAAAAATATAGAGAATGGTAAAATTCCAATCGTGGAAACGATGAATGGTAAAAGTTCAAAGAATGTTGATATATCGGCGTTCGACGGAGAGAATTAAACGCGAATTTATGACAATTTTTTTTAAACCTCATTTATGCATATGGAAACGCTTACTATATGACGAATTTGTGAAATTGTGAAAGATACATTGCAAGAAATATTATTCCATGATAGAGTAATACTCGTGAAATAAATCACATAACAAACATACACCCCTTTGTTTGAACGTGAACATTTCTCCCATCCCCTTTGTGAAAAAGAGGCGTCTTATTTCTCGAGAATAAGACGCCTCTTTTGTTTTGTTTACGTTTTGATGCCTGGAATAAAGAAGAAGAACGTTCTCTATTCCCTGGCAAATGTTCTACTTCCATCCCATTAACTTCTATTTTTCCGGTTTAATTGTTGAATAAAGGGTATGTTATTTTAAACGGTCCTAAACCCCTTAAAACAGCTTTTAAAATTTCACTAGGATAAATGCCAGTGAGTGCCCGATTAAGGCCTTTACGACTGTATAGAGGAGCAATTATACCTATGTCTATCCTCACGACTATAAAACGATTCATAGCTCTTTTCCGGAACTTCGAATAACCCCGGAAATTAAAAAAACCAGCCTGCACAAATGCACAGCTGGTGAAAATATCATATAAGTTCGTTTTAAAAATAAATTAATAGGTCGTACGTTCTTTTGCACGCCAAAGTGTAATTTCGTCGGTCATAATACGTTCTACTTTTTGCTGAAGCATACGTTTCTTTAATTCGCGTTCTGCCAGTTGCTCATTGATCGAGTAGATTTCGGCAACTTCAGCTGTTGTAAGGGTGCTGAAACGATCGAATAACTCGTCTAATGCAGGAACCGGTTGGCGAATTAATTCTTCCCCAAGCAACTCTGCTAAAATATGCTCGTAAACTTCATAATTATAAGAACCGCTTACTTTCAGGCCTTCATCCTCAATGCACTCATTGAAAAATACGATGCTTGGTATTTCTTCAACTTCCATTTCGCGAGTTAAGTATAAATCGCATTGGAAGGCACGCGCTGCTTCTTTTGAACCAAAGTCGGACACGAACTCATCCATATCCAGGCTGACTTGCTGTGCAATTTCAATTAATGTTGCATGGGAATTGATATTGCGTGTATTAAGTGTTGCAACTTCCTGGACTTTGTTTAAATAGCGGAAACCTGCCCGCTTTCCTTGAAGTTCGGCCGCTTTAATAGCGATTGAAGGTAATGCTGGATGTGTAATATCCAATTCCGCTCCGGAAACACAGCCTTTCATCCGGCTCGTCATGCTGTTAAGGGCAGCGAGTTCCGTACTAAGGACATATCGACATGTAAAGTAATGACCGTATTCTACTTGCAGTTTTCGCATTGTTGTTTGTAGGGATAATGCTTTCTCGCAAAGAGGGTCAATAAAAATATAAAGCTCAATCGGTTTATTACATGTAGAGGGTGCTACAGGTTGCTGTAAAAGTTGGATATTATTCACTCAAATCCCTCCTCATCATTTGGGGCGTTGACCATATGGTGAGCAGTCATAACGAGACGCTTATAGTAAACTTCACGGAATTTTCCGTCCAAGCCCACTTCGTCCATCGCCTCTGCCATACATTCAAGCCATGCCTGGGCACGATCGGGTGTAATTTTAAAATGCATATGTCGAGCACGCATCATCGGATGGCCGTGTTCTTCTGAGAAAAGGTTAGGGCCCCCGAGATACTGCGTTTGGAATTGTATTTGTTTACGAATTGTTTCCGTCAGATCTTCAGGAAAAATAGGAATTAATAAAGGATGCTTCGCCACTCGAGAGTAGAACGCGTTAATTAATTCAGAAAGCTTTTCAGCACCGAGTTCCTCATAAGGAATCGTATATTTTCGATTCATTAGTTATACTCCTTTGTGTCTTTCTTTGCCAGTATATGAAATATGAATGTCATGTAAGTAATGTAAATTTCATTTAGGCGATACAATCATTCTAGCAACGTAAGGCCGTTTTAACAAATAAAGTGCCCTGCCAAAAAATTTGAAGGGCATTTCACATCTATTAACACCACGGTGGAATAGTTGATTTAATAGATGTTCACACCAATTTTCCATTTAATCCAAATTAGAACATATCAGGAGTACTTACAATTAAATCCCAAACATCCCTTTTGGCTTTCGTCTTCAAATTTTCACTGCATTTTTAATAACATCACACATTCATATAGTTCATTATTTTTTTGACATAATTTTGAGTTTCTTGGAATGGAGGGATCCCCCCATATTTTTTTACATTTCCGGGACCCGCATTATAGGCAGCAAGCGCTGTTTCCACATTATTATCAAACTGATCAAGCATTTGGCGTAAATATTTTGCGCCGCCCATAATATTTTGTGCAGGGTCAAAACGGTCAGACACTCCTAAATAGCGTGCTGTTGCAGGCATAAGCTGCATTAAACCGGATGCTCCGGCAGCGCTTGTCGCAGAAGCATTGAAATTAGACTCCTGTTTAATAACAGAAGTGATCAGTTTTTCAGGTATATTATATTTCTTGGCAGCTGCAGTTATTTCAGCTTGATAAGTCTCAGCTCCGGCAAAGAAATTTGCAACATCGGTCTTTCTTGTGAAATCCGTCATATACTGTTCAATTGTTGATGTATCATTACTTGCTGAGAGACTGCTGAATGTCCCTGGTAAATTCGTCAAGTTCGATGAATTATTCAACAAAAATGATGCGATATAGTTTTGAGCAGCCGAGTTTTGCTGCGAATTAGAAGTTTGTGATGAATCCGTTAACTGCTGGAAAGTGCTCACATCACCGAGTCCATTCAGTGAACTTGATAAAGATTGTCCGTCTAAAATGTCGCTCATTAAATCGGAAAATAAAGTCGACGTAGATGATGATGATGATGATGATGATAATACACTTGAGCTTGACTGATTGGATGTATTTAAATTTTGAATTGCCTGAAGTTCGAGCAATGTTTTCATTGATGAAATATCCATCACAGCACCTAGCCTTTCTGATTGTTTAAAGCCGTCATAAAGCGCACGATTTTCTTTTGCGCAGGCTGTGGCTCAATTTCATGATGTGCCAAAAATTCGGAGAAAATTTGTTTTCCGACTGCTTCATCATGTGTCTCATATTCTACCTCATAATCGTCGCAGTGCAAATAGAAAGAATGGTCAAATACGAGCAAACCGCCTTTGTATGGGATTTCCACCCGGTCGGTCGTCAATGTTCCGTAACATTGTAAATCGGCAACGGGAATTTTAAATAGTGCAAGCCTTTCGTTTACAGAATACGCGGGTACTCCTTTACCTGCCAGCATATGGTCTGCTTCCTCACTTGTTAAATAGTCAGTCGTTTCTAAATGCTGATGCTTGGAAGCTTTTTCTTTTAACGTTAATTCAATCGAATCTTCTGTAACACGAATTCGAAGAGCACTGTGAAGTTGTTTTAAATGGCTTTCCTTTGTATCAAAGTAATGATTAGCTTGGCGGATAATTTGCTCGTTCTTTATGGAGAACGTTTCGAGAAGCTGTTCATACTGCGATTTTGTTAGCATATTTTTAAATTCTATTTCAATTTGCTGTGTCATTGTCAACGTCCTTTTTATTAATAGTATTGAATTAAATTCCGATGATTGAAAGAAGTCAAACGTTTCTGCACCAACCGAGTGTCCTATGGTAAAATGTGAAGGGTAGATGAATCATCAATTTTATTATCGGAAAATTTTCGGTGATGAAAAGAAAAAGGAGATTAATTCATTGCGAAACGTATACATAATCGATCATGTTGAAGTAGTACATAGTGAAATCTATTTTATTTTAAATGAAAAGAAACAACTTAGCCAATTGCAATCGACAGGACAAGTGATTGTCGATTCGGATAATGAGGCGTTTCTTTATATCATAGAAGAAAATGAGGCATACAGTTATTTAAGCTTTGGGAAAAATGTATGGTCGCAGCTATTACAAATGTTATTGGCAGAACAAAAAGCATACTTGAAAGTGGAGGACGGTCTGCTGCCGCTTCAACAATTTGCTGATGAATTACAAGGATTGCTTTATAATATTGAAGGCAACAGCAACTATGGAGATCAATTTGTTGAAAATATTGAAAAGGCATTTGCCGAATTCTTTAATAAATAGCATAAAACTTAATTATCACAAGAAAAATAGCCATTTTACGTGATTTAAGTGTGAAATGTGTATTTCTCGTCTACAAGAAGTATAATTGTTTGAAACAACGTGTTGATGAAATAGTGTGACAGGTATGAACTATTTCTAGTTGGGGGGTTTTTTAATTGGGGCAGTGGGAAGTATTTTTGAGTCCATATCGACAAGCTGTGGATGAACTTAAAATTAAATTAAAAGGGATGCGTTCGCAATTTGGTATTATGAGTGCCAATTCGCCAATCGAATTTGTTACAGGCCGTGTAAAACCACTTGCCAGTATATATGACAAATCGCTTGATAAAGGGATACCATTCGAACCGACTGCGCTTTTAGGAAATGAATTGCAAGATATAGCCGGTGTACGGATTATGTGTCAGTTCGTTGATGATATTGCTACTGTAACGGAGCTAATACGCCAGCGTAATGATATGAGAGTTATCGAGGAAAAGGATTATATTACACATAGTAAACCGAGTGGCTATCGTTCACACCATATGATTATTGAGTATCCGGTTGAAACGATTCAAGGGCGCATCGTAGTCGTGGCGGAAATTCAAATTCGAACATTGGCAATGAACTTCTGGGCATCCATTGAGCATTCTATGAACTATAAGTATAAAGGGATTTTCCCTGAAGAAATAAAAAATCGACTGCAAAGCGCAGCCGAGGCAGCATTCCGGTTAGATGAAGAAATGTCCTCCATTAGAAGTGAGATTCAAGAGGCGCAGGCATATTTCAGTGAAATAAAAGAAGCAACGAATACAGCTATCCATAAGTCAACTGACAAAGAGGAGCGTGACAAATAATGAAGTTTTCAATACAATCACGCAGAGATGACCAATCAAATGAATTGATGGAGCTCGCAAAATCTTATTTAATTGATTTCGGTTTACAATTTGATGAACAAGAGCCTGAAATTGTTCTTTCGATTGGCGGCGATGGAACATTACTCCATGCTTTCCACCGCTATTTGCACCGTCTGGATAAAACAGCTTTTGTCGGGATCCATACAGGACATTTAGGTTTTTATGCCGATTGGAAACCTTCAGAGCTGGAAAAGTTAGTATTGTCGATTGCCAAAAAGGAATACAATGTCGTGGAATACCCGTTGCTGGAAGTGCAGGTACACCGCCTGCATTCCGAATCCAGTACATTTCTGGCGTTGAATGAAGCGACGATTAAGTCGCCGGACGTAACGCTTGTGATGGATGTGGAACTGAACGGCGAACATTTTGAACGCTTCCGTGGGGACGGTTTATGTATTTCGACACCTTCGGGCAGTACAGCTTACAACAAAGCGCTGGGCGGAGCGATTATTCACCCGACATTGCAGGCTTTGCAAATAACGGAAATGGCATCGATCAACAACCGTGTGTTCCGGACAGTAGGGTCTTCCCTAGTATTGCCGGCACATCATAACTGTGTACTAAAACCCGTACATGAACAGCAATTTAATATGACGGTCGATCATATTAGCATGACGGAAACAGATGTAAAGTCCATTACATTTAATGTGGCAAATGAAAAAGTGCGTTTTGCACGTTTCAGACCGTTCCCGTTTTGGGAACGTGTGCATGATTCATTTATCTCGAATGAATAGAATGAGGAACTATGGATAAACGATTTCAATTACAATTTACCAATAAGGTCGATCAGGAGCTTTTGCGTGACGCAATTGCTCACTGGGGCATTTCAAAGCGTGCATTGACTGCCATTAAATTTGATGGTGGGGCACTTTTAGTTAACGGAGAAGAAAGAAATGTGCGGCATCGTCTGGCAGAAGGCGATGTTGTGACAATTATTTTCCCGGTAGAAGAAGCAAGCGAAGGGCTGATACCGGTACAAGGAAAATTGTCTGTAGTGTATGAGGACGAGGCAGTGCTCCTTGTCAACAAACCGGCCTTTATGAGCTCGATTCCTTCTCGGGAACACCCGAATAATTCGCTTGCAAACCTTGTATACGGCTATTTTGAACAGCAGCAGCTAGCGTCGACTGTTCATATCGTAACAAGACTTGACCGTGATACATCCGGGCTGATGCTTATAGCGAAGCATCGTCATATCCATCATTTAATGAGTGAACAGCAAAAAAAGGGACAAATTCACCGTGAATATGAAGCGGTAGCAGAAGGAATCATTGAACAAGCTCAGCAATCCATTATCGCACCGATCGGGCGGAAGGATACGAGTATTATTGAACGTGAAATACGGCCGGATGGACAATTTGCCCATACGGATGTAACGGTGCTGGCTCGTAAAAATAATATGACCTATATTCGCCTGAAGCTTCATACAGGAAGAACCCATCAAATACGTGTTCACATGGCTTATATTGGCCATCCATTAGTGGGGGATGAATTATACGGGGGCAATCATACATTCATTGACCGTCAGGCACTCCATTGCCGCTACATTGAATTTGAACACCCGTTAACGAAAGAAAGAGTACACTTTGAAAGCAAGCTGCCGGACGAGATTGCTTCATTGATTAACTAATGCAAGATGCCAAGATTTCATTGGCATCTTTTATTTTTGGTGAAAATGGGAATATACTGTTGAGAAGAAAATTACGTAAGTCGTTAGTCGATTATGGGAACATACGAAAAAAGTAATGATAACACGTAATAGTCTTGACGAGGACAGGTAATACATCATAAAATAACTCGTTATGAATAGTTGAAAGGAGGGGGCAAGCATGATAGAGGAAAAAAATGATGAAATCCAGTACGATGAAGCGTTTTTGCGAATGCTGCTTGATGAAGAAAATATTGAAGCATTCCGCGAACATTTCCTTGTACTTCATCCATATGATCAGGCACAGTTTTACGAAGAGGTGGGCCCTGACATACGGCAAATTATTTATCGTTACTTGTCTCCTCAAGAAATGGCAACCATTTTTGAAACAACTGAAATCGAGGACGATGAATATAAAACATATCTAGATGAGATGGATCCATCATACGGTGCGGCCATGTTTGGCTTCATGTATACCGATAATGCGGTAGATATCCTCAATGAATTGGATACGGAGCAACGTGAAAATTATTTGGACATGATGGATGAAGAAACCGTCGATGAAATTAATGAGCTTTTAGGCTATGAAGAATATACAGCCGGGGCTATTATGACGACAGAATATGTATCGGTCGTTGAAAGTGCAACAGTTCGCGAAGCAATGCGCGTGCTGCGGCAGGAAGCCCAAACGGCCGAAACGATTTACTATATTTTTGTAGTGGATGAGGAACATCGATTACTTGGTGTCATGTCGTTAAGACAACTAATTGTCGCGGAAGGTGATTTATATGTCCGGGATATCATGAGTGAACGTGTCCTATCCGTAAAAGTAACGGATGACCAGGAAAATGTCGCGAATCTGATTAAGGACTATGACTTACTGGCCATTCCGGTCGTCAACGAAAACAGAGAGCTTCAAGGGATTATTACGGTCGATGATATTATCGATGTCATTGAAGAAGAAGCAGAAGACGACTACTCCAAGCTGGCAGGTATTGCGGACATGGATGATAATGATGCAGGTCCTTTGCGCGCGGCAGGCAAGCGCTTGCCATGGCTTATTATTTTACTGTTTTTAGGAATGCTGACATCGGGACTTATGGGAATATTTGAAGCCACACTCGATAAAGTCGCCTTGCTTGCAACATTTATCCCGCTTATTTCCGGTACATCCGGTAATAGTGGAACCCAGGCATTGGCTGTTGCGATAAGAGGGATTGCAACCGGGGACATTGGCGGAAAAAGTAAATTAAAACTGATCATGCGGGAATTAAGTACAGGACTTATTATGGGGGTAGTGAGCGGTGCAATAGTTGTCGGCATCATTTTCTTTTGGAAGGGAACATTAATGATCGGTCTGCTTGTCGGAGCAGCGATTTGCTGCTCGATTATCGTTGCGACACTTGCCGGCTCGTTTATTCCCATTTTAATGCATAAGATGGGGGTTGACCCTGCCGTTGCATCAGGACCTTTTATTACAACGTTGAATGACGTCACAAGTATTATTATTTATCTTGGGCTTGCAACATCGTTTATTAGCCGGATTCTGTAAGGAACGATTTGAAAAGACTTTGCATATTGTATGAAAAAGGATGTGGAATGTGGAAATTCACCCATTACTTTTTATTGCAAGTCCGATTTATATACAAGAAAAACGAGTCGAAATAGAGGAAGAAAGTACATCAATTTATGTACGACCTGCCACTGAAAAAATTGAAAATGCCCTTATTGCCCGACAGCTCCATTATTTTTCGAAACCGACGAAAGAGCCGAGGGTATTGGTATTTATAATGCAATCAGGTGAAAAAATTCACGGATCCATCGATAAAATAAGTGGTAGTCAAGTTTTGCTGAATTGCAATGATACAAAACGCTGGATAAAAGCTAATGAGATCGTGTTAATTCACAATACTTTATAAAAAGGAGGAGCCAAGTTAATGGCTCCTCTTTTTTAGTTTCTTCATAAAAGAAAATACAGCATCTCGCACATAGAGCGCGAGATGTGTTATTAATATGAATTATTCACAAATGCCAAGGTACACATCATCGATACATTGAACAGCACAGAAGCAATCTAAATCAACTGTGATACAGCTATCTGAAGCCTCAAATTGTGTCACTTTACATACTTGACGGAAATCAATAGCTGTTCCGTGATCGTTTAGTAAATCAACTGCATGTTCTTTGTCATCTTGTGGTACAAGAACACGTAATGTTGCACAGCAGCCATCGAATACGTCTTCAACACGGAAATACATTGATACACAAGGACAAGCGTGGCCATCTGCTGTAGTGAATGTAGCAAAGAATGGAGAGCCATCCTTGTTTAATAAAGTAAATACACGTGTGTCGACATTTGAACGTGATGGGTTAACAATTCCACCAAGTGGCTCTAAGAAACAGTTTGTTGTACAGCGACTGCATTCATCCTGTACTGCCGCATTTTGAATTTCTAAAATCGCACGGACAACCTCACAAACACAGCCACGTGATTGGTGATGTCCACCAGTTCCACCTACATCATTATTACCTCTTCCACAACCCATAAATTTTTCACCTCCTGTATACTTAACTCTTACTAATAATATGACCCGGTTTCTAAAAGAATCGGGCGAATGAACAGGTTTTCCCAAACTTCTTTGGGCGATGAATAATTCAAAATACGACCGGTTATACTTGGAGAAAAATGGACAAAAGGGGGGACTGCTATGTGGAAGGCAATTTTGACATTGAGTTTGCTTTTAATTCTTGCAGGCTGCAATGACCGGGAGAAAGTTGTGACGTATGCGCTGACAGACAATGAACAGAATCAGCAGGAAATAGAAAAACTTTTAAAGGAAGATGATGCAATTGAACAAGCGAATCTTTTAGTAATTGAAGATGAATTATTTGTGGCAATGCAATTAAAACCGTTTGAAAAATGGAACCGCAAAAAAATTGAAGAGGATTGGAAAAAGAAGTTGGAAGATAAATTTTCCGATAGCAAAGTCAATGTTTCCGCGGATTTTAAAATGTTTTGGGAATCGACTAAATTGATGGAAGAAAAAGACCAGAAAAAAATGCTGAAAGAACTGCATGCATTAAAAAAGCTTGCTAAGGAGGAAACGTAACTTGAAAGAACAACAATACAATACATTAAAAGATCAGATTACACCGAAATCGCCTATTGCCATCAATTGTTTAAAAGCTTTTGCAGTTGGCGGTGTAATTTGTTGTGTGGGACAAGCAATTTCTTTTTTTTATATGATGTTTTTTGATTTTACGGAAAAAACGGTAGGTAACCCAACAGTGGCAACAATGGTGTTTATCGCCATGCTTCTTACAGGCTTTGGACAATATCGTAAACTAGGTCAATTTGCAGGAGCTGGAAGTGCAGTTCCGGTAACGGGTTTTGGTAATGCTGTTGTGTCTTCCGCAATTGAAGGAAAAACGGAAGGACTTGTATTAGGTGTAGGGAGTAACATGTTCAAGCTTGCCGGCTCTGTTATTTTATTTGGGGTCGTATCGGCCTTTTTTGTAACCTTGATTAAATTAATACTAGTATCGGTAGGTGTCGCGGCGTGGTAATTGTCTTTCAGTCAAAGCCATCCATTCTTTCCTCAGGTGTTGTAGTAGGGCCTTTGGAGAAGCGGAGTGTCTTTCAAACATATTTTGACAAAATATCAACCGATGAACGGTTGCAAAAAGATTCGAATGAGAAAGGGAATGCCGTGCTGATTTCTGAAGCATGTCAGATCATTTTAAAAAAATCGAACTTAAAAAATTTGGATATTGATTATTTGCTTGGTGGCGATTTGGTCAATCAAATGACACCTACAAACTTTGCAGCCCGGGAACTGGCGGTTTCGTTTATCGGTCTTTTTTCTGCCTGTGCAACATCTGTCTCTTCTATAGTTATTGCTTCATTATTGACAGAGCTGGGTGCCAGTGACTTTTCTATTGCAGGTGCATCAAGCCAGCATAACTCGGTAGAACGCCAATTCCGCTACCCGGTTGATTATGGAGGTCAAAAGCCTGCAACTGCTCAGTGGACTGTAACGGCAGCAGGCTTTGTATTAGTTGGTAAGCATCAGCCGAAGCTTCCGTATGTAGAAGCCGCAACAATTGGAAAGGTAATTGATTACGGAGCAACAGATCCATTTCATATGGGTGGGGCAATGGCACCGGCAGCATTTGATACGATTCAGGCCCATTTGAAAAAGCGTTCACAAACAATAAAGGATTATGACGTCATTATGACTGGTGATTTAGGAAAAATCGGTTTGAAAATTTTAATTGCGATGTTTGCACAAAGCGGTGTGAAAAAAGAAGATTTATCAAGATTCCGTGATGCCGGTGCTGAATTTTACGGTGAAGATACTGCATTTTTGGCCGGGGCGAGTGGTGCAGGTTGTTCTGCTGCCGTCTACAGTGGCTATATGATGGAACAATTTAAAAGCGGGCGTTACAAGCGTGTATTACTAGTGGCAACAGGTGCGCTTTTATCACCGCTATCATTTCAACAAGGCGAATCAATTCCGTGTACAGCACATGCAATTGAAATCGGGATGGGGTGAGTACAATCGGCTTTACATTTTTAGTGGCATTTGTCGTTGGTGGATTAATTTGTGTAATTGGTCAGTTATTAATGGATGTAGGAAAGCTGACACCTGGTCATACTTTATCCATTTTAGTAGTAGTAGGAGCAATTTTGGATGGACTTAATTTATATGAAGCCTTAATAAACTTCGCCGGTGCCGGTGCAACGATTCCAATCACTTCATTTGGCAACTCATTGACACATGGGGCGATGGCTGAAGCTGAAAAGCACGGGTGGATTGGTCTTTTGACAGGTATGTTTGAGGTAACAAGTTCTGGAATTAGTGCTGCAATATTGTTTGGTTTTATCGCGGCATTAATATTTAAGCCTAAAGGAAAAGTAGATTAGACGAATACCCTCCTTTTTTTTGAGTGTTTGCATACACTACAAAATAGAAAGGGGGGTATAAGTATGTCTGGATATGGTTGGCAGCAACAAGGTTGGCAACATGGTGGTTGTGATTATGGCTGTTCCCCAGGCTATGGCGGTAATAATAGTATGACATTCGTATTGATCGTTGTACTATTTATTTTACTTATTATCGTTGGTAGCGTATTTATTTAAGGGAGGGAAGTAAACAGTATGGATCGTTCGTTTTTTAAAAAAGTGGAGCGCAAAACCGGCGTTGATTTCGATGAAATTATGACGCTTGCAAATGCATTGACGTATGCAGATTTCTCGGATGAAAAGCAAGTTCGAAAAATCGTAAAAAAGGTAAGCCGTCTTGCAAATAAACCGATTACAAGTGAGCTTGAAGATAAAATTGTCCAATCAATCATTCAAGACGGTAAGTCTTTGGATTTTTCGAAAATCGAGAAAATGATGAGATAATTCGGAACTTAAAAAGTGGCGTAACAAAACGAAAAACATCCATTTTCTCCGAAGAGAAATGGATGTTTTTTAACTTTTATGTGATTGAAAAGATTAAATTTTCTTTTCCATAGCACGGTGCGGAATGCCGGCATCCATAAATTCCGGAGAAGTGACAGTATAGTCCAGTTTCTCATAGAAAGGAATCGCATAGCTTTGTGCATTCAACTTAAGCTTTTCAAATGATTCATCTTTTGCATATTGTTCAACAGCTTCCATAATTAATGCACCAAGTCGTTTACCCCGGTAGTTGTTCAAAACGCAAACGCGTTCAACTTTTCCGACTTTCGGTTCGACTTCGCGAAGCCGTGCTGTAGCAATGGAATTTTCACCTTCATTTACTAAAAAATGAATGGCTGTCTCATCGTATTCATCTAATTCCAAACTTAATGGAACCCCTTGCTCTTTGACGAACACTTCTTTGCGTAGTGCAAATGCACGTTCGCGGTCTTCGTCGGTTGTAACTAATTTTACATCAAACACGTATTACTCAGCTCCAGTCAATTTGTAGGTTTCGTAAGTTGTCCATGAGCCGTCTTCCAATTGGTAAAGCAAGTGGAAACGATCGATTGAATCTTTTTCATCTACTCCAACCATACGCAACTGACCGTAAATATCATCATGCTCGGAAGCGCTCATTTTTTGCGCGATAGTAATATGTGGCGCAAACACATGCTTTGGCGCACCAAAAGTGATTTTTTCCTGAATAGAATTATGAATATTTTCTAATTGTGGTGTCGGTTCGATTCGGAAGTATATGGCATTCGTCGTCGGATAAAATGAACTGATTCGAGAGGCGTGAATTTGTAAAGGTGCAAACCTTGAAGCCACTTCCTGTAAGTGCTTGGAGATTTCTCCGATTTCAGCTTCATCCGCGTCAAACGCATCTTTTAATGTAACGTGAGGTGTGATTAATGCATAATGCGGGTCATAGCGTTTGCGATAAGTGTTCGCTAAATCTTGTAATTTTTTAGATGGAAAAGCAACAATACCGTATTTCAAATTCATTACCCCCTAAAAATTTTATGAATAATTTCATATAGCACTGTTCTATATGAATGTGAGACGTCCTGTAAATGGCATAGATTTATACAACTATTCATGATTGATAATCTAGATACAGCCACACCAAGGCGTAATTGTTTTCATTATAACAGAAAAATTTGTGAATAAACATTTACAACTCACTGTATTATCCGAAAATTTCAATTAGTGCACGTTTTAAATCAGGTTTCCAGTAAGTCCATGTATGATTTCCATTGAATTCTTCATAGAATGTATCAATACCATGTTGGACGAACAATTGGTGCAGCTCACGGTTCGGTGTCAGCAGATCTTTGACAGTGCCATCCTTTAAGGCCACTTGATCTTCCTGAAGACCGATGATATGGTACAACGAAAGAATATTGATATTTTTCGCATCTTTAACAGCCTGCAATACAAGCTCATCTACATAAGGTGATTGTAATACTGCTTTACCGAAAATATTAGGGTAATGGATGGCAGTCATTAATGAAATGGTTGCAGCCATAGAATCACCTATTAATGCACGCCCACCGCCAACTTGTGTAGTTGAAAATTCATCATCTAAATAAGGCACGAGCTCATGTGCCAAAAACCGCATATACGCTTCAAATTGATCTCCTGCCGGTATATATTTTCTCTTTCGATCTTCATAATTTTTGTATGGCACACCAACAATGATGGTATTTTCAATTTCATAGCCATCGATCAGTTCATCAGCGAGACGTGGAATTCCCCCTAATTGAAAGTAATCTTTACCATCGGATGCGATTAAAATGTTATATTCGTATAGTGGAGAATAATTTGCTGGAATATAAATTAGTAATTCTAACTCTTCGTTTAATGCATTGCTAAAAAAAGTAACATCTTTTACTGTGCCTCTCTCCAATGTTGTCACCCCTGTTTTTTGATGTATCTAAAATTGTATCATATAGTAAAATAAAGGTGTAATATATAAAAAAAGCTATAAATCTTGCCTCTGAAGCTGAACTTTCGAGGCAGTATAATGACTATCCGTTAATGCGGAAAAAATGAGTGCCTAAAATAAACAGAAGTGAGGATTTCTTATGCATAATAAAAATATTCGTGTACACTCAGACGAAGTAACAAAAGCTACATATGACGCGTTGGAACGCCGTCATGTGAAAATTGAGGATATTGCGGAAATCGTGTTTACGATGCAATCACCATATAATGAAGGTTTAACTATTGAACACTGTATTCAATCGGTTGTTCGTGTATTAAATAAACGTGAAGTGCAGCATGCTGTACTAGTCGGAATTGAACTTGACGAACTGGCGGAAAAAAGATTGCTGTCAGCACCGCTTCAAGCAATTATCGAGGCAGATGAAGGGCTGTTTGGCGTTGACGAAACACTGGCATTAGGCTCAGTATTTACGTATGGTAGTATTGCCGTTACAACTTTCGGTCATTTGGATAAGCAAAAAATCGGGATTATCGAAAAGCTTGATACAAAAGCTGGCGAATCGGTAAATACATTTTTAGATGATTTAGTAGGAAGCATCGCAGCCTGTGCAGCTTCACGTCTGGCACACCGTATGCGAGATTTAGAAGAAGAAGGCGGCACATTTGCAGATATTCCACCGGTAGACTTAGGACCCAATCCTAAGCCAAATACGGATATTTAGAAAATTTTAAAATGAGCTATCAAGATGGACCAGAAAAGAACCTTAAAGTATTATCTTCGGTTTCGATACTGAAGATTTTTTTTGTGAAGATATTATTGATCCAGTTGAAAAAATAATACAAAAAAATCAAAATTATTGTGCTATCCGAGGATAGATAATAGACTTAAATAAAATATGTTAAAGTAAGTTGGAAAAGAGGAGTATACAATGAGTGACAAGGATATAAAAACATTAATCACTAGCGGAACAATTATTTTAGCAGTTGTTCTATATTTAATATTCAGTTAAGACTTGAATCTTCAGTTAGGCAGTTTAACTGAGGATTTTTGAATTTATAGCTATTGTTATGAACGTAAAAAGTTGGGTAATTAAAGGCGGTTTTTTAAATGAAAAGAATTTTATGGTTGTTCTTGCCGGTATTAATATTAAGTGCTTGTACGGAACAAACAGATTTCAATACGGATGTTAATGACATCGAGAATATAAATAGTCTCGTTTCCAGCGTGAAGGAAAATGCGGATAAATATGATGTAAGCAAGTTTGAAGAATATAAGCTGGACAGTGTAATAGACGGCGATACGATAAGAATTATTTATAACGGAAATTCTGAGAAAGTACGGTTTTTGCTGATTGACACTCCAGAAACAAATCATGAGACTTTGGGAGAGCAACCATATGGACCTGAAGCAAAAGAATTTACGAAGCAGCTATTGGCTGGACAAGACAAAGTGTATTTGGAATTCGATGTTTCTTATCGCGACAAATATCAAAGACTTCTAGCGTATATATATACCCAGGATGGGATTAGTGTACAAGAGCAGTTACTGAAAAACGGTTTGGCAAGAGTTGCCTATATATATGATCCGAATACGAAATATGTGGACCGGTTCAAATCGTTACAAGAAACAGCACAGCAGTCAGCGATCGGAATATGGTCTGTTGAGGATTATGTAACAAACCGCGGTTATGATAAAGAAGCATTTAATGCTGCGGCAGGAATGCGCAATGGGGAGCAACAAGATAAAACGACAGCGGACGATAATAGTTGCGATATTAAAGGCAATATTAATAGAAAAGGTAATAAAATTTATCATATGCCCGGGCAACTTGACTATGAGAATACAGTAGCCGAAGAGATGTTCTGTTCAGTGAAAGAGGCTGAAGAGGCAGGATTTATTCCGGCATCCAGATAGAGTAGACCGTCAACTATGTACTATTACGAAAAGCAAAGGACCTCCAGACTAAATCTAAATGATTCATGTCTGGAGGTCCTTTTTATATGTGTTCTTTAAATTTTATAATTCGGAAGCATACTTGTTTAACTCTTTACTCATCGCTTCAATTTTCGTAATGATCTCAGAAATTTCTTCAGTAGAAGATGCTTGTTCACGTCCTACAACTACAACCTCTTGGATCGTGGCTGTAATATCATTCACTGATTTTTGGATGTTCGTTAATGTCTGTCTTATTTTTTCTGTGGAAGAAACTGTTTCAAAAGAAAGCTTTCTGATTTCATTAGCAACTACTGTGAAGCCAAGACCTTTATCTCCGGCCCTTGCTGCTTCAATCGCGACATTTAACCCTAAAAGGTTTGTTTGATCAGCCACTCTCTTAATGAAGTTTAATACTTCATCAGTATTTTTTACTTCTTCCATAGCATGATTGGACTGTTCTAATAATTTATCACTTATTTTTGAAAGACCTTCCGAGCTATCTGTGATCGATATAACATTGTTATTAGCTTTTTCAAGTGATTGTAAAATCTGATCTGAAATAGCTCTAAGTTGTTTTTCATTTTGTTTTTGTAGTTGGATGGCTAGTGCTCCAATTACCTGACCATTATCTAAAATTGGTGCAGCTATGCCGGTGAAAGGAAGTCCAAAGAACTCAGATGGAACTTCATCATTTATTATTACATTGTTTTTAATAACCTCTGCCAGAGGTTCCAGTGGATTTATTTTAGTCCCCGCACTTGCACCAATATCTATTTTTCGGCCCGGACGGTAAGTGAGCCATTCTTCTGTATCTGTTACCCCAAAAGCGATGTCAGGTAACATCAAGTGGAATAAAGGTAAGACTTCTAAATAATTTTGTAAGACCGGATGAATGGCTGTTTTTGAATATATTTTATTCATTTTTATTCCCTTTTTAGTAAATGCTTTCGAATAACCCGCTCATATGGATGATAAATATGGTATTTCTTTCAATAACATAGCATTGTTTTAAAATATATGCTACAACGTTTTTCCGATAGTTTAAAAACCTCGCCGATCAATAGAAAAGGAAAAAGCCGGGACGTAACGGTCTTTCGTAAATTCATGAATTTTCAATTTTCGCTCGTAAAGACTGATATTTCGTACAAGCTGAATAACGAGGTTGTCCTATATTCACCAGTCTTGGTATGATGTGATGGCAAAGAGATTTAAGCTTTAAAATATTCACCGGTAAGCAAAAATAATGGAATATGTAATCATTAGCTAAATACTAATTAAGGGGTAAGACGGATGACAAAAATTTTAATGTTACATGGTGTTAATCACAATATGTTTGGAAAACGTGATCCGGAACATTACGGTACGATTACTTTGGAGCAGATTAACAGCAATATTCAAGAATTAGCCAAAGAATTAAATGTTGAAGTAGAAACTTTCCAGACGAACCACGAAGGTGAATTCGTAGAAAAAATTCATGAAGCGTTCCTATCAGGGGTAGACGCAATTGTTCTAAATGCAGGTGCGTGGACTCATTATAGCTATGCAATTCGGGACGCATTGGCTATTTTCACAGGACCAATTGTTGAAATGCATATGTCCAATATTCATGCACGTGAAAGTTTCCGTGAAAAATCGGTATTCGCTGATATTGTAACAGGACAAATTTCCGGTTTTGGGGAAGAAAGTTACTTACTCGGAATCCGAGCTGCAGTCCAAGCGATTAGAAAATAATGATTTACACATACATCAAAATTTGTTTGTAAATGCTAGATGGTTAAATAGTTTAAGCGATTTCTATTTTAGAAATCGCTTATTTGAATAGGATGCATTTTATATTGATTTGCGACAAATATGTGAAGTTTGCAAAGGAAGTGAAGAATAAGTGTTAAATGAGAATATCATCAATTGAGAAAATAGCCGTTTTATGGCATGCTATATAGTGGTATTGAGAAATATTCTCTGTTAGGAAATTATAATTATATAGATAAGGAGGAGAAATAGTGTGAGAAGAGGTTTCTTCATATTTTTTGCTGCTCTTTTTTTGGTAGCGTTTACTTTACCGAATAATTCCTCTGCAGCGATTGCTGATGGTACATATGATATCAGTTATCAAGTTAATAAACCCGGGAGCAATTCCGCATCCATGGCGAATGACTATTTTTTAAAGCCCGCCAAATTAATTGTCAACAATGGAAAAATGACAATGCAGCTTACGATTAAAAACAGCAGCTGGGTTACACAGTTTAATCCTCCAGGCGGAGCGAAAGTAATCAGCTCAAATGAATCAGCAGACCAGCGTACAGTGCAGTTTACTGTTTCCAATGCAAATTTAGTGACAATCCCGATGAAAATCGACATTGATGATATTGATTACCATCATAGCTATAGTGTTGATTTTGTATTTAACAGCGGGGGGTTACCTGAAGCAAAAGCCGAGGAACCTAAAGAAACGGTAAAGCAGGAACCGGCTAAAACAGCTCCGGCACCTCAGGAAACACCGACAAAGTCGTCAGGAAGTAATACTTCTTCAAATACACCAGCATCATCAACAACTGAAAAGCAGAAACAAGAATCATCCGAACAGCAAGTGACAACAGAAACGACAAAGACAGATGATTCAACAAAATCCGAAGAAGAAGTTGTGTCTGAAACAAAGCAGGCTGAGGATTCTGAAGTCGTAGAAAATCCGGAGACGAGCGATGAATTACCATTAATGGCGATTGTTTTATTTTTGATAGCAGCCGTTGTATTCATTCGCACTAAGAAAACAAAAACTACATAGACAGATAGGGGAAATAAAAAATGACAAACAAATCAAAAGCAACTAAAGCGGTTTTAGCCTCATTACTAGCTACATCAGCAATCGTACCTGCAATGGCAGTATCTGCTGACACAACTACAGAAACAAAAGCAACAGAAGCGGCAACACCAACAGCTTCAAAAACAATTGACTTCAAAGTTGAAGCGGATGATTCATTAAAACGTTTTATTCCAACTACAGGTACATTAGTTGAGCGTAATGGTCAGCAATTTATCAATATTGAATTATCAGATGCGGTATTAGCAATGGTAAACAGCGTAACAGTGGCAGGACAACCTGCAATGGCTGAATATAACGGTAAAAAACATATCAACATTCCAGTAACTGCAGATTATGCTCCAGTTGAAGCTACTTTAAATATGACAATTACATTCGTCGGAAAAGATCCGGTTGATTATAAAGTGACGTTAACACCTGATGCAAAATCAATCAAAGAAGTAACGGAAACGACAAAGCCAGTTGAAGAAGTGAAAGAAGAGAAGATTTATACACCTGGTAAAACGTTTGAGTCTGTGGCAGATGGTACATACGCTATCAAATGGGATGCTTATAAAGAAAAAGTAGGAAACTACACAGCAATTACGAATCATTTCTCTCCTGATGCAAAATTAATCGTGAAAGATGGTAAATATTCTGTAGAGTTAACAATCACAGAAGCTTCAAAAGCAATGGTTCCGGATGTAACGATTGCTGGCAATAAAGTAGAGGCAAAAGACGGTAAGGTAACAATCGATATTCCATCAATCAGTGATCTGCATGAAGCATCAGTACATGTAGTAGTACCTGCTATGAATATGGACAAACAATATGACTTTAATTTCGCTATCGAAACAGCTGACCTGGAACTACCAAAAGCTGAAACAAAACCTGCACCGGTTGAGTCTGTAAAAATGGATGTTACAGCATTAAAGAACGGAACTCAGGAATTGTCTATTATGCACAATAAATATTTGGACGATGAAGTAACAGTGACAGCAACTGAAGGGGGCTATGATGTAGAGTTAACATTCCCTGAAGGTCAACATTTATTGGGCTTCGATGTTGAAGGCGCAACAGTTGCATTAAAATCAGAAGAAAAAGTTGGCGATAACACAGTAAAAATCTATACGTTATCAGTCAAAGATTTAGAAAAAATTTATACTGCTACAGCAGATTTAAAAGTAGTTCTTAACGGCACTGTATTATATGAAACTGCACATGATTTCCAAATGAAGTTTACTGAAAAGAACGCAACAACTGTTCCATTTAAAGATATCGCAAACAACGGAAATAAAGATGCAATCATTAACCTATACAATAAAGGGATTTTCATTGCAGCAGAAAAATTTAATCCAGGCAACAACTTAAAGCGTTCTCAATTTGCATTAATGTTAAACCGTGCATTAAAACTGGATGTACCGGCAAAAGCGAACTTCACTGATATCGTAAAATACGATGCTGAAACAAAAGCAGCAATCAATGCATTAAACGGATACGGTATTATTAACGGTAAAACTGCTACTACATTTGCACCTGGACAAGATGTAACGCGTAAACAAGCTGCTTTAATGATTTACCGTCTATTAGAGAAAAATGGCTATGAAGCATCTGGCGAAGTAGCGAAATTCTCTGATATGCCGAAAGAAGTGGAAGCTTCGAAAGCAATTTCTGAATTAAATAAATTAGGCATTATTTCTGGTTTTGAAGGAAAATTCAATCCGGAAAATAAATTAACACGCTCTCAAATGGCAAAAATCTTAAACAACACATTAACAGTTGTTGACGGTTTAAAGAAATAATTCAATGAATCGTAAATGGCTTATTACAAACAGCCATTGCTAATACTAGTTTAGGTAGGGTTGTGTTAAAAGCTGAGGCTTTTAATACAGCCCCAATCCTATTTTTAAGGTAAGGATAGTTAAGACGCTACGCTTAAATTGAACTAAACTTCCATCTAATACGGGATGAAATTTTACTTCAGTTTAAACAGCTAGGAGGAAAAGCAAATGAAAAAGTGGTTAATCGGTCTCGCACTGAGCATGGCGGTACTTGCGGGATGCGGAAATAGTGAACAGCAAGCAGCGTCAACCAACACCGGTGAAGATAATACTGCATCTGAACAGGCAGCGGCAGTTGAACAGGAGCACCGAATTATCGCCGGAACAGTTGTCATCGCACAAATATTGGACCGGTTGAATCTTGATGCGGTTGCTATTCCGGATACGGTAAAGGGTTTGCCGGCACGATTCGATGATCTGCCGAATATCGGAAATGCGATGGATCCGGATGCGGAAATCATTAAATCGCTTAATCCTACGGAGGTACTTTCCGTTTCCACATTGGAATACGACTTAAAGGATAAATTTGAGCAGTTGAAAATTCCGGTAGATTTTGTTGATTTAACAAGTATTGAATCAATGATGGACGAAATTACAGCACTTGGAGAACGCTACAACCGCGTGGACGAAGCGAAAGCTTTGAATGATGAACTACAGGCGGAAATTGATGCGGTAGAGGTGGCAGCAAGTAATGAAGAGAAGCCGCGTGTACTCATTTTACTTGGAGTGCCTGGCAGTTACTTAGTAGCAACGGAAAATTCCTATGCGGGAGATCTTGTCCGTCTTGCTGGCGGTGAAAACGTCATGGCTGGCCAGGATGCAGAATACTTGCCATCGAATACAGAGTATTTATATTCATCAAATCCTGACATTATTTTACGATTATCGCACGGTATGCCGGATGAAGTGATTAAAATGTTTGACGAGGAATTTACCAAAAATGATGTATGGAAACATTTTAATGCTGTGAAAAACGGACAAGTATATGATTTGGAAGAAGAGCTATTTGGTACAACAGCAGCATTGAATGTACCGGAAGCACTCAATGAGTTAGTAGAAATATTTTATCCATAAAACCCCTGCCTCCCAGGTTTACGCAGGGGGGAGGATATGCGGGGTTCCCCGTTCACCTTATTAATAACAATGTTGAAAAAGCAAAGTCTTGAGCGAGGTTTTGCTTTTCATCATATAAAGGATGTTTTCTGTGACCAAAAAAATTTTCAGCTTTATCGCTGTCACGGTATTACTTGTACTAACGAGCATTTACGCAGCGACTACTGGCAGTATACAGATGTCATTTACCGATTTTATAATGAATTTCTTTAATAGTGATAATGCGGATATGGCAGCGATTAAAGATTTGCGTTTTCCAAGAATCATTGTAGCGATATTCGCCGGAGCAGCTTTATCGGTTGCCGGTGTATTATTGCAGGCAATTATGCGAAATCCATTAGCAGATGCCGGATTCATCGGGATATCCGCGGGAGCAGCATTTACAAAATTATTTATCGTAAGCTTCGTACCGACATTATTTTTCTTCACCCCACTAGCAGCATTTATCGGAGGGGCACTTGCATGTTTCTTCGTTTTCCTGCTTTCCTGGAAATCAGGGCTGAATCCTTTAAAGCTGATTTTAGTCGGGATTGCGATTAATGCTATGTTCTCTGGACTTACAGAAGCGATGATCAGTTTCGGTGCATCGGCAACCGGTTCGATTACGTCAAACCTTTCTTTGAAAACTTGGGAGGATGTGTCGTTAATTGTTACATATGGCTCGATTGGTTTACTTCTTGCATTTATTTTATATGCTTCGTGCAATGTACTCGTATTATCCGATAAAACGGCAAAAAGTGTCGGTTTTAATGTGACAGGTGCACGTATATTCATAGCGACGGTTGCCGTGCTGCTAGCTGCTTCATCTGTAGTGGTGGCAGGGGTCATTTCATTTGTCGGAATTTTAGTGCCGCATATTGCACGCCGGCTTGTCGGTTATGATCATAAAGTGTTAATTCCGTTTACGGCACTGCTGGGCGCATTTATTATATTATTGGCCGATACACTTGGACGTACACTGTTCAGCCCGATGGAAGTACCGGCATCGACGATTATGGCGATAATCGGAGGACCATTCCTCATATTCCTACTTAGAAAAGAGTGACAACCAATATGGAAATTAAACAAGTAGTCGTTTCTCATGACGGAACGACCCGTCATTTAAATGCAGTATCGACCGCTATTCCAAAAGGGAAAGTGACGACAATTATTGGACCGAATGGCTGCGGGAAATCCACATTGCTAAGTGTCATGTCACGAAATAATAAACCGCTTGAAGGCCATGCAACGCTTGAAAACCGGGACTTGATGGAATATAAGCCGAAAGAGTTTGCCAAGAAACTGGCGATTGTTTATCAGCAAAACGAAATTCCGGCAGATTTGACGGTGGAGAAGCTTGTGATGTATGGTCGGATGCCGCATACTTCATTGTTCAAAAAGAGAGCGGAAGAGGATGAAGAGGCTGTTACATGGGCGCTTACTTGTACGAATCTGCTTGAAAAACGACATAATGACCTATCGGCACTATCCGGCGGGGAACGGCAGCGAGTTTGGATCGCCATGGCGCTTGCACAAAAGTCGGAAATACTGTGCCTGGACGAGCCGACAACATATTTGGATATATACTATCAGCTTGAGCTGCTGGAGCTCGTAAAGCAATTAAATGAACAGTACGGTTTGACGATTGTAATGGTGCTGCACGACATTAATCAGGCGATCCGTTACAGTGACCATATTATTTTAATGAAAGCCGGTAAAATTATCGCTGAAGGTGAACCGCGCGATGTGATTACAAAAGTAGTAATTAAGGAAGTATACGGGGTCAATTCCGTGTTTCATGAAGATGAGCAGCTCGGATTATATATGATGCCGTTAAGTATTTAATATGCGTAGGATCTTTCGAGTCGTCAGCGGTATCGTCATGATAATTTGCGCCGGGATTATTATCCGTTATTTTTTCAGCTATGAGAAAGTGGAAAAAGAGCTTGAAAATGCCCGGCAAATTGTCGAACAAAGTGAGCTTGCCTCACTTCAACAGCAAAACGATCATATAATCGGCTGGCTCACACTGGAGAATACTCGTCTTAATAATCCTGTTTTACAAAGGGACGATAACGAGTATTACTTAACACATAATTATTTGGATGAGAAAAGTCGCGGTGGAAGCATATTTGCCGATTTTCGCAATGAAGTAATGGAAGACCGTCATACGATTTTTTACGGGCATGTTTTGCGCAATGGTACGATGTTCGGAGATTTGCCTAAATTTAGCGAACAGGCATATGCAGAAGCCCATCCCGTTTTCTACTATGAAACAAATGACAAACGGTATGCATTGCATGTGTTTGCCGCCTATGAAGCAACGACCGACTTTTATTATATCGAAACACAATTTACAGACTATACCTATACGCAGTATTTAGAGGAAATTCAGCAACGTTCCGATATAAAACTTCCGGTTCAAGTAACGCCTAACGATAAAATTGTGACATTGTCGACTTGCACGACATCACAAAATGACAAAGAGCGTTTCGTCGTTCATGCAAAAGTAGTCGAACTAGAAAATAAGAGGTGAACTATGATGAAAAAAAGTAAAAAGTTAATGACTGCTTTACTTGCTGTTTCTGTATTGGCAGCATGTGGGCAAAAAGAAGAAGAACAAGTAGCGGAGCCTGTGGAACAGCAGGAAACATCGATAGATATCAGTGCAGAAGCAGAGCAGTTTAAATCGCTTTTAGCTGGGCAATTGGATAGCTTTGTAATTGATACCGAGCTTTTAGCGACTGCTATTAAAGAAGGGAAGCTGGAGGACGCACAGAAGCTGTATCCGCTAGTAACGATGTACTATGAACGATTACAGCCGCTGACACCAAGTTTCCCGGAGCTTGACGAAAAGATAAACGGTAACCTTGTGAAAGGAGAAGAAACGGAAACGACTGGTTTTCAACGTATAGCCTACGGATTATTCGATGAGAAGAAGACAGCAGGGTACGAAGAAATTGCCGAGGAACTTGTTGCCGATGTGAAGAAACTTCAAGCCGATTTTGCGACAATTGATGTGACGGAAAATAATGTGCTTGCTTCAGCTGTAACAATGTTTAAGGAAATGGCAAATACCCGACTTACTGAACCGAGCGTTGCAGGAAATGAAGTATATGCAGTGAAAGCACAAACAGAAGCAGCCGAAGATTTAATGGAAGTGTTTGTACCACGTGTTTCTACTGAAAGTGCGGATACTGCAACAAAAGAAATTACAGCATTAAACGAAATTGTAGCGTACTACGAAGTGGGTAAAGAGGATTACGTTAACTATAATCTCTTTACGGCAAAACAAGAACAGGAACTCATTACAGCGGTGACAAATGTCCAAAAGGCACTACAGCAAATGAATGATTCGATTAAATAAAGGAATAGACAGGCATAAAAATAAAGCAGTTCAAATTTTACGATCCGTAATTTTTGAACTGCTTTTTATATTGGAAAGATATATATTAATCCAGATGTGCATGCTTTATATAGTGAGTGGATGCCTGGGGAATGTCTTTATACGAAATTTCATCAAAAGCAACTAATGCCTCTTCATCAAATGTAATCGTTAGTATTTCTGTATTTTTGTTTTTTACAGGCTTGAACCATTTTAACGTAATATTATTGATTTCTTCCACATGCTGGATTTCATTTAGTAAGTTATAGCTGTCTTTCAGCAATGTAATTTCACTAAGAAATTCTGATGCCCTTAGGGAGACAATGACATTTTGTTTATCGTCAACCGGTATAATTTCGATATTCAGCATTATATTTTCAACAAACTGTTTCAGTACGATTTCACTCAACATCAGCATCGTATGAGTCTTTAGTTGCTCCTGTGTCATCGATGCCTTTGCTTCTATGATGGTTTCTTCCTGATCGGAATTCTTCATTTTTATAATATATTGAACTGAAACGGCGCAAACAAAAATTAGTAAGGCGAATAACATAGATGTCAGTAATTTATTTAAAATAAGGATAACCTCCTATGAACTTAGCGTAATAATCACTATTATATAGTTATTATGCCACAAAAAAATACTAAAAAGGACTGTCAATTGTGACAGTCCTTTTAAAAGTTAAGTATTTTGTTCTTCATTAGGAATAGTAGCAACAATTTCGTCAAAGTATAAAAATGATTCATCCTCAAGTTGTTTAACTTTCTGTTCGTTTAATCCAATAGATAATGGCCCGGAAAAAATCTCGCCCCACCAAGTTTCAGTAATAATCATTTTATATAGCCTCCTTGTACGATTGTTTTACATTGCTTATTCTGTTCGATTATTAATTTAGTTATGAAATTCCCATATGTCTTTATTTATAAACATTTCATTAAAAATTAAGACAATTTAATCATGAAGCCTCCTTTTTTTTGCAGGATATTTTTAAAACTTTGTAGTAGTTATTACTATAGTTAATATGTGTGAACAGCTATAATTTATGCATGCATTTATCTTCATTCAATAAAAATGATTATTTTCTTTTAATAGTTGATGAATGAAGCTGGATCTCTGTATAAGTCACGGATATTAATTTTGGGAAGGATGAAAAAAATGAATTTTACTGCAAATGATGTTGAACAAATGATCGAAAATCAACGTGCTTTTTATTTTACAGGTGCTACAAAAGATGTAGAATTTCGTAAAGAACAGCTCGTAAAATTAAAGGAAACAATAAAAAAATATGAAGATCAAGTAATTGAAGCTTTAGCTCTCGATTTAAGAAAAAGCGAGTTTGAAGCATTCACAACTGAAATCGGTATTGTTTATGATAGTATTTCCTATTTTTTAAAAAATATAAATAGCTGGATGGAACCGCAGCCTGTCAAAACACCGCTCCACTTCCAGCCAGCAAAAAGCTATGTTGTACGTGAACCATATGGAGTGACATTAATCATCGGGCCATTCAACTATCCATTCCAATTGATTATGGAGCCGTTGATCGGTGCGATTATCGGAGGAAATACGGCGATTGTTAAACCATCGGAATCTGCCGAAAATACAGCATTTATTACGAAAAAAATTCTGGAAGAAGTATTCCCTTCCGAATATGTACGTGTTGTAGAAGGGGAAAAGGATGAAGTAACGGCATTGATTCACGCATCTTTTGATTATATTTTCTTTACGGGAAGTGTAGCGGTAGGGAAGGTTGTGGCAAAAGCAGCTGCAGAACGCCTTACGCCGATTGCATTGGAATTGGGCGGAAAGAGTCCGGCAATTGTCGATCAGACGGCAAATCTGGATGTAGCGGCTAAACGGATTGTATGGGGGAAATTCAATAATACAGGACAAACATGTGTAGCGCCTGATTATGTTCTTGTCCATACAAGCGTTGCGAAAAAGTTTTCGCGTCTTGTAAAAAAAGCGATCAAAGAATTTTACGGTGATAATCCACAGCAAAGTAAGGACTACGGGCGTATTATTAATGAACGCCAATTCGACCGACTGCAGACTATTTTAGATAGGGAACGAGATACGGTCGTATATGGTGGCCGTACAGACCGAGAAGATTTATATATGGAACCGACTGTGCTGGAAAATATTACGTGGGATCGACCTTCGATGGAAAATGAATTGTTTGGACCAATTTTACCGGTTATGACGTATGAAAATTTGCCAAAAGCGATTCATGAAATTCGTCAATTGCCGAAACCGTTAAGTGCTTATTTGTTCTCGGAAAATGAAAAAGCCATCGATTACTTTTTAGAAGAGCTTCCGTTTGGCGGAGGGTGTATAAATGATGTCATTACGCATGTCGGTAACACGCATTTACCGTTTGGCGGAGTGGGGCCTTCAGGTGTGAAAGCATACCACGGAAAAGCAAGTTTTGAAAACTTCACACACCCGAAATCCATTTTGCACCGTTCTAATAAACTGGCAAATAGTCTGCTATATCCACCATACAAGCAAAAAGTAAAGCTAGTCCGTACAATTATGAAATAATGAAAAGAAGGCTTTCCCGTTAAATTCAGGAAAGCCTTCATCTATTATTCTGTCATTATCGGAAACGTTAATAATATTTCAGTACCGACATGCTGCTTGCTTTTAATTTGGATGGACCCTTGATGATCTTGTACAATTTTATTGATAATCATCATGCCAAGCCCTGTTCCATTTGTTTTCGTCGTATAGAAAGGTTCGAACATCCGGTCCAGCACATGTTGTGGAATACCACATCCCGTATCAATAATTTGAATACGAATTTCTTTTTCCTCTTTACTTTTGCATACTTGCAATGTAATGGAACCATCTTCATTGATCGCTTCGATCGCATTTTTGAATAAATTAATAAACACTTGCTTGAGTTGATTTTTATTTCCTAAAATTGTAATGTTCAAAAATTCATTAATAATTTTTAAGGAAATCGCTTTTGACTGGAACTCGTATTGAAGAAACTGGACGACCTCCGATAAAGCTTCCGCCAAATTAATCGGCGCATACTGATTAGCCTGAGGTTTTGATAGTACAAGGAACTCCGATAAAATTAATTCAATTCGCTCGGTTTCATTTTGAATGAGTTTTGTATACTCATAGTAAGGCGAATCCGGATCTTCGTTCATCATTTGAACATAGCCGGAAATTACCGTCATTGGATTGCGGATTTCATGAGCAACACCCGCGGCAAGCTCTCCGACAAGCCGTAATTTTTCCGACTGCAAAATCAGATTTTCATTTTCTTTAATGTAGGAGATGTCCCGTGAAATGACAGACGATCCGATAATCTCACCATGCGGACTCAAAATAGGTGACAATGAAATCTGTGCATCAAAAAAAGTGCCGTCTTTTCTCATATCGGTCGTTTCATGGAGCCGATATTTTTTTCCGAGCATTAAATCATCTTTCCTTTGCTTCGATTCTTCCTCATTTTCCGGGGGAATCAGCGGTAAAACACGCCCTAATGCCTCCTCCTTAGACCAGCCATACAATTTCTCGAATGCAGGATTGACCGCAATAACACGGTCTTCCAAATCAAATACAGCAATTGCATCATTAGCCTGTTCGAAAAACAAATGCAAATAGGCATGTTTGGAATTTAAATAATACTCACGGTCAATTGCATTTTTTTCTAGCTTTAACCAAATCTGTTTTATTAAAAAACTTTGTCCGATACTCATGATGCAAATCGCCATCAAAAAGCTGAAAAGTAAAAGTTGATCATCAGAGTTAAAACTATGGTAGGGAATCATCGATAACTTATTTAAAATATAGATTTCAATGAATACTAAAATAATGTTGATGAAAGAAATTATATAAGAACGGTAAATGGTTAAAGTCGCGATTACCCAAATAAAAGTATAAAACGAAAGTATACTCACATTTTGATAGTTAAATAGGAAAACAGTGATATGCCATGTACATATCAATATAATTTGCAGCACTTTGGGGGGCGTTTTTAAATAATACAAAGCGATGAGCATAATGCAACTACCGATACTAATACCTAAAAACGAATAAGGATGCTTGAACAGCTGTGTAGCAATGACAGTAATAAAAATAAGCGTAGAGAAAAAATAAGTAATTACCATAAGCAGATTTCGCTTATTTAAAATCTCTTGTTGCTGCATAAAACACCTCGAATAAGTAATATTAACTATAATGATACAGTAATTCATGATGTCGATAAATGACGAATTTTGATATGATAGATATATCGTATAAATAAATTAAATAAGAACGAATTGGAATTTTTAATTTTAAATATAATTTTAGGTCCTAATTTCAGTATTTTGAGTAAATAATACGAAAATGAACTTATGTATTATATGTCCATAGTCCTTATATTGCAAACATGTTTATTTTATACGGAAACATTATAGATGTTGAAAAGCGTGGAAATTTCAATCTATGCACAGTATGATGATTAGTACATAGAAGAAAATTATCATTCGCAATTATATTGCAATTGTGGGGGAAAGAATTATGTATGCAGAAGAACTTTTAAGTACACTGATGCAAAAGAAAGTTGTAGGTCAACTACCGAAACTGATTAAAGATATTGCAATTGACTCGCGCAGTGTTCAGCCAAACAGTTTATTTATATGTATAAAAGGTTTTACAGTGGACGGGCATGACTATGCTCAAAAGGCAGTTGATGCAGGTGCAACTGTAATTGTTACAGAACGTCTATTACAGTTGGATGGAGAAATTGCACAAGTAATCGTAAAAAATACGACACGTACACTTGGCATTTTAGCGGCAAAGTTTTTTGATTATCCATCGAAGGATATTATGATGATCGGAGTTACAGGTACAAATGGGAAAACGAGTGTATCTGGAATTATCCACAATATATTAATCGGACTTGGCGAAAAATCGGCATTGTCAGGAACAATCGGTTTTAATTTAAATGGTGTGCTGTACGAATCGGCAAACACGACAAGTGATTCATTAAATACACAACAGATGATTTTCCGTGCGAAAAGTGAAGGCTGCCGTGCAATGGTGATGGAAGTTTCATCACATGGTTTAGCATTAGGGCGTTTAGCCGGTGTTGACTACGATGTGGCGGTATTTACGAATTTAACGCATGATCATTTAGATTTCCACGGTACGATGGAAAACTACGGGAACACAAAAGGTTTGCTGTTTTCTCAGCTAGGACAAGACTTGGAGAAGAACAAGCATGTCGTATTAAATGCTGATGATCCTTGGTCTGCGCGCTATGCGGAAATGACACCGTTCCCAATTTGGACTTACGGATTGCATAATAATGCGATTTTCCGTGCAGTAAACTGCAATTATGAAAATGGCATGACGCATTTCGATATGGAAACACCGGAGGGTACATTCCCGGTATCGATGCATTTACTGGGCGAATTTAATATTTACAATGTCCTTGCAGCAACAGCCGTATTCTATGCTCGTGGTTTCCCGGTTGATGTCATTATCGAACAGATCGAAATGCTGCCACCGGTAAAAGGGCGTATGGAGAAAGTAGATTCGGATTTACCGATTCAAATGTTCATCGACTATGCTCATACACCGGATGCGATTGAAAAAGCGATCAATGCTGCTATGCCATATAAAAAACCGGAAAACAAATTGATTTTCCTTGTTGGCACTGGTGGCGGACGGGATAAAACGAAACGTCCGACAATGGCAGAAAAGGCATCTGTTGCAGACTATGTAGTCTTGACGACGGATGATCCACGCTATGAGGAATTTGACAGTATTACAGGTGATTTGGCAAAAGGTATGAAACATAAAAATTATGCCTGTATCGGTGACCGTGCCGAAGCCGTTAGACATGCGGTAAGTGTTGCAAATCCTGGTGATATCATTATTTTCGCTGGTAAAGGTCATGAGGATTACCAAATTATCGAAAATACAAAATATCCGCATAGTGATGCGAAAATTGCGATTGAAGCTGGAAAGTTAAAATTTGTATAGATTATGCTATAATTTTTTCAAATCCACCGTGTTAACGTAATAGCGTTAGCGGTGGATTTTTTTGGAGGTGACAAAAATGATCTATTCATTTTTACTTAGTATGATTGCGTACTGCACTGTAAGCTTCCCGATTTATTGCATATTGCGCGTGTTTTATATGAAAAATAAAACTAGATACGCGTGGCGCGAATTGACAATGCTTTTATTTTTCTTTTACAGTGTCAGTATCTTTTCCCAAACGATTATTCCAAACTTCCAACTGTCGAATGGACAGATCATTTTTGATACTTCCACCGCATATGTGCGCAGCAATTTTACCCCATTACAAACAATTATGCTGTATTATGACCAATTGAATGGACCATTGGCAAATATCGCATTTTATAATTTGGCAGGCAATATTGTCCTGTTTATACCTTTTGGTTTCTTTATTCCGCTATTATGGGGAAAATTCAGAGGATGGCGTATTATGCATGTCGTCGCGTTTACGATTCCGTTATTTATTGAAGGGACTCAATATTTTATTGGTCGTAGTATAGATGTCGATGATGTATTATTAAATGCAATCGCCATTGTAATCGGTTTTATGCTTTTCAAAGTATTGCGGAGATTACGGAAAATGAGCCTAGCAAAGTAAAAAAGGTTGTAACAAATGACTGTTGTCTTTTAAAATAAGAAAGTATGAAAAAAGGAGACGAAATTAATGACTTTAGAACAAGATATATTAGCGCGTCGTACATTCGCCATCATCAGTCACCCGGATGCTGGTAAAACGACTATTACAGAAAAACTACTATTATTCGGTGGTGCGATTCGTGACGCAGGAACAGTAAAAGGAAAGAAGTCAGGTAAGTTTGCGACATCTGACTGGATGGAGATCGAGAAACAACGTGGGATCTCGGTTACTTCTTCTGTTATGCAGTTCGATTATTCAGGCTGCCGTGTAAACATTCTGGATACACCTGGACACCAAGACTTCTCGGAAGATACGTACCGTACGTTAATGGCTGTAGACTCAGCTGTCATGGTAGTCGATGCGGCTAAAGGGATCGAAGCCCAAACATTAAAGCTATTTAAAGTTTGTAAAATGCGCGGTATTCCGATTTTTACATTTATCAACAAATTGGACCGTCAAGGGAAAGAGCCGTTGGAGCTTATTGAAGAATTGGAAGAGGTTCTTGGTATTAACGCATATCCGATGAACTGGCCGATCGGTATGGGGAAAGAGTTCCTGGGAATTTACGACCGTTACAACAAGCGTATCGAGCAGTTCCGTGTAGAAGAAGGTGACCGCTACTTGCCACTTGATGAAGAGGGACATCTAGCTGTTGATAACGATATGAAAAAAACATCGTATTATTCACAGGCAATCGACGATATCGAACTTCTGAATGAAGCTGGAAATGAGTATTCGGAAGATAAAATCGCTCGTGGTGAATTGACACCGGTATTTTTCGGATCGGCATTAACGAATTTCGGTGTACAGACATTCCTTGATACGTATTTAAAATTTGCACCGATTCCTCAACCTCGTATTACGGAAGATGAGCAATTTATTGATCCTGTTGATCATGGCGAATTTTCTGGATTCATTTTCAAAATTCAAGCGAATATGAACCCGGCACACCGTGACCGTATTGCATTCGTGCGTATCGTATCAGGTAAATTTGAACGCGGTATGAACATGACACTTTCACGTACAGGTAAGTCGTTCAAAGTGACACAGTCAACACAGTTCCTTGCAGATGATCGTGAAACAGTAAATGAAGCTGTTGCTGGTGACATTATCGGTCTTTATGATACAGGTACGTATCAAATTGGAGATACAGTAGTCGGCGGCAAGAAAACATTCAACTTTGAAAAATTACCTCAATTCACACCTGAAATTTTCATGAAAGTTTCGGCGAAAAACGTAATGAAAGGGAAGCAATTCCAAAAAGGTGTGCTGCAATTAGTACAAGAAGGCGCAATTCAGTATTTCAAAACAATGCATACTGAAGAAGTAATTCTTGGTGCGGTTGGTCAATTACAGTTTGAAGTATTCCAGCACCGAATGATTAACGAATACAATGTAGAAGTAATTATGCAGCCGATTGGCAGCAAAATTGCACGTTGGATTGAAAACGAAGAAGATGTGAAAGATTCAATGCATTCTCAACGTTCAATGCTTGTGAAAGACCGTTTCGATAATAAAGTATTTTTATTCGAAAACGAATTTGCGATGCGCTGGTTCTCTGAGAAAAACGAAAACATTCAATTATACAGCTTACTATAATTGAATAATTAATAAGCCCCGGCGATTTTCTTTGTAAGAGAATTGCCGGGGTTTTTTGCGTTTTGAGGAAATGAGGGTGTCGAGAGCAAGGCGTTTATTAGAAGTATTAGACTGAAATTTAGAAAAGAAAAAGAGAAAAGTAGAACTTCCCGTAGTCAAAGTAGAATGTTTTGACTGAAATGTGGAACGAAATAGAGAGAAGTGGAACCCGAAAATTTATTAGAAGTTTACGATTTAAATGTAGAGAGTAAAGAGAGATAAGTAGAATGTTATGCGGTGAAAATGGAACTATTCATCCGGAAAGTGGAACAAAAGCGTGAAAAAAGAGAACCGGGTCCGGATATTAGAATAGTTACGATAGAAAGTAAAACTCCTTCCCGGTCTCAGTTATCTGCCATTACTTATTCTCCCGCAGCAATACGGTAAGAACGGTCAAATTTAAATTTCCCGTTTTCATATGTCCGTTCTAGAAAATCAATCTCTCCATTTTTGTTGAAAACAATAGCTGTGGAGCATCGTGTACCGTAATTAGGAAGTTTTACAAATTGGGCGGATAAGGATCTTTCCAGATGGATACCTACACCAGTATTTGGCAATACTTCATCTTGTGCGATTACATCATTTGCCAAAAGCGAGATGAGTGTGTTCATTTCGACTGCATCTTCTTCGACTGTATTTTCCAATACCTTTTTAGCAGCAGTTACTTTTGGCCATGGTGTATTGAAAGTAGCGTTACTCACACCGTGAATTCCGCTTTCTATAATACTATGTTCATCGTAAATATTATTGAAATGATGCATGTCTTTACCGTCATAAAGCAAAACATTGAAACCTCCGTACAAATCTCTTTTTGAACGCAGTGACTGGATAAAAGCGTCTGTCGATTCTGTAGCAGTTAAAAACAACCGTACAATTTCTCCACGTGACAATTGGCCGGTTTCAGGAAGGCGCGGATCACGGTAATTTGTAATGGCAGCAAAACGGCCATTTTTTGACAGCCCCATCCAGCTGCCCTGCTGACGTAAATCTCGTCCAGCTAATATTTCAGGTTCATCTTCCCAAAAATGGGCAGCCGCTGTCGGACGGTCGTAAAATTCGTCACGGTTCGCAACGACGATGAGCGGATAAGATGGATGAACTTTATAGGAAAATGCAATTAAACACATAAATGGCCTCCCGTAGCTTGTAGTGTAGGCAAGGCATTCCAGCTAAGAATTCACTGGAGCAGAAAATCCAGACTAATACAACCATGCCTACTTTGTATGATTTTTTGTAACATTTTGCTGTAATAATGTAAGTTTTGTCGGATGATAAAAGGGAAAAAGATAGCTCTACCCGAATTTTAATGAATATAAAGACAAATTGAAAGGACTTTCCACCGATGAATATAAGCAAGTTTTCTATAAAACGCCCGGTATTTACAATTGTTTCGATGATTTTCGTGCTACTACTCGGCGCCGTTTCATTATTTAAAATACCTGTTACGTTAATACCCGATTTAAATCCGCCGATAGGGGTTGTTGTAACAAACTATCCGGGTGCAAGTCCGATAGAAGTAAATGAAAAAGTGACAAAGCCGCTTGAAGCATCTCTGGCCACATTGCCGGGGATTAAACGAGTGCAGTCGACATCGCTGGAAAGCTCGAATCTCATAATTTTGGAGTTTGATTGGTCAACGAATATGGATGATGTTCAAATGGACATCTTGCAGCGTATTGACCTTGTCCCGCTTCCTGAAGATGCGGGAACACCAAACTTTTTAAAGTTTGATCCATCACAGTTTCCGATTATTCAATTGGTACTGTCAGCAGATAGTGAAGAAGTCGATATCCGGCAAATTGCCGAATCGCTTGAGCAGGAATTGCAGCGGACTGAAGGGGTGGCCAGTGTAACCGTTTCCGGTGAAATTGTTGAAGAAGTACAGATTGAGCTGGATGCCGAAAAGCTTGAGCAAAATAATTTAACGCAAAATGATGTGATGCAAATTATCCAGGCGAGCAATATTTCAATGCCGGGTGCAGAACTAAGTACAAAAGATAATCAGCTGTTAACTACAAGGGTGGTCAGCTTGTTTACAAGTCCGGAAGAAATAGCGAATGTTGTGCTTTCGGTCAATCCGTTAACAGGTGAGTCAATTAAAGTTCAGGATATAGCAAATGTAGAAAGAAAAGAACAGGAAACGAACACAATTACAAGGGCCAATGACCAGCAGGCTGTACTTATCTCGGTATTGCAGGAGTCTGGAGCAAATACCGCAAATGTATCCGAAACTTTTCAGAAGGAGCTTGGACAATTATTAGATGAGCCCCAATATAATGGTATCGAGGCGACTATTTTATTTGATCAGGGAGACTATGTACGATTGGCAATCAGCAATATCAGCTCTTCGCTTATTTTTGGCGGACTGTTTGCGATGCTTGTCCTTTTCTTCTTTTTATCCGGAATAAAAAGTCCGCTTATTATCGGGATTGCGATTCCTTTTTCGGTCATCGTAACGTTTGTGCTTATGTTTTTTGCGGAATTCTCTTTAAATATTATGACACTCGGTGCACTTGCACTTGGTATCGGGATGCTTGTGGATAATGCCATTGTTGTAATAGAAAATATTGAGCGTCATTTAGAACTTGGAGAGAACCCGAAAGAAGCAGCAGTGAATGGTGCCAAGGAAGTGGCTTTAGCAATTACCGCGTCTACTGTTACGACGATTGCGGTATTTGTACCGGTTATTTTTATAAGTGGGTTAATCGGACAAATATTTGTAGAGTTTGCATTAACGATTTCTTTCAGTTTAATCGCTTCACTTTTTGTGGCATTAACAGTTGTTCCAATGTTGGCCAGCCGTCTCTTACGTACGAAACCTGCGACGATAATGAAGAAACGGGAGGAATCTTGGCTGTACCGGAATTATACGAAAGCGCTGAAATGGGGATTAAAGAGACGTGCCCTCATATTAACTATCACAATTGTCTTGGTGGGTATCTCCGGTTTTACAATATACAAAACAGGTACAGAGTTTTTACCGCCTACAGATGAAGGATTTGTATCGCTGTCCGTCGAGCTTCCGAACAGTGCAACGGTTGAGAAAACAGAACAAATTGTATCGGAAATTGAAGAGATGGCGAAGGATTATGAAGAAGTGGATGTAGTGGTCAGTCTAATTGGAGGTAATCAGCAATCTTTATCTCGAGGTACTAGTGAACAAAATGAAGGAGAGATTTCAGTCAAGCTTGTTGAATTAGGGGAACGAGATCGTTCCATTTTCGAGTTTGTAGAACAGTTTGAAAAACAAGTACAGCAGGAAATCGGAGAGCGTGCTGAAGTGACGTTTTCATTGTCATCTTCTTCCGGATCAACACCGAACTCCTTAACATTCCGTGTGACGGACAGCAATGAGCCTCAGCTGCAAAAAACGGTCGCTTCCATCCAGGAACGTGTAGCAAATATCGATTCGGTTATAGAAGTAACGACTGATTTGGATGAAGTGCAAGAGGAAATTCAAATTGAAGTAAACCGTGAGGATGCACTTCAATATGGGCTAATGCCTGCACAAATCGCACAAACCGTCAATATGATGACACGAGGCGCATTTACAACGCAGATTATAGCCGAAGATGGCGAAGTACTGGGAGTCTACACTGGTTTCGGAAAAGCTTACCGTGAGGATGTGGAAGCACTTAAAACGATGAAGCTTCGAACAAATGCCGGGGTATTTGTGGAGCTGCAGGAGCTTGCATCGGTTGAAATAAAAGAAACCCAAACAGCTATCCGAAGATCGGACCAGGCATCGGCCGTTGCCGTATTTGTAAAATACGATACATCCGAATCGCTCAGCGGTATTTCCCGAAAAGTGGATGAAGCGATTGAAGAAGGTGAAATTCCTGCAACATCGAGAATTGTTTTTGGCGGGGACCGTGAACTATTCGACAGTGCAAAACAAGATATGATTTTGGCTATTCTACTTGCGGTCATTCTTATTTATTTAGTAATGGGCGCTCAATTTGAATCATTTAAGCTGCCGTTTGTCATGATATTCAGTGTACCGCTAATGATCATCGGTGTCGCGATTTCATTGTTTGTAACAAATACATTGCTTGGTGTCACAGCCATTATCGGAATCCTTATATTAGTAGGGATTGTAGTGAACAATGGTATTGTGCTTATTGACTATATAAATCAAAAACGGCAGCTCGGATTAAATAAAACCGATGCGATTATTACCGGGGCGCAGGATCGGATGAGACCGATATTAATGACGGCTCTAACGACGATTTTAGGGTTGGTTCCTTTAGCATTGGGTATTGGTGAAGGGACTGAAATCAATCAGCCAATGGCGGTTGTTGTTATTGGAGGACTCATCAGTTCAACAATTCTAACTTTATTTATCGTACCGATCATCTACAGCTTGATTGAAAAGGAAGTAAAACATTAGCTGAGAAAGAAGTATGTGTAGACGGTTATTGTAAAATGTTGATGAAATATGAAAGAATCGTTTGATTTTTTCAGATGTTATCGGTAAAATAACAATATAATAATTGAATTGAATATCCATTGACATTTGTCAAAGGGGAGTAGCTATAAGAAATTTAAATAGCAGCTTGTCTCTAAAGATAAGCGCTATATTTAAATGTACTTACTTCACATTCGTCATTACATGGTTAGGAGCCATCGGGTGTGATAGCATTATGTGCTTAGCAAGACCTTTGCCTATATTACATAGGCAGAGGTCTTTTCTTTTTTGGCCAAAAAGGGTATTTTTTCAAGTTTATATTATGAATGCCTAATTTATTGGGTACAAGTAAATAATAAGGAGGAGAAATTTCATGGAAGCAATTTTATTAGAATATGCATGGGTCTTACTTGTATTAGTATTCCTTGAAGGGCTATTGGCTGCAGATAATGCAGTTGTAATGGCAGTAATGGTTAAACATTTACCAAAAGAACAACAAAAAAAGGCATTATTTTACGGATTATTCGGTGCGTTCGTATTCCGTTTCATCGCACTGTTCCTTATTACGTTCTTAGCGAAATACTGGGAAATTCAAGCACTTGGTGCGGCTTATCTATTATTCATATCCATAAAACATCTCTATGATAATCACTTTAAAAAGCAGGATGAAGAGGACGATATTAAAGAAACTAAAGGCTCTGGTTTCTGGATGACTGTATTAAAAGTAGAACTTGCGGATATTGCATTTGCAATTGACTCAATGCTTGCAGCAGTAGCGATTGCTATGACGTTACCGCATATTGGTGACTACCATATTGGTGGAATTAATGCCGGTCCATTTGCGGTTATGTTCCTTGGTGGCTTTATCGGGCTTGTCATTATGCGTTTCGCGGCACAAATGTTTGTTAAGCTGTTAAACGACTATCCGACATTGGAAACTGCAGCCTTTTTAATTGTAGGCTGGGTAGGTGTCAAATTGGCTGTACTGGCATTAGGACATGAAAACTTGGCTATTATTGACCCGCATTTCCCTCATTCTACAACATGGAAAGCGATTTTTTGGGTCGTGCTGCTTGGACTTGCAGTGGGTGGCTATTTAGTAAGTGTGTACAAAAACAAAAAATCAAAAGCAGAATAATAAATAATTTAGGAGATACTTCTACTATTAGAAGTGTCTTCTTTCCATTTTTCAAGTTATTCATTATACTAGAAAAAATGTAATAAAATATCGGAGGCCACTATATGCCTTTTAAAAAATTTGAAAAACGGAAAGTTACGCCTTTCCAAATTTTAATCACTTATTATTCAGTAGCTATTTTAATTTCATTTTTTTTGCTGCGTCTCCCGGGAGTACATCTGGAAGGCGTCCACGTATCGTTTCTGGACAGTTTATTTACGGCGGTTAGTGCCGTTAGTGTAACGGGTTTAACGACTGTGACTGTTGCAGAGACCTACAGTAGCTTTGGGCTTGCAATGATTTTGCTCATTCTGCAGTTTGGTGCGATTGGGATTATGTCCATCGGTACGTTTTTATGGCTGTTGTTTGGAAAGAAAATCGGTATGCGGGAACGGCAGCTGATTATGATTGACCATAATCAGTATAATTTATCGGGTGTTGTAGCATTAATTCGTCAAATTGCCAAACTGCTGTTTATGATTGAATTTACCGGTGCCTTTATATTAACGGTTCACTTTAAGCGTTATTTTGCGACATGGGAAGAGTCGGCGATTAATGGGTTGTTTGCTGCCATTTCATCGACAACAAACGGAGGCTTTGATATTACGGGCATGAGTCTGGAACCATTCCACCATGATTATTTCATTCAATTTGTCTGTATGATTTTAATTTTTCTAGGTGCAATCGGTTTTCCGGTATTAATTGAAGTGAAGGCTTATTTAACGAAAAAGGATCCGGCTTTTCGCTTTAGCTTATTTACAAAGGTTACGACCTTCACGTATGTCGGCTTATTTATTTTCGGTTCAGTTGTTATTTTTATTATTGAATCTTTCCAGTCATTTAAAGGGATGCGATGGCATGAAGCGGTGTTTACGGCCATGTTCCAATCGGTTTCCACCAGGTCGGCAGGTTTGACGACCTTTGACGTAACATCTTTTAATGAGGCGACACAGCTCTTTATGAGTGCGCTCATGTTTATCGGGGCGTCACCAAGTTCTGTAGGAGGCGGGATTCGCACAACGACATTTGCCATTGTTTTATTATTTTTAATCGCATTTTCCCGCGGGCAGTCGGAAATTCAAATCTTTAACCGGGAAATTCATGTAATCGATGTATTCCGTTCATTTGCGGTGCTGATTTTTGCGATTATTATGGTGCTAGGTGCTGCGATGGTTTTGTTTATTACAGAATCACGTGCAACGATGATGGAAGTCATATTTGAAATCACTTCAGCATTCGGAACGTGCGGGATGTCGCTCGGTATAACAGAGAACTTGACGGCATTCGGAAAAATGGTCATTATGGTGCTCATGTTTGTCGGGCGTGTAGGGCTCATTTCTTTCCTTTATTCAATCGGCGGGTCTGCCCAGAAGAAGAAATACCATTACCCGAAGGAAAGAATTATTATTGGGTAAATAGTATGATAGAATGCGTAAAAACGTCCATTTCCTTTAAGGGAATGGGCGTTCTTTAATTTTTGGGGCACAGTTATTTTTCATGCAATGTGAGAATCATCAGCCTGTAAATAGTAAAGACTCCGATATATGCACCGGAAATTAAAAAGAGCTCATTTAAAAATAAGCCGTGAATTTTTGTCATAAATACTGCGTCATCAATAATGATTTGATAAATCGAAGTGGATGCAATACTGCCGAAAATGATGACAAAAATAACAGCGAGTATATTGAAGACAAGTGCGGACTTGCTGATTTTCTTTCGTATAAGAACCATAATAAGCGGAACAACAATGCTAGAAATAACTAAAAATATTTTCAAAAATAGCACTCCTTTCTTCTTATTTGAATTATGCCCTCTTTTTTGGGGTATAAAACGAGTAGGCTGATTGCAGCTCTGTTTAATCATATCGGCGGAATAGATAATAGCCGAATGGTTAATTTATTAAATGGAGGTGATATATATGGAGAAAAAGAAAGGGAATGACCGACAAAACATGAAAGAGGAAGTTGGACCAGAATTAAACCCTGATGATTTGGATCTTCGCGAAGACAATGATTTAACGGAAGAACAATCGAAAAATAGCCCACAAAAAAAGCAAACGGATTCTCACTCGAATAAAAAGTAAGTTTATAGTTCATAAAAAGATGTGGGGACAACAAGCAAGCTTCCTGCGGGTCCATTATAACGTTCAGTAAAAAAGCTATTTTTCTCTGAGAGAAAAATAGCTTTTTGGGGTTAGATTCCAACCACTTTTGATTAATTGAATGTGCTGAAGTAAGGCTGTTGTCCATTGCGGAAGTATGTGAATAAATAGCCCGTTTTCTTTTGTGGTGCACCGACTTCATAATTTTGTAAATCGATGTGGAACGGAATAATTAAGGAATGCTTGAATAATTCGCGTTCCGTAATTTGCATTGCTTCAAATTCCTCACCTACAAGAGCAGGATTTTCTTTAATACGTGCATAGACATCTTTCATCTCAATTTCAGAAAGACGGTCATCCCACCAAAGTTTACGCGGCTGGAATTGCTGACCTTGAAGGAAGTCATATTTCATTAGGCTTGTAATGACTTCTAAGTCGGCATGCTCGACCGTTTGAAGGAACTCAAGTAAACGGCGGAATAAATCTTCAAGCTGATGTCCGATACGTGACCAGCCCTTTGTTTCCCAATATGTGCCGAAGCTTTGGAAGAAGTCGAAAGGCGTTTCAAATACTTCTGTTACTAAATATTCAATTGTATTGTCCATACGGTGTGCGTTCCAATACTTTTCCAGTACATCTTCCGCATGTTTAATACGGACAATATCATCAAACGTTAATACATTATTTGAGAAAATTTCATATGGCGAAATATCAACATATGTGTAGCCGTACTTTTCGGCTTCCAGGCGTAATCCTGTCCCGCGCAGCAGTTTCAAAAAGCCAAGCTGAAGCTCCTCCGGGCGCATCGCAAATACATCATTGAATGTTTTACGGAATGACGAATAATCCTCTTCAGGCAATCCCGCAATTAAATCAAGATGCTGGTCGATTTTCCCGCCTTCTTTTACCATCGTAACAGTACGTGTAAGCTTTTCGAAGTTTTGTCGACGCTTTACAAGATCGTTCGTTAAGTCATTCGTTGACTGGACACCGATTTCAAAACGGAACAGCCCTTTCGGAGCATTGTCATTCAAAAATTGGATGACTTCCGGACGCATAATGTCTGCCGTGATTTCGAACTGGAATACAACACCTGGTTGATGTTCATCAATTAAAAACTGGAACATTTCCATCGCATAACTGCGGCTAATATTAAAGGTACGGTCAACGAATTTAATCGTTCTTGCCCCGTTATTCATTAAGTAGCGAATATCCTCTTTAATCTTCTCACGGTTGAAATAACGAACACCTACTTCAATGGAAGATAAGCAGAATTGACAGCTGAACGGACAGCCACGGCTTGTTTCAATATATTGAATTCGTTTACCAAGGTGAGGCAGGTCTTCTTCAAAACGGAAAGGGGTAGCAATTTCCCGTAAATCGATTTTAGGTGGCTGTGCATGGATTTTTAATTTTCCTTCTTCTAAATAGCAGATACCCGGTACTTTTTCGAGAGGAATCTCACCATTGAAATGACGAAGCATTTCTTTAAATGAAACTTCACCTTCACCCATTATAATGAAGTCGATTTCTTCATGTTTGCGAATCCATTCATGGACATCATAGGAAACTTCCGGACCACCTAATACAATCTTGACATCAGGCAATACCGTTTTTAGCATACGAATTACCGCAATCGTCTCATTAATATTCCAAATATAACAGCTGAATCCGACAACATCGGGTTTCTTTTGGAAAAGGTCGGATACGATGTTGAAAGCGGGGTCTTTAATTGTATATTCAGCAAGCTCACAGTCGAATTCAGGCTGTGCTGCTGCTTTTAAATAGCGAATCGCTAAATTAGTATGAATATATTTTGCATTGAGTGTACTTAATATAGTTTTCATAATTTTATTCTCCTCTTCATAAAGTCTATTGTAGCAGTGTAAACAGATACAAACAATATGGGAGAATCTACCCATTTTATTCCAAATAGTAATATGAAATAATATACGGTAAGTATACAATTCTGAAAATTCTATAATATCTAAAATTGGGGGTAATATTTGTAGTGGAAGGCCAATTGAATTATATGTTAGAAGAGCTTTTTCAGCAATCCAATGAACAAATCATTATATTGAACCGCCAAGGTAAAATTGAATTCATGAATAGTAAGGCGAACGAAATATTACAATCAGTCCATTTACCAAAGAGCTTTTGGGAAAGCGCGGATAAACTTAGTGGTGAGTGGGAGAGATTTATCAGTTCTGTAATTGAAAATTCAACATCTACTGCAACGTTTACATTAATAAATAAATATCACCAAAAAATACCGGTTCAAGTTTGGGGCCATTATCTGGAACATAAACAACTAATCTTTACTAGGATTCAGGTAAACCCTTCCAATGTCATTTCATTTGAAGAAAAAAGTAAAACCGTGATGTTTCAGAATTTAATAGATGGAATGGCGCAAGGCGTAATATTGACAATGCTGAATGGAAAGATTATATCCGGCAATGCTATGGCATTACATTTACTTGATCGCAAAGCATCTCAAATAGAGAATAGAAGCTATGATTATCTATTTGAAGACTGCCAATATGATTCCCAGGTCATCACTCAATATTATAAAAAGATTTCCAACAGGGAAATGGCCAGTATTTTTGTTATGAGAAAAACAGAAGATGGAAATACGGTCTATTTAAATTTTATTAGTAAAGTAGATGAAAATTTAGGGATCTTGGTCACAACAATTATTGATCAAACAGAAGAGATGATGCTGTTGAAAAGAATCGAGCATCAGCAATCGTTATCATTTATTGGTCAAAATATTGCTTCGATTGCCCATGAGATACGAAATCCAATGACATCGATTCAAGGTTTTATCCAAATGATTAAGAGCAGTTTAAATGAGCAGGAATATCCTTACTTTAAAATTCTTGAATCGGAATTGAAGCGCATGGATGATTTATTGGGGGATCTTCTGAACATTTCAAAACCAAAGAAACAAGCATTCCAAATGCTTGATATGAAGGAAGTTGTAGACGAGGCAATTCAGCGTATGCAACCTCTTGCAATGAAAACAAATGCTATGATTTTATTTGAATTTGACGAAAAAGTAGAATACAAAATTAATGGTGACTTTAATCGCCTGATGCAAATGATTATTAACTTGCTGAAAAATGCGATCGAAGCTATGGATACGAATAATTACATTGTCGTACGTTTAGTTTACCGAGGCAAAAATACGCTGCAGCTTTCAGTTGAGGATAGTGGTAAAGGGATGAATGCGGTTGATATAGAAAATGCATTAAATCCTTTTTATACAACAAAGGAAACAGGATCCGGGCTGGGATTAATGCTTGTACAATCTGTCGTTAAAGAACATAATGGGACTCTTCACATTGAGAGTGAGCAAGGTGCAGGATCTAAGTTTTTAATTGATTTTGATTTACGTAATGAAATTGAATATTTAAATTCTTCTCCTTCTTTTTCAATGAGAGTGGCTAGAATGGCGGCAATTTCGAAGTGATTTTGACAAAACTTCCAATCCATCGCTATAATATGTACATCTTCATTAAGCAGTTTTAGTAAATACTAGCTGGAATCTGGAGAATTCAGTGTAAGAACATCGCTTCCACTCGGAAATGAAAGCGTATCAATTTCATGGTGGACAAGCTTCTTGCAGGAATTACAGATTATTGAAGGGAATTTAAAGAGGAAGTTAGCCTGAACGTCATATTACCGGCAACAGCTGACGGTCCCGGCAATGAGGGTCTCCTTAAATCCTACGCAATTGCATACAGTGTAATTGATTATTTAAAATAGAGGATGGTTTTTATGGCTTCAGAGGAAGTAAAGCAATCGTTAAAATTATTTATCGTATTATCAAGAGCTCATAAAGCGATAAGTGAAGCTACGAATCAATTTATACAAGCAAATGGTTTGAATCCTACAGAATTCGCAGTTTTAGAACTTTTATATCATAAAGGTCGCCAGCCCCTGCAGCAGATCGGGAATAAAATTTTATTGGCGAGCGGGTCGATTACTTACGTAGTGGACAAGCTGGAAAAACGCAATTTTTTAGTGCGTGTTTCGTGTCCAACCGATCGTCGTGTCACATACGCGGAAATTACCGATCTTGGTTCCGAGTTTATGGACAAACTGTTTCCTGAACATGAACAGAATATTCATGAACTTTTAGGGGTATTAACAGCTGAAGAAAAACAGACAGCAATAGAGTTATTAAAAAAACTAGGATTATCTATAAAAGATTTATCCTATTAAGCAATAAAAGGAAGACACCCGGAATTGGGTGTCCTTTTTAGTGGTTATTGAATTGTTAAGCCCATTTGTAAAAAGGCGTCTGTTAAGTCAGCTTGGACATTATCGTAAATTGTTAGTGTAACAAATAGATTTTCACGTTCTATTACAACTTTTACAACCTTTTCATCCTCTAACAAAGCTTCATATCCAACAATATTTGAAATTTCCTTACGTTCTTCCAAAGTAGATGCCAAATCCAGATCTTTTGTGCTATCAGGTGCAATGGCAGAAATAGTTTCCTTTGCAGATTCTTTTAACTGATCAAAAGTTACATCTTCTTTTTGTACAACTTCAATCTGCATTGAAGTAGCTTCATCAGCATTATTTAATAAACTGTCAACACCTGGTTCTTCTGAAGTAAGTGTATAGTTTTCAAAATGCTGAATCGTGTAATTCATTTCATCACTTGTAGAAGTTACTACTTTTTCTTCAAACGGCTGACCATTTGAAATGTATGTCAATGTAGTATTATCTGCTTTATCTTCCTGTTCAGCTTTTGTGTCTTCTGATGTCTCAGTAGCTTCTTCTTGCTGGTCTGAAGAAGCATCATCCGATTCGTCTGTCTCGTTCGCCTCGGTAGTTTCCGGCTGTTCTTCATTTTGCACTTCTTCTGTTTCGGCAGGTTCTTCATTTGCTGCGCTTGATGTTGTAGGCTCGTCTATATCCGTATTACATGCTGCCAAAAATGCAGATAAAATTACTACGGCACCGACTTGATAAATTGATTTCTTCATATGGATCCCCCTTTTACTTGTATAGACGGAAATTAGAAAGATAAGTTTCTGCTTTAATTGTATCAGAATAATGGTAAAACTAAAAATAATAGTAAAACAAAGACAATATGGGTAACGATTATTAATGGTAAACTTTTTTTCCATTCATATAAAGCTCCCCATAGTATACCTGCGATAATTGCTGCAAGAGCACCCGGCAGGAACCCGCTAATGGCTAGAGACAGCGAAAATAGCAAAGATGTGATCAAGACAGCCCAGAAAGGCGTTGTGAATTGTTTTAACTGCTGCTGAACATAGCCCCGCCAAAATATTTCTTCTCCCACTGCTACAATAAAAATGAGCATTAAGTAATGGAAAATATTTTGAGGACCATATACATCCAAAAATTTCGTAATATCTTTTGCTGCATTTTTATCGAGATAAGGCATTATCATGTAACCGAGTTTTACAATACCGTACGTAATTGTCCCGTATCCAATACCGTAAATCAAATACTGCCAAGTTGGAATGCGATCTTCAAATTTACCTGCCATTAAGCTGATTGCAATTCCAACTAGTAATGTAAAGGCATATAAATACCAGAAAATCGTTTTTTCATAAAATGTAAAAAACATCATGCTGAAAATAAAAACTAATGCCAGAAGGAGTGTAATGATTTGTTTTCTGTTTTTCAATAGCTTAACCTCCCCTTACGTATCGTAACAAAAATTACCCTTTTTATCATCATATCAATGTTAAAAAGGGTAATTTGCATTAAATTATTCGTTATTAGCTAATATTTTATACCGTTTATGATTAACAACTGTTTTCTCTTCCATTTCTAAATCATGGAAATTATCCATAATCGTTATATCAACGATAACGGAATTCTCATTCACTTTTTCAACGACTCCTTTTAAGCCGTCTTTAAACTCGATTATATTTCCAACTTCCGCAATTTTCATACACAGTCAGTCCCTTCATCGACTACTAATTAACAGTTTGCTTGAAATTATACTACAAAATTCAATTAGTTTGAATAATTTTATTAATTTACTAGGGTTTATTTGGAATATATTTTCGATTAAGAGTTTGATATATTGGATTTATGCACATAAAAAATGGAAAGAGGGATCCAGATGACAGACTATAAAAATATTCTCGATCAGTTGCGTAACGGTGAATTGCAATCTGTGATTATAAAAAAAGAAGAATTTTTACAGTTCCGGGAACACCTTGTGAAAGATGAACAATTTAAAAACTTCCGTGGTGAAGCAAAACAAGGCGGGGATGTTGTTTATACATTTTCGGAAAACTCAAGGGCATAATAATTGTCGAATTTTGAATAATGATTCTTTTGTAAGAAGATTACAAAATGGGTATAATAATGGTAATTGACTAAAAAAGGAGGAAATAAATTGGGTAGACCTATCTCGAATGAGGCACTACTACTGGAAATTGAAAAAAAGCGCGAACAAATGATTCAATCGGGTCTGAAAAATGGTTTACGAAGTCATAAAACACTTGAGCTAAGTATCCAAGTAGACAATCTGATGAATGCTTTTAATCAATCAAGAAGTGCACATCTGTTTTATAAACATTAAATAATTAAAAAAATTATAAATTTTATGTTTAAAACAGTACTGAGAAGGGAAGAGTAATTTTGAACACAGCAACATTCTCATTTCCCCCTTTAGAGTAGAAGCGGACCAACGCTACTGCTCTCTTTTTTTATATATGCTCGAAATTTCAATTTATTCATCCAATTCCTCTAAAGAACTCTAACAAAATTTTCCGATTTAAAAGTAATACGGTATAGAAATTTATCTTATAATGAAGCGGTTCTATTTTATTTTGAATTATTAAAATACACTGACATTGAAGTTCTGGCTGGTTTTGTTAAAATAAAAGAAAATACTAAAGGGGCATACATATGGAATCCAAAAAAATAGGTTTTATCGGCACAGGCGTTATGGGGGCAAGCATTGTTGTGCATTTGCTGAATGCCGGGCATGATGTAACAATTTATACAAGAACAAAAAGCAAAGCGGAAGATCTTATTAGAGCAGGCGCAAAGTGGGCAGAAACACCGGCACAAGCAAGTAAAGAACAGGATATTGTCTTTACGATGGTCGGTTATCCAAAAGATGTCGAGGAAGTTTATACTGGAGAGAATGGCATTTTCTCTGCAGCGAAACAAGGAGCGATTATTGTTGATATGACGACATCCGAACCGACTCTTGCGAAAAAACTTTATCAAGAGGCAAGTGAACGCGGATTACATAGCCTTGACGCACCCGTATCAGGTGGAGATATCGGCGCCAAAAATGGGACGTTATCGCTTATGGTTGGCGGCGACAAAGATGTGTTCGAAAAAATGCAGCCGATTTTCGAACTGTTTGGACAAAATATTATTTACCAAGGTGTTGCAGGCAGCGGGCAGCATACGAAAATGTGCAATCAAATTGCGATTGCTTCCGGCATGATTGGTGTTTGCGAATCGATGGCTTACGGTTTAAAAGCGGGACTCACAATGGAAGAAGTTCTTCGTTCGATTACAGCAGGGGCAGCAGGGTCATGGTCGCTTTCCAATCTTGCCCCACGTATGTTGAAGGGGAATATGGAACCAGGCTTTTATATTAAACATATCATTAAAGATATGAAGATAGCGCTTGATGAAGCGGAACGCATGAATCTCCAATTACCAGGCTTAACTTTAGCGAAATCTATGTACGATCAGTTACTTGCAGAAGGTTATGGTGACAATGGGACACAAGCATTAATCAAGTATTATGAGTGAGTACAAAGGGCATAATAATAGATAGTAGTTAAATAGTTCTTATGATACAATAGGATTATTGTAAGCGTGGCAGTTTGGAAGGAGAGACATGTAGTGGAAAATCAGAAAGGGATTTTACTAGAAAGTGGAACAAATGAGCTTGAGATCGTTGAATTTGAGGTGGCGAACAATAAGTTCGGTATAAATGTCATTAAAGTAAAAGAGATTATTCAGCCTATACCAGTGACATTTATTCCGCATGTGCATCCACATGTTGAAGGCATTATTCAATTGCGTGGGGAAGTATTGCCGGTTGTAGATATGTTGAAAGTATTAGGCATACCGACAGAAAACCGAAACCCACAGCAAAAATATATTGTGGCGGAATTTAATAAGCAGCGTGTTGTATTCCATGTGGACAATGTTACACAAATTCACCGTATTTCTTGGGATCAGATTGAAAAACCTTCGGACATGTACCAAGGTGGGGCATCTCAAGTGATTGGCGTTATCAAGTCTCAAGAAGAAATGATTTTACTACTGGACTTTGAACGAATCATGGTTGACATTAATCCTGAATCTAGCATAAGTGTAGATGCTGTGAAAAAGCTCGGCAAGCGTGAACGTACTGAAAAGAAAGTTATTATCGCGGAAGATTCACCGTTACTGCGTAAACTGCTGTTTGATACGATGAATGAAGCAGGTTATGTGAACACGGAGTTTTTTGAAAACGGTCGTGATGCATATGAATATCTGGAAGCGATGGCGAAAGCAGATAAACAAATCGAAAAGCATGTACAGCTAGTTGTTACAGATATTGAAATGCCTCAAATGGATGGACATCATTTAACAAAGAAAATTAAGTCACATCCGGATCTTAAAAAGCTTCCAGTCATTATTTTCTCAAGTCTGATTACCGATGATTTGCGTCATAAAGGTGAACAGGTAGGAGCGGAAGAACAAATTTCAAAACCTGAAATTGCAGAACTGATTTTACGTATGGATAAGTTAATTCTATAAAAGACTAGCCTAATAATTGAAGCATTGTTTTAAAATGTATAAAATAATGAGAAAGCCGGATACCTTGAAAAAGTTATTCCGGCTTTTTTGTACAAAAAAGAAGAGACTTAAAGAATATTGAACTAATGAAGCAACTTTTCTTGAAGTGCAAATAAGAGGGCATAAGAATACAAAGGTATTCAGAAGGAAGTGAAGCGGATGATGAAAAAAAATAAGACAGCCATCATTGATATTGGTTCTAACACGATTCGACTTGTACTATACTCCTATAATAAAAACGAAGGGTTAAAAGAATTCGGTAATTTTAAAACCGTTGCCCGACTGCGCACATATTTATTGCCAAATGGTGAAATGTCCGAAGAGGGTATTCAGCTATTGGCTGAAACGTTAAAATCATTCCGCTTAATATTGGCGGATTACGATGTGACGGACGTAAAAGCGGCTGCAACTGCCGCAGTACGTCAAGCGATCAATAACGATCAGATAATTACCCGCATGAAAGACGAAACAGGCATTCTCATTGATATATTAACCGAGGAAGAAGAAGCATATTACGGATTTATTGCAGTAGCCCATTCGATGGATACCCCGTCTGCAGTGACAATCGATATCGGGGGCGGTTCAACTGAAATTACATTATTCATCAATAAAAAGCTCCAAAAAACAATCAGTTTTCCATTCGGTACTGTTTCCTTAAAACAAAAATTTGTAAGCGGAACGGTTATAAATAAAAGCGAGCGTGAGAAGCTGCGTTCATTTGTGAAAGAACAATTTGCTTCGTTGAAATGGATCGTCGATGTAGGATTACCGGTGATTGCAATTGGGGGAAGTGCACGTAATATCGCCCAAGTTCACCAGCAAAAAATTGGCTATCCACTATCTGGAGTTCATCAATATGAAATGACGTTGAGTGACTTGCAGCAACTGCGCGACTATTTGACAGAATTTTCGTACGATAATTTGAGGCAACTGGATGGTCTTTCATCAGACCGGGCAGATATTATCGTTCCGGCAATGGAAGTCTTTATGGCGCTCCTGTCTACTGTAAAATCGAATTCTTTCCTTATCAGTAAAAAGGGATTGCGGGAAGGGCTCATTATTAGCCGTGTTTTACAAGATAATCCACACGCCTATGATAAGTACAATGTTTTTGAAGAAAGCGGACGGCAGCTTGCATTAGCCTATGGACGTACGGAAGAGGAAGTACAGACACTGGAATCGCTGACAGAGCAATTATATAAGGGCTGTATTAATTTGAAGCTATTTGAATATAGTGAAGTAGATTTAGAACTATTAAAGAAAGCAACAAAAGTGTATGGAATCGGAGAATATATCGAGCTGGATTCCTCCAGTCAGCACACCTTTTATTTGATTTCCAACCAGTCCATACCAGGCTTGTCCCATCTCAACCGGATTAAACTGGCATTGCTGGCATCATATAAAAACCGTGATTACTTTTTGCGTTTTGCACGTCCATTCGATTCCTGGATTTCAAAAGAGGAATTTAAAAAGCTGCGCGACTTTGGGGCAATATTAAAATTTGTTTATGCCTTGAATATGACGAAGCGCAATGTCGTCAAAAATATTGCAATCGAAAAAGTAGACAATCAATTTCACATAGAAGTACAGGCTTTTGAACGGGCAATAGCTGAAATGGCCCAGGCAGAAAAACAGAAAAAGCATATCGAGCGTGTTTTCAAAGGTGAGGTAAAACTTAAGTTCAAGGAAGAAAGGCAGGGTTGATATGACAATGAATATGGAAAAGGATCCGATTTTTGATCCGGAGCATGTGGACATTGAAAATAATCCTGATTTTTGCAACGAGCTGCTTGAGGAAATTGCGAAACCCCAGTATTACAATAACCGTGAACTAAGCTGGCTCGCATTTAATGAACGAGTATTGGAAGAAGCGGAAGATACAAACAACCCGTTGTTGGAACGGATGAAGTTTTTGGCAATATTCAGTTCCAATCTGGATGAATTTTTCATGGTGCGGGTTGCGGGTTTACAGGATCAAATTCGTGCAGGCTATCATAAGCCAGAAAATAAATCAGGTTTAACTCCCAAAGAACAGCTGGCGAAAATCGCCGAGCGTACACAGGCATTGGTAAGACGCCAAACAGAAGTTTACCGCCATTTAGTGCATGAACTGCTACCGAAAGAACATGTGCATATCATTGATTTAAAAATGCTGAATGAGCAAGAAAAAAGTTATATCAATGAATTGTTTGAAGAAACAATCTTTCCTGTTCTTACACCAGTTGCGGTTGATGCCTACCGTCCGTTTCCTACATTATTGGGACGTACGCTCAACTTGTTTGTCATGCTGGAAAACAACTGTGAGGACACGGAAAATTGTATGGATAAAGTAGCAATTGTTCAAGTACCGTCCGTATTGAACCGCTTTATTAAAATACCGTCAAAAGACAAAAAGACGTTATTCGTATTGCTGGAAGATGTCATTTCAAGTAATATTGACCGTTTATTTTTAGGCTATAAAGTAAAATCGACACAAGCATTCCGCTTAACGCGAAATGCGGATTTGACCATCCATGAGGAAGGCGCACAGGACTTGTTAGTGGAAATCGAAAAAGAACTGAAAAAACGTAAATGGGGTGCAGGTTCACGCCTGGAAGTACGTGACGGCGAGATGAATGATGATGTACTGGATTATTTACTGGACGAATTTGAACTTGGGGAGTCCGATGTTTTCAAAATTGACGGCCCGCTCGACTTAACGGCAATGTTCAGTTTTGTAAAAGAGATTTCAGCAGGACGGGAACATCTGGAGTATGAAAGTTTTATACCGCAGCCGCCCCAAGATTTACAATCGGACGAAAATATTTTTGAAAAAGCATTAATCCAGGATATATTTTTCCATCATCCGTACGAATCATTCGGACCGATTGTCGATTTTATCGCAGAAGCAGCAGAAGATCCAAGTGTATTGGCGATTAAGCAAACGCTATACCGGGTAAGCGGAAATTCGCCGATTATCCAGGCGTTGAAGCAGGCGGCAGAAAACGGTAAACAGGTGACGGTTTTAGTGGAGTTGAAAGCCCGTTTTGACGAGGAAAATAATGTGCATTGGGCAAAAGAGCTTGAACAAGCAGGGTGCCTTGTCATTTATGGCATGAACAATTTAAAAACGCACTCAAAGATTACACTTGTTGTCCGTCGACGGAATGGAAAAATTGAACGCTTTGTACATTTAGGAACCGGCAACTACAATGATGCTACCGCAAAAATCTATACGGATATGGGGATTATTACATCGCATAAGGAGTTTGGTATAGATGCGACAAACTTCTTTAATTATTTAAGCGGTTATACTGACAAACCTGAATTCCATCATATTGTCGTCGCGCCTTTTGATATTCGGGATGAATTCCTCGAGTTAATCGATAAGGAAATAGCGTTACATAAAAAATATGGAAACGGGTTTATCCGGGCAAAAATGAATTCTTTAACCGACAAGGATTTGATGATGAAACTTTATGAGGCGTCGATTGCCGGCGTAAAAATCGAGCTGATTATTCGTGGGATTTGCTGTCTGCGTCCCGGCATCCCAGGAATCTCCGAAAATATAACCGTTTTGAGCATTGTTGGCCGTTTCCTGGAACACTCGCGGATTTTCTGGTTCCATCATAACGGTGAGGATAATCTCTACTTATCTTCTGCAGATATGATGACACGAAATATGATTAAACGTGTGGAAATACTGTTTCCGATTTATTCCCCGGAAATAAAATACCGGATCCAGCGCATTATGCTGCTCCAAATTAAAGATAATCAAAAAGTACGTATCCAGGACTCCAATGGGAAATACCACTATAAAGAAGGCTCCCACCATGATGAACGGATTAACAGCCAGGAGATTTTTTTGGCCGAATCACTCGGCCCGATTATCGAAGAATAGTGATCAGATAAAGCTATGGACAAAATGTTCGTAGCTTTTTTTAGTGGTGTGGCGGGGGAGGAGATTTATTAGAACAATTCAGCAGGATATTAGAACAAAGGAGAGGGTTTTTAGAAAATATGAAGCTGATATTAGAACAAAGTGCCAACATTTTAGCACATGTTAAAGATATATTAGAACATCGCAATTTTATTAGAACAAATAAATTTATATTAGATGATTTTCCGTTTTATTAGAAAACCAGAACTGACCGCTCCACTGTAATTAAGGAAATGCGCTATTAATAGAAGAAATATCCGTATAAAACAGAAAAAAGTAATATATTAGTATTTATTTCATCTCTATTATAGTAAACTCTATTTATGAATGACTGTTCATTTTATAGACAAAGGGGATGAATAAAATGTTACAAGGCAAAACGATTATCATTACAGGCGGCTCTAGCGGGATGGGGCTAGGTATGGCTAAGCAGTTCGTGAAAGAAGGGGCAAATGTTGTAATCACAGGACGTGATTTGGAACGTTTAGCTGGTGCAAAGAAGGAAATAGAGGAGTTCGGCTCATCAATTGAAACATTTCAGATGGATGTTCGGGAACCGGAACATGCAGAAGCAATGGTGGCATTTGCGGCAGAAAAGTTTGGTCAAGTAGACAGCTTAGTGAACAATGCCGCAGGGAATTTTTTAGTGCATGCAGAAAAGCTTTCGCCGAATGGATGGAAAGCTGTTATTGATATTGTATTGAATGGAACATTTTACTGTACTTCTGCCATTGGTCGTTATTGGATTGAAAATGGTATGAAAGGTTCGATTATTAACATGGTTGCTACATATGCCTGGGGTGCAGGAGCTGGCGTCATTCATTCAGCTGCCGCAAAAGCCGGGGTGCTCTCGCTGACACGTTCGCTTGCGGTTGAATGGGGAGGCCAATATGGAATCCGTGTAAATGCCATAGCACCGGGTCCGATTGAGCGCACAGGCGGGGCAGACAAACTGTGGGAATCTGAAGAGCAAGCGAAGCGTACATTGGATTCTGTACCGTTAAAACGTCTTGGCACACCTGAGGAAATAGCAAATCTAGCGGTATTTATGTTATCGGATAAAGCAAATTATTTAAACGGAGAATGCATTACTTTAGATGGCGGACAGTGGTTAAATCAGCACCCGTTCTAATTTCTAATGATATCAAAAAAGGAATAAATTCCAGATGATTGCTGCATACTATCGCTAACTGTAAAAAGGAGGCGATCACAATCGGAATATGGCTATATCCAACAATTTTCGTTGTCATCCTATTAAGTTTTATAGGCTATTATTTGACGGTACGTGTCGGACATAATATTGAAGGCAGCGGTCAGGAACGTGATTCGGAAGTGCCTGAAGAAATTCAGGAGCATCCTTTTCTGCTTAACCCGATTATTTTATCGTATGTGGTTTTTGGCACATTTACAGGTATCATTATTTTCTATTACTGGGCAAGGGGTTACTGAAATTAATGCATAATGGGACGAATATTCTCGTCTTATTATGCTTTTTCTTTTGCAATCATAGGCGCTTTCATAGTCATAAAAATGAACGATATGGTATGATAGAGATTAGAGAAACTGTTTTGTCGAAAGACAGGGCAAAGAATAACGGCAGTAAATTTTAAGTTTATTTTAGTATGGTGCTGCCCGTTATTAGCGGGATAAAGGAGTAGAATGTCATGATTTCAACGAACAACAGAGCTTTACTAGATATGCCGATAAAGGATTTTATTATTTCATCTGAGAAGGTTGCCCATGTACAAAGTGGCAATAACGCTGAACATGCATTATTAGTTTTAACAAAAACGGGGTATTCTTCTATTCCGGTTCTGGATGTAAAGTATCGGTTAAAAGGTTTGTTAAGTACCAAAATGATAACAGAGTCTATTTTAGGTTTAGAGCGAATTGAATATGATAGATTAGCAGACATTCGTGTGGATGAGGTCATGAATCAGGAAGTAGTGTATTTAAAAATAACGGATACATTCCAACGTGCACTTGATCTAGTAATAAACCACGCCTTTTTATGTGTAGTCGATGAAGAAGGTACATTTGTCGGTATTATGACGCGCAGAATTATTTTAAAACAATTAAAAAAATATATTTACCAGCAAAACGCTTAAAATAAAAGTCGACAAAGTCCTAATGGGATTTTGTCGTTTTTTTAACCGTTTGTTCGGAAAGGAAGGGTTGTCAGTGACAGCAACAGAAGCAGAGATTATTAAAGTGTTGGCAGAAGAGAGAAATATGCGAAAAGCGGCAGAGCGCCTTTTTTTAACACAGCCAGCACTGTCACAGCGACTTCAATCAATTGAAAAAGAATGGGGCGTACAATTATTTATTCGTTCCCAAAAAGGGTTAACACCAACGCCTGCGGGAGAGCTGGTTATTCAATACTCGAATGATCTGATCGTTAAGCGGGAAGAAATTTTTGAAACGATCCACTCGTTGAATACAAAAGTGCACGGTACTTTAAAAATTGCCTGTGCATCGATTGTCGGACAAAATTGGCTGCCGAAAGTGTTAAAAGACTATGTAACGAAATATCCGGATACGAAAATTTCGTTAATTACTGGATGGAGCTCAGAAATCATAAAAGCGCTTTATGACGGGGAGGCGCACATCGGTATTGTTCGTGGACAGGCAGAATGGAAAGGGAAAAAAATTCATTTGTTCCGAGACACGATGTATTTAGTAGATAAAGAAATCCAGGATATGGAAGATATCTTGACATCCGACCGCCCGTTTATCCAATTTAAAAGCGATTCGAATTATTATCAGGAGATTCAGCAATGGTGGCAACGTCATTTCAACTACAATCCGAAACATCAGATCATCGTAGATCAGATTGAAACATGCAAGCAAATGGCTGTAAATGGGATCGGCTATGCAATTTTACCTTCAATTACGTTGAACGGCGAAGAAAATGTTCATAAAATTCCTTTGGCCAACAATGAAAATGATGACGGGTTAACACGGGATACTTGGCTGATCGGCTATGAATCGACATTCGAATTACGCCAAGTGGAGGCTTTTGTCGATTTAGTGCAAGATCATGCACGCTGCCTGTATGATTATTCAAGTGAAATCAACTAAAAAAATAGTTTTAATATTACTGAAAATTTAGTACAATTATTCCTGTTAAAAAATCTAACACGCAGCGAGGTGTCATATGGAAAAATTAAATGCACAACAAATCATTGATTTTATTTCAGAAGCAAAAAAGGTAACACCAGTAAAAGTTTATGTAAAAGGAATTGGTGTTGCGGATTTATCATTTGGTGCCGAAAGCAAAGTGTTTGGTGAAGGTAATCATGCGGTAGTATTTGGTGAATGGACTGAAATTGAAGCATCTTTAAAAAAATACGAAGATCTTATTGAAGACTATGTAGTAGAAAGTGATCGTCGTAATTCGGGCGTACCGCTTTTAGATATGAAAAAAATCAATGCACGAATTGAGCCGGGCGCAATTATCCGTGATCAAGTTACAATCGGTGACAATGCAGTCATTATGATGGGTGCCATTATTAATATTGGTGCAGAAATCGGCGCAAAAACAATGATTGATATGGGCGCGGTATTAGGTGGTCGTGCAACAGTAGGGGATAACTGCCATATTGGTGCAGGAACTGTTCTTGCAGGGGTAGTAGAACCACCGAGTGCATTACCGGTTGTAGTAGAAGATGATGTAGTCATTGGTGCAAATGCGGTTGTACTGGAAGGTGTTCGCATCGGTAAAGGTGCAGTAGTAGCAGCCGGAGCGATCGTTATTAAAGACGTTGAGCCATACACAGTCGTTGCAGGTGTACCAGCTCGTCAAATCAAAGTATTGGATGAAAAAACAAAATCGAAAACAGAAATTATCGATTCACTGCGTAATTTATAAAAAGGCGGGAACGACATGAGGCATCTTATTGAAGTAAGACGAGACCTACATAAGATTCCTGAAGTAGGCTTTAATGAATTTAAAACACAGAGCTATTTACTCCAATTTATTTCAAATCTCGATCAGCAGCATTTGCAAATAACAACTTGGAAAACAGGAATTGTTGTATTTATAAAAGGTACGAACCCGTCCAAGCTGATTGGCTGGCGTGCTGATATAGATGCACTTCCTGTACAAGAAGAGACGGGATTGCCGTTCGAATCGGAGTATGCCGGTTTTATGCATGCTTGCGGTCATGATTGCCATATGTCGATTGCACTTGGGCTTGTCGAGGCATTTTCCATCCAGCCGCCAGTTCAAAATGTCGTTGTATATTTCCAGCCTGCTGAGGAAGGTCCAGGCGGGGCAGAGCCAATGCTCGAATGGTTAAAAGCAGAGCAACCACATCTTGTTGCAGATGAACTTTATGCATTACACATCGCGCCGGAATATCCGGTTGGTACGATTGCAACGAGACCAGGGCTTTTGTTTGCCAATACTTCCGAGCTGTTTATTGATTTGAAAGGAATTGGCGGTCATGCAGCCTATCCGCACAAAACAAGGGATATGACAGTTGCTGCGGCCAATTTAGTGATGCAGCTGCAAACTATTATTAGCCGTAATGTCGATCCAATGGATAGTGCTGTTATTACAATTGGGAAAATGACTTCTGGTACAGTTCAAAATGTCATCGCGGAAAATGCGCGACTTGAAGGGACGATCCGTACGTTGAATGCAGAGGCGATGGCCGAAGTGAAACGTCGTATCGAAGCAATATGCAAAGGAATTGAAGCCTCATTCGAATGCGCTATCACTATTGATTACGGCTCAATGTATTATGAGGTTAATAATGATGCGGATTGTGCGAATGCGCTTCTGGAGTATGCCGAACAGTTCGAAGGGACAACCGCTTATGAATGTCCTGCTGCAATGACAGGTGAAGACTTCGGTTATTTCATCAAGGATTTGCCAGGGGCGATGTTCTGGACTGGAGCGAATTCAAATTACGGACTCCACCATGCTAAAATGGCACCGGACGAGTCGCTCATTCCTCTAAATTGCCGCTTCGTCGAACAATTTATCCGTCAGCTTGTCTAAACATACAAAAAGCTATCCAATTTCAATTTTGGATAGCTTTTTTTGATTTATGAAGTGGCTTTCATCAAATGAGGTGCTCTTTTGACTGTCCATAAATACGCAAGCGTGAAACAGCTGACGAGGACACATGTACCTAAAATATAAGGAGAGTTTGGATTCCAGTCGAATAGGACACCCGCAAGTGCAGGACCGAACATATTGCCAAGACTCATATAAGCATTGTTCATACCGGCAGCGAACCCTTGTTCATTGCCAGCAAGCTTTGAAATAAGTGTATTTACCGCTGGACGAATAAATGTTGTGGCAATCGAGAACAGTGTAGCGACAACTAAAATGATGAAGAAGCCACTAATGTAAATAACGAGCAGCATCATGGCAGCCGCCAATAATAAGTTTACTAAAATAACCTTCATTTCCCCGAAACGCTTAAACAATTTATTCACGACAAACATTTGCAGCACTACCCCCGCAAACCCGCCGACTGTTAAAATAATGGCAATTTCTGATGGGGTATAGCCAAATTTATGGTCCAAATAAAGCGTTAACGTTGCCTGGAAATTGGCAATACCAAAACTGAATGTGAAGACGATAATTAAAAAGATAAAATAGGAGGTCTTCACAGATTTGACCATTTGCCTGAACAGTTTTTCACGCGGTGCAATTGTTTCCCGAATGTTTTTAATATTAGGTAAATAAATAGCAGACAGAATTGCGGCCATATATGCTACAGTTCCAGCTAAAAAGAAAGGGAATGTCAAATTTACTTCAGATAAGAATCCGCCAACACCCGGTCCAATCATAAAGCCTAATGACATTGCTGCACCGATCATGCCCATTCCTTTGCCGCGCTCTTCATACGTTGTAATATCGGCTACAAAAGCCATAATTGGTGCCATAATAAATGCAGCGCCTGTTCCGCTTAAAAAACGTGCTAAAAATAATACCCATACTTCCGTAGCGAGACCGAATAAAATTTGGGAAGATCCATACACGATCAGCCCGCCAATAATGAACATTTTCCGGCCATGGCGGTCCGACAAATCACCGGCAACCGGAGAGAACAGAAACTGTGCGAGTGCGAAGCCGGCAATTAAAAAACCGAGGACTTGTCCACCGACACCAAATACTTGCAAATAGGCAGGCATAACAGGAACAATAATCCCGATACCGCCCATTGTAATGAACATGTTAAACATTAATAAATAAAGCGCTAACTTATTGGATTTTTCTGTCATACAATGCCAGCCTTCCTGTTTAAATATTTCGACACTAGAAATATATATTTATATTAAATATCATACTCTAAAAATTTTAAAATTGCATTTATTCATGTCAAATCTTAGTAAAGAATTTATTAGTCCGGAGCATTTCTATGCGATAATGGAATTGTTAAATATGCTTATATAGAGAATCGAGTAAACTGTAGCTTTTGGTGAAAGGGGAGATAAGGATGAATTATAAGTTTTGGACGGTCGTCATGATACAAAAAGAAGATAAAGTATTATTGCTCAACCGGCAGCATGATCATTTCAAAGGATATATTCCGCCGGGTGGCAAAGTGGATTTTCCCGAAGGCTTTGCTGAAGGTGCAATAAGGGAAGTAAAAGAAGAGACAGGGCTGGAAGTACAGTCTTTAGTGTTTAAAGGAATTTCCCATTACACGAACCCGGAACGGCTCGATCATTTTATTATTTATAATTATTGGACGGATGATTTTACGGGGGAAGTTTTCGACTCGTGCACAGAAGGGGAGCTCGAGTGGGTGAAAATATGCGAGGCCAAATATTACCCGATGCAGGAGGACATTCAAGTACGTTTTGATTTATTCTTCGAGCCGGGGACATTTGAAATCCATACTATGTGGGATGAACAAAATAATAAAATCGACAAGCGTATTATACATAAGCTATAAAAAAAGCGTGACCAAATTTGTTGGCCACGCTTTCGTAAAGTTAAGGAAATTATAGATTCTGGCATTATGGATAGCTTTAAAATAAAATGTTATTTGCGTCCAGGCTAAAGTGCCAGCCCCTCGGTCATTTCAATCGCGCCGTCGAAAGTGGTGAAACGTTTACTTTCTAGTCGGGCTCTCGAATGCCTGTCGGGGCTGAACGGGCGCTTTAGCATTTTTGTTCTTATTTCAAGCTCATTTTAAATTCCAGGAAGTATTCGTTGTATTTGCCCAGCCATTCAAGGCCAAGGTTTTCGTAAACTTCCAATTTTTCACGCTGGTCATGTGGCGGGTAGAAGCGCTCATCGTTAATAACTTCCTCGTCCATCAGTTCCCAAGCGGCTTCATTTGGTGTTGAATAGCCGACATAGTCTGCATTTTGCGCAGCATTTTCAGGATCAAGCATGAAGTTGATAAATTTATGGGCACCTTCGATATTTTGAGAAGTTTTCGGAATAACCATATTATCGAACCATAAGTTAGAGCCTTCTTGCGGTACGGCAAATTCCAGTTTCTCATTTTCCCACATCATATCTGCGGCCTGACCGGAGAACGTTAATGCTACTGATGCTTCATTATTAATCATAAGCGGTGTAATTTCATCACCGATAATCGCTTTAATATTTGGGGAAAGTTCAATTAAGTGATCTGTCGCTTTACGCAATAAGTCCTCATTTTTCACATTAAGTGACTCGCCGATAGAGTTCAGCCCCATTCCGACTACTTCACGGGAGCCATCGACTAGAAATACTTTTCGTTTCAATGAAGGATCCCATAAGTCATCCCAAGATTCAAACGTTAGATGGTCATCGATTAAATTCGGATTATAGACAATGCCAACTGTTCCCCAGAAATAAGGGATTGAGTATTCATTGTCAGGATCGAACGGTAAATCCAAAAAGTCTTCATTAATATTTTGCAGATTTGGCACTAAGTTATGATCGATCGGAATAAGCAGGTTATCATCTTTCATTGATTCAATCGTGTATTCGGAAGGGACCGCAATATCATAGGCAGAGCCACCTTGCTGTACTTTCGTCAACATCGCTTCATTTGAATCGAATGTTTCATACGTTACTTTAATTCCTGTTTCTTCTTCGAACTTATCGATTAATTCCGGGTCGATATATTCACCCCAGTTATAAACCGTTAATGTATCTTTACTACCTGCAGAACCGGCTGATTGCATACGGTCAACTGTAAAAAACAACAGGGCACATACAATGACAATGGCAGCCGTTGCTTGAACTAATTCTCTCATCGTTGTCCCCCCGTTGCTACTGATTTTGAACGTTTGTTAATAAAGTAGTATCCGATAACGATTAATACCGTTACAGCAAATACTAATCCTGAAATAGCATTGATTGTTAATGAAATACCGGCACGGGCCATTGAGTAAATTTCTACGGATAATGTACTGAAGCCATTTCCGGTTACGAAAAATGTAACTGCAAAGTCATCGAGTGAATACGTCAATGCCATAAAGAAACCGGCGAAAATTCCTGGTGAAATGTACGGTAAAATAACACGTGTCAAAACATCGCGTTTAGTTGCACCTAAGTCTCGTGCAGCATCAATCAGCGGAGTGTTCATTTCAAGCAATTTCGGTAAAACCATAAGCACAACGATCGGTACACTGAACGCAACATGCGATACAAGTACTGAAGCAAATCCCAGCTTTACACCGATCATTGTGAATAAAATCAAAAAGCTTGCCCCGATTACAACATCTGGTGAAACAATCAGAACATTATTTAACGAAAGCAATGTATTGCGCATCTTTTTATCTTTCAATGAAACAATACCGATAGCCCCAAGAGTTCCGATAATCGTTGCGATTAAACCTGATAATAGGGCAACGAGTACGGTATTCAGCAAAATGATAATTAATCTTGAATCTTCAAATACAGCCGCATAGTGCTCAAGTGTGAATGACTCGAAATTATTCATGCTGCCGCCACTGTTAAAGGAGTAGAAAATTAAATAAAATATTGGTGCGTAAAGGATCGCGAATACGAAAAGTAAATATACTTTCGACATAGCGGACAACTTTTTCATCAGACACGTCCTCCTTTAGATTTTTGTCTCGTGAACAGCATTGTGAGCACCATGAATAAAATTAAGAACACGGCAATTGTCGAACCCATACCCCAGTTTTGCGAAACAAGGAATTGCTGCTCGATCGCCGTACCTAAAGTAATAACCTGGTTTCCGGCGATTAAACGTGTGATCATGAACAGCGATAATGCCGGAATGAACGTTACTTGAATACCTGCTTTTACGCCGTCGATTGTCAGCGGGAAAATGACACGGCGGAAAGTTGTCCATGCATTTGCCCCTAAATCGCGAGATGCGTAAATAAGTGAAGGATTCATTTTATCCAATGAGTTGAAAATCGGAATAATCATAAACGGAATGAAAATATAAACCGATACAAATACGAAACTAAAGTCCGTAAACAAAATTTGTTTTGGATCAAAACCAAATACTTCAATCATTGCATTGATCGGGCCGTACAAACCAAAAATGCCGATGAATGCATATGTTTTTAGCAGCAGGTTAATCCAAGAAGGAATAATGATCAGCATAAGCCATAACTGTTTATGCTTCGTTTTAGTCAACAAATAAGCAGTAGGGTAGGCGAATATTAAGGTAAATAATGTAATTAAAAATGCATACCAGAAACTGCTCAACGTCATTTTTAAATAAACCGGTGTAAAGAACTTCGCATAGTTGGCCAATGTAAAGTTCCCGTTTAGATCAAGAACTGAATAATAGACGATTAACGCAATTGGTGCGATAACGAATAAAATTATCCAAAATACGTAGGGGATTAACGGTCCTTTAGCTGTTTTATTCATGCTCTTCATCCCCATACGCTTCTAAACGTTTATCGAAATCTTCTTCCGTTTCGTTTAAACGCATTACGTGAATTGCTTCCGGATCAAAATCCAATCCGATTTCAGCGCCAACTTCCGCTTTCTTCAATGAGTGGACAAGCCATTCATTGCCGTCTTTATCATATGTCGATAGTTCGTAGTGCACGCCACGGAACAGCTGTGTATCGACTGTTACGATCAGTTTGCCTTTTTCAGGTGTTGTAATTTCCAGGTCTTCCGGACGAATGACAATATCAATTTTTTCGTTTCGCTTCATTCCGGCATCGACACATTCAAACTCTTTTCCTGCAAATTTTACACGGTAGTCTTCAATCATAATACCGTCCACAATATTCGATTCACCGATAAAGTCTGCAACAAAACGGTTAATCGGCTCATCGTAAATATCAACAGGTGTACCCGATTGCTTAATTTCACCTTGGGAAAGGACAAAAATTTCATCACTCATTGCAAGTGCTTCTTCCTGGTCATGAGTAACAAATATAAATGTTTTACCAAGACGCTGCTGCAGTTCCCGAAGTTCGTACTGCATTTCTGTACGTAATTTTAAATCAAGCGCAGATAAAGGCTCATCAAGTAAAATCACGTCCGGATCATTGACGATTGCACGGGCAATCGCAACACGCTGACGCTGACCACCAGACATTTCCGAAATTTCCCGGCTGCCGTAGCCTGCCAAGTTAACGAACTTCAATGCTTCCTGTACACGTTCTTTTACTTCTGCTTCTTTTACTTTTTTGATTCGTAAGCCGAATGCCACGTTTTCAAAAACATTCAAGTGAGGGAAGAGTGCATAATCCTGGAATACTGTATTAACTTGACGTTCATTTGCAGGAACATCGTTAATTCGTTTTCCGTTGAAGAAAACATCTCCTGTAGAGGCATCGGTAAACCCGGCGATTATACGTAAAATCGTTGTTTTCCCGCATCCGGATGGTCCGAGTAATGTGTAGAATTTCCCTCGTTCCAATTCAAAGTTAATATTTTTTAAAACTACTGTTCCGTCATCATATGATTTTGTGACATTCTCAAAGCGAATAATCGTGTTATCCATTATGCATCCTCCTAATTTATAAATATGATTGTGTCGCGACAAGGAGCAATTTTGTTATGCCACTGTGCGCATTGAAAATTTGATGGTTGGAAGATGCTTCGTAATATACGGCATCACCTTCACTGGCGATATATTCTTCATTGCCAAGAACGACACGGATTCGTCCGTTTTGAACATAGATGAACGTTTCTGCCAGGGATGGCTCAAATGCTTTAAATTCTGCATCTTTTTGCAATGTAATGAAAACCGGCTCCATTTCCTTTTCATTTGAGGTAGGAATAAGCCATTCGATTTCATATTTTTTATCCTGATCAATAAAACATGTTTGTTCATTTTTCGTGAAGACAATTTTTTCGTTCTGTTGCGTGTCATCAAAAAAATCTCGTGGCGTACACCCGAGAACTTCCAGCAAGTTAAACAATGTTTCTATGGAAGGGGAATTTAAGTCACGTTCTAATTGGGAAATATAGCCTTTCGTTAAATCGGTACGTTCCCCGAGCTCTTCCTGGGTAAGCCCTTTTTTTATGCGAAGGGCTTTAATTTTTGAACCAATTTGCATATAGTCACACCCCTTATATTTTTCGCTCAATAGTTTACTGTTTATAAACCTTGAGTAAGGAAGTTTACTTTTACATTACTTTAAGTTTACGAAAGCACTAATAATTATACATAATTCATATGTATTTTCAAGGGTCTTGTCCAAATATATATTGATATATGTCTTGGGGCATTTGAATGGTACCGAAAAAACCGTCATTACATATGTTACAACGAGGTGAATATAAATGAGGATTCGAACAATGATGCCATCGTTGAGTGGCGCGACGAAAATATTGAATCGGAAGAATACTTACGAAGAAAATGCGAAAGCAACATTGGTTTATTTCTGGTCAATGAGCTGTTCGGAATGTGCCCATTCCATCAAAAATCTGAAGGAACTGGAACGTATATTTGGGGATCGGTTAACGGTTCATGCGATTCATATGCCAAGAGAAGAATCGGATTATTCAGAAGAACTTGTGAAAGAGAAAATAAAGCAACTCGGTTTAATATACCCTGTTTACCTTGATAACGAACTAAAAATAAGCGACAGGTTTGGAAACAAGTTCGTACCTGCTTACTATATATTTGATCAACAGCAGCAATTGCGCTTTTTTAAAGCGGGCTATTTTGCATTGAAATTACTGCAGCAGAAAATAGAACGCATAATTTAATGACAATAGCTGTTTTGATACGGTAAACTAGTGGCAACTGGATGTTCGGAGGAGAAAAGAATGAAAAAAGAATTCGTAGTAATAGGGCTGGGACGTTTTGGAGGAAGCATCGTACGTGAACTCGTTAAACAAGGGGCCAATGTAATGGCAATCGATACAGACAGTGAACGTGTCGATGAATTTGCCCGTATTGCAACACAGGCTGTAGTAGCGGATACGACAGAAGAGGAAACGATCAAATCACTCGGTTTGTGGAATTTCGAACATGTCATTGTAGCGATTGGTGAAGATATCCAGTCGAGTATTTTAACGACGCTTATTTTGAAAGAGCTTGGTGTTCCGCAAATTACAGTAAAAGCGCAGAACGACTACCACGAAAAAGTATTGCTGAAAATCGGTGCGGATTTTGTTGTGCATCCTGAACGTGATATGGGGATCCGGATTGCCAATAATATGATGTCAAACAGTGTTCTTGATTATTTGGAAATTTCCAATGAGCATTCCATTATGGAAGTTAAAGCGAACGAAAGTATTGCCGGTCAGTCATTAATCGAGCTGGATGTACGTGCTAAATACGGATTGAACATCGTCGGCATTACTCGCGGTGATGAGATCATGATTTCCCCGAATGCAACAGAGCGTATTCAAGTGGGGGACGTGTTACTCATTATCGGTGCGGATGTCGATATTAACCGATTTGTAAAGAAGGTTATTCAGCGGTAGGTTAGCGCTGTTTTGACTAAAATTCGGACATAAATAAAAATCCATCATTTCGCGAAAGCAAAATGATGGATTTTTTATATTGAGCATTAGTCCCTTTTATACTTCCATAATGATCGGTAAAATCATTGGACGACGTTTCGTCTTCTCATATAAATATGGACCTAATACATCAGTAATTTCATTTTTCAAATCATTCCATTGTGTATCCTTTTCCTGAATCGTGCTGTTTAAATGATGGTTCAGCATTTTTTGTGCTTCATTGATCATCATGCCAGATTCACGCATATACACAAATCCGCGGGAAATAATATCCGGACCGGAAACAATTTTGTTTTTGGCCATATCGACACTTACGACAACGATGACCAAACCTTCTTCTGAAAGAATTCGTCGGTCGCGTAATACGATATTGCCGATATCCCCGATACCATTCCCATCGATATACACATCGCCTGAAGGAATGCGTCCTGCAACATGTGCTTCATTTGCACTTAATGCAAGTACATCACCATTTTCCATAACGAACGAGTTTTCCAATGGAACTTCACAAGCTTCAGCTAATTCAGTATGAATTTTCAACATGCGGTATTCACCATGAATCGGCATAAAGAATTTCGGTTTCATTAAACGCAGCATCAGCTTTTGTTCTTGCTGAGAACCGTGACCTGAAGTATGGATATTATTTAATGCGCCATGGATAACTTCTGCACCGGCACGGAATAATAAGTTGATAATTTTGTTTACACTCATCGTGTTACCAGGAACCGGAGAAGATGAGAATACAACCGTATCACCAGGCTGGATTTGAATTTGACGGTGTGTACCGTTTGCAATTCGTGATAATGCAGCCATCGGTTCACCTTGAGAACCGGTACATAAGATCATCACTTCATTTGCAGGTAAACGGTTTAAACTTTGTATATCGACAAATGTTTCTTTAGGTGCTGTAATATAGCCTAATTCACGGCCGATTGTAATCGCATTATCCATTGATCGACCGAACACAGCCACTTTACGGCCATATTTCACGGCTGCATCTGTTGCCTGTTGTAAACGGTGGATATTTGAAGCGAATGTTGCGAAAATAATACGTCCGTCAACTTTACGGAAAATTTCGTCAATGCTTTTCCCGACTGTACGCTCAGACATTGTAAAATCAGGCTTTTCAGCGTTTGTACTATCTGATAGTAAACAAAGAACGCCATCACGGCCGATTTCCGCCATTTTCGTCAAGTTAGCAGGCTCGCCTACTGGAGTAAAGTCAAACTTAAAGTCACCAGTGTGCACAATATTACCCGGTGGTGTCTTGATGACAATACCATATGCATCTGGAATACTATGTGTTGTACGGAAGAAGCTGACAGCTGTTTTACGGAATTTAATAACATCATTCTCTTTAAATTCAATCAGTTTTGTTGTACGTAATAAGCCATGCTCTTCTAATTTGTTGCGAAGTAGACCTAGTGCAAGTTTCCCGCCGTATACAGGAATATTAACTTGACGTAATAAATAAGGAATACCACCGATATGATCTTCGTGACCATGTGTTATAAATAAGCCTTTGATTTTGTCTACATTTCGAACTAAATACGTATAGTCTGGAATTACATAGTCAATGCCAAGCAAATCGTCTTCAGGGAACTTAATACCTGCATCTATTAGGATGATTTCATCTTGGAATTGTACTGCATATGTGTTTTTGCCGATTTCGCCCAGTCCGCCGAGTGCGAATACAGCCGCTTGATCATTCTTAACGAATTTCATAACAATTAAGCGTTCTCCAGACGGAAATTCGGGCTGTTTTGTTCATATTCTAAATAGTTGCCTTCTAGAAGTTGAACAAGTTCGATATTGTAGTTACGGTCTTTTAAATAGTGACGTACTTCACGTTCAGATGACGCCTCTAAATAAAGTGTTTTTGTGTTTTCGCGAACTGGAATTTCAGAAATGTTTTCTTGATAATAGACTTTGTAAATCATAGTTACTCTCCTTTAAGTACGAACATTATTACTGCACTTCTAATTTGTAGAAAAATGCATTTCCTTTATATTATCACGGGACTCCTTTAAAATAAAGAAAAGCCCTTCAAATTTCGTGAACATCAAAGTGGCCACGAATGAAAAAAAATGGCACGTCCTGTAATCGGGCGTGCCACTCTAAATGAAGTGTTAGGCAATTAATTTTTTTCCGAGGATGCCATTTAATCGTTTTCGCCATTTCTTTTTGAGACGTTTTAACATAGGTCATCACTCCTCACACTCATTATACTAAATATTCAGATTTTTGTAAAGGGTCTATTAAAATTAAAGGAGCGTTATAAATTGAAGAAAATATTATTTTTTGATGTAGACGGAACTTTATACAATTCAGATAAAAAATTACCTGCTTCTGCAAAGGAAGCGATATTCAAGGCACGTGAAAACGGTCATGAAATTGCGATTGCAACAGGACGTGCACCATTTATGATAAAAGATATATTGGAAGAGCTTGAAATTGATACATATGTGACATTTAACGGACAATATGTTGTCTATCAAGGGGAAGTCGTGTATACCGATCAGATTGATAATGAAACTTTAACGGAAATCCTGGAATTTGGTGCACAGCGCAATCATCCGTTAGTATTCCTGAATGAAAAGGAAATGATTGCGACCGAAAGCGACTATGAAAGTGTGGAAAGCAGTTTAGCGACACTCCAATATCCATATCCGCAAATCGATCCGCAATACTATTTGCACACACCGGTGTATCAAACGCTTGTATTTATAGAAGAAGAGGAACAGCCAATTTATGAACAGCAGTTCCCGCAAGTTCAATTTATCCGTTGGCATCCTTTCTCATGTGATGTACTGCCAGCCGGTGGTTCAAAAGCAAACGGCATCCGAAAACTGCTGAAAAAAATTAATTTCCCGGTTGAGGATGTTATTACATTTGGCGATGGATTAAATGACATTGAAATGCTGTCAGAGTTTGGGTATAGTGTCGCGATGGAAAATGGTCATGAGAGGGCAAAGGGAGCAGCTTCAATGATTACAGGACATGTGGACAATGGCGGCTTGGCTGACGCGATGAAGAAATTAAAGTTAATATAGTAGAACAATAGAAGAAACGTTGTGGGAAATTTTCCTAGCGTTTTTTTTGTTGTAGGAGTAGGGCACAAGGTTTTATTAGAACAATGTAAGCATTTATTTGATAATCGGATAACGATATTAGAAAGAATGGAAAGGATTTTAGAACATCGGGCTGACATTTTAGAATAATTGACGATTATATTAGAAGATCTCATTTTTATTAGAACATTTACAGGGATATTGGAACATTTTCAATTTTATTAGAAGTTTCAAAATTAAAACGACTTTCTTCTATAGTAATTTATCAAAAAAGAACCCATTCTCGCTTCTAACGAAAATGGGTTCTATAGATTTAGTCTCTTCCGAATGGAATGCTGTTTTCTAACTGGATGAACGGGTCTTTTTCATCGATGCGATCATAAAACATAACGCCGTTTAAATGATCAAGTTCATGTTGGAACGCGATTGCAGGAAGTCCTGATAAACGCATTTTCTTTTCTTCGCCGTCCACTGTCATAAACTTCACAGTGATGCGTGCATAACGATAGACATAACCAGGAACGGCACGGTCTACTGACAGGCAGCCTTCACCACTTGTTATATAAGTCTGTTCGACAGAATGGCTGACAATTTTAGGGTTAACTGCGACAAAGCTGAGCAGTTCGCCGTTTTCGTCTTCCAAATGCAGTGCAAACATACGTTTTAAACTGTTTACCTGGTTTGCAGCTAAGCCGATACCGCCACGTAAATTATATTTTTCAGCAATTTCAGGATCTTGGCTATTAATTAAATATTGCAGCATATCATCTGCGAGTTGTCGATCTTCAGCAGATAACGGAAAAGTAACTTCCTCCGCGCGGGTGCGTAATGTAGGGTGTCCTTCACGGATAATATGTTCCATTAAAATCATGTGAAACTTCCTTTCAGTTCAAACTTATATGTGTAAGTATACACGACTCTCCGGAATCGAAGTAAGAAAAAACCTTCTCCAAAAGAAAAATATCATAATTTCAGATTTAACAATTCAATATAAGGGAATGAATAAATGGTGTGGTGTTATTAATTAAATAATAAAATTTATTGGGTGTTTTTTCTATTATAGTACAGAGGTGATTATTGTATGATACAGGTAATGTAACTGTATCAGTTTCGGTAAATGCGAGGAAAAATCTTTAATTAAGATGATAAACAATGATTGACCGATAGAATTTTATTCTTTATACTCGGGTTATAGAAACGTTGTACTAGTAAAAAACGAAAATTTTTTAATACAGTTCAAAGGGGATGTAAACAATGGCAGAAAAAATGAAGAATCAATTGGACCCAGCTGGAACGTTACAGGAAATTGAAAGTAAGTTTGAAATGTTCCAGATTTTAAACGAGCAGGGTGAAATAGTAAATGAAGCGGCTATGCCGGACTTAACGGACGAGCAATTAGTTGAATTGATGGAACGTATGGTTTACGTACGTATTTTAGATCAACGTTCGATTTCGTTAAACCGTCAAGGACGTCTTGGTTTCTATGCACCGACTGCGGGTCAGGAAGCTTCGCAACTTGCATCACATTATGCTTTGGAAAAAGAAGACTGGATTTTGCCAGGTTACCGTGATGTTCCGCAAATCGTTATGCACGGTTTACCATTATGGAAAGCATTTTTATTCAGCCGCGGTCACTTCGTTGGTAACCAAGTACCTGAAGGCGTAAATGTATTGGCACCACAAATTATTATCGGTGCACAATATATCCAAACTGCGGGTGTAGCACTTGGTTTACAAAAACGTGGTTCAAAAACAGTTGCGATTACTTATACAGGTGACGGCGGTTCATCACAAGGTGATTTCTACGAAGGAATTAACTTTGCAGGTGCATTCAAATCACCGGCGATCTTCATCGTACAAAACAACCAATATGCAATTTCGACACCACGTGAATTACAAACATCTGCTAAAACGATTGCACAAAAAGGTGTAGCGGCAGGTATTCCATGTATTTTAGTAGACGGAATGGATCCATTAGCAGTATATGCAGCGACAAAGGATGCGCGTGACCGTGCTGTTCGTGGTGAAGGACCAACATTAATCGAAACTATGTGTTACCGTTACGGACCACATACGATGGCAGGGGATGACCCGACACGTTACCGTACAACGGATATCGACAATGAATGGGCTGCAAAAGATCCATTAGTACGCTTCCGTACATTCCTTGAAGCTAAAGGTTTATGGGATGAGCAAAAAGAGGAAGCAGTAATTGAACGTGCTAAAGAAGAGATTAAAGATGCTATTAAACAAGCAGACCAAGCACCAAAACAAAAAGTTACGGAATTAATCGAAAATATGTACGCTGGAGAAATGCCGGCGAACTTAAAAGAACAGTATGCGATTTATAAAGAGAAGGAGTCGAAATAAGCCATGGCACAAATGACAATGATTCAAGCAATTACAGATGCATTACGCTGCGAATTAAAAAATGACGAGAACGTTTTAGTATTCGGTGAAGACGTTGGTGTAAACGGCGGGGTATTCCGTGCAACAGAAGGTCTTCAAAAAGAATTCGGCGTTGACCGTGTATTTGATACGCCTCTTGCAGAATCAGGAATCGGTGGTTTAGCAGTTGGTTTAGGGTTAACTGGATACCGTCCAGTACCTGAAATTCAATTTTTCGGCTTCGTATTCGAGGTAATGGATTCGATCAGCGGACAATTGGCTCGTATGAGATACCGTTCAGGGGGTACGTATAATGCACCTGTAACAATCCGTTCTCCATTCGGCGGTGGTGTTCATACGCCTGAAATGCACTCGGATTCATTAGAAGGATTGATGGCTCAATCACCAGGATTGAAAGTAGTTATTCCATCAACACCATATGATGCAAAAGGTTTACTAATTGCTTCGATCCGTGATGATAATCCGGTTATTTTCCTAGAGCATTTAAAACTATACCGTTCATTCCGTGAAGAAGTTCCGGAAGAGTCATATACAATAGAATTGGGTAAAGCAGATGTGAAACGTGAAGGGAAGGACCTTTCGATCATTGCTTACGGCTTAATGGTTCACGAAAGTCTAAAAGCGGCAGAAGAATTGGAAAAAGAAGGCTACTCAGTGGAAGTAATCGATTTGCGTACAATTCAGCCGTTAGATATCGAAACGATTATTGCATCTGTTGAAAAAACAGGTCGCGCAATTGTTGTTCAGGAAGCGCAAAAGCAAGCAGGTATTGCGGCAAACGTAGTCGCAGAAATTACAGAGCGTGCGATTCTATCATTAGAAGCACCAGTATTACGTGTAGCAGCACCAGATACAATCTATTCATTCCCACAAGCGGAAGGTGTATGGTTACCTACGTATAAAGATGTAATGGAAACTGCAAAGAAAGTCTTAACATTCTAAGAATTGAGGGTGAGATAAATGGCATTTACGTTTCGTTTACCAGATATCGGAGAAGGTATTCATGAAGGTGAAATCGTCAAATGGTTCGTTAAACCTGGCGATCAAGTAAAAGAAGACGATATTTTAGCAGAAGTTCAAAATGATAAAGCAGTCGTTGAAATTCCGTCACCAGTTGATGGTACAGTAGAAGAAATCTTTGTAGAAGAAGGAACGGTTGCGATTGTCGGGGATGCCTTAATCCGCTTTGATGCACCAGGCTATGAAGATTTAAAACTAAAAGGTGATGACCACCACGAATCAAATGAATCAAACAAAACAGAAGCACAAGTACAGTCTACTGCTGAGGCTGGCCAAGATGTGAAAAAAGAAGAAACGAAAGCGGATAAGAGTGCAGATACTGCTCAGCCGGAAGCTCCTGCTGAAACAGAAAAAGCTGCATCAGCATCTGAAACAGAATCTTCAGGTAAACGCATTATCGCAATGCCTTCTGTTCGTAAGTATGCACGTGAAAAAGGTGTCGACATTCAGCAAGTTTCAGGTACAGGCAAAAATGGCCGTGTGTTAAAAGAAGATATTGAGAGCTTCTTAAACGGAGGTCAACAGTCAGCTTCTGAAACAGAAGAAGTAAATGAGACACAACAGTCGCAAGCAGAAGAGAAACAAACAGATACAAAACAAGCTGCTCCTGTTGCGCTTGAAGGCGAGTTCCCGGAAACACGCGAAAAAATGAGCGGTATCCGCAAAGCGATTGCCAAAGCAATGGTACATTCAAAACATACGGCTCCGCACGTAACGTTAATGGATGAAGTGGATGTAACAGAACTTGTTGCACACCGTAAGCAATTCAAGGATATTGCAGCAGAGCAAGGTATTAAATTAACGTATTTACCGTACGTTGTGAAAGCTTTAATCTCGACTTTACGTAAATATCCTGATTTCAACCGTTCGCTTGATGATGCGACACAAGAAATTATTCAAAAACATTACTATAATATTGGTATTGCGGCTGATACAGAAAAAGGTTTATTAGTTCCTGTAATTAAGCATGCTGATCGTAAGTCAGTGTTCAGCTTATCTCAAGAGATTAATGAATTGGCTGTAAAAGCACGTGATGGTAAGCTAGCGACGCACGAAATGAAAGGCGCGTCAATGTCAATTACAAACATCGGTTCAGCTGGTGGGCAATGGTTCACACCGGTAATTAACCACCCTGAAGTGGCGATCTTAGGAATTGGTCGTATTTCAGAGAAACCAGTAATAAAAAATGGTGAAATTGTAGCAGCACATGTGTTAGCATTATCATTGAGCTTTGATCATCGAATGATCGATGGTGCGACTGCACAAAACGCTTTAAATCATTTAAAACGTTTATTAAGTGAGCCGCAATTATTATTAATGGAGGCGTAAAAAAATGGTAGTAGGAGATTTTCCAATCGAACTAGATACTCTTGTAGTAGGTTCTGGCCCTGGTGGCTATGTAGCAGCAATCCGTGCAGCACAAACAGGTCAAAAGGTAACAATCGTTGAACGTGGAGCATTAGGTGGGGTATGTTTAAACGTAGGTTGTATCCCTTCAAAAGCTTTAATTTCAGTAGGTCACCGCTTTGAAAATGCTCAACATTCAGATGATATGGGTGTTACAGCTTCTGAAGTGAAATTAGACTGGTCTAAAGCACAAGCATTTAAAGACAGCGTTGTTAAAAAATTAGTTGGCGGCGTTGAAGGCTTATTAAAAGGTAATAAAGTAGATATCGTAAAAGGTGAAGCTTACTTCGTGGATGCAAACACTGTACGTGTTATCGACGGCGATAATGCTCAAACTTATACTTTCAAAAACGCTATTTTAGCAACAGGATCTCGTCCTATCGAAATCCCGACATTTAAATTTACAAAGCGTGTAGTAAGCTCAACTGGTGCGTTATCATTCCCTGAAGTACCAGGTAAATTAGTAGTTATCGGTGGCGGTTACATCGGTACAGAGTTAGGTTCAGCATATGCTAACTTAGGTTCTCAAGTAACAATTATCGAAGGCGGTAAAGATATTTTAGCTGGCTTCGAAAAACAAATGACGCAAATCGTTAAAAAAGGTCTTAAGAAAAAAGGCGTTGAAGTTGTAGTAAACGCATCTGCTAAAGGCGTAGAAGAAAGCGAAAACGGCGTAGTCGTTACTTATGAAGTAGGCGGCGAAGAAAAAACTGTTGAAGCAGATTACGTATTAGTAACTGTTGGTCGTCGTCCGAATACGGATGAAATGGGCTTAGAAGAAGTAGGTATTAAGTTCGCAGAACGCGGATTATTGGAAGTAGACAAACAAGGTCGTACTTCAGTATCGAACATCTATGCAATCGGTGATATCGTTGCAGGTCCACAACTTGCTCATAAAGCTTCTTATGAAGGTAAAGTTGCTGCAGAAGCAATCGCTGGTGAACCATCAGAAGTTGACTACTTAGCAATTCCAGCAGTATGCTTCACAGATCCAGAAATGGCAACTGTAGGCTACTCTGAAGAGCAAGCAAAAGCGGAAGGTTTAGAAGTGAAAGCTGCTAAATTCCCATTCGCTGCAAACGGCCGTGCATTAGCATTAAACGAAACAGAAGGCTTCGTGAAACTAGTAGCACGTAAAGAAGACGGCTTATTAGTTGGTGCTCAAATCGTTGGTGTTGGTGCTTCTGATATGATTGCTGAAATGGCAACTGCTATTGAAGGCGGTATGACTGCAGAAGATATCGCATTAACAATCCATGCACACCCAACTTTAGGTGAGATTACAATGGAAGCTGCTGAAGTTTTACTAGGCAACCCAATCCACATTGTAACTAAATAATTTATGAAATTTACACTGTCCATTTTAAATGGGCAGTGTTTTTTTTGGCTATGAATCGGAAATAAGCACACAACGAAAAAATAATTTTCCTATATAATAAAAAGGTTTCTAAATTGTGAAATATGGTTATATATAACTGAAACATACATTTGAAAAGTCGAAAAGGTAGAACAAACAATCTAATGGCAATCGAATAAATTGGGAAAGAAGCGCTAATTACAGGAGTCACACTGCTTGCAGGATTTCATTGATTAAGGGAGTTGTCGCGGTATGAATAATTCGGGTGAAAAAAAGAAACTGCAAAGTGATTGGGCATCATCGGCAGTTGTACTATTAATGGAGCCAAAAGAAGAAAAGTTCGTCGGTGAAACAGATCGATTTGCCACAATTGCACTTGATGTATTAGTAAGAAAGCTGCTTGAAGTGCAAAAAGATGATTTTACAATAGATTCTTATGAGCTGTTACAGCACGCCATAGTCAATGCTATTAACAAAAAGTATACTGATATAGCGCAAGCTTATGACGGGCTAATTACGGCCGCAGGGAACCTTCAAACATGCCCTTTAATAATGGAATCACATTATAAATATAGCAATGGAAAAATTTCGACCCAAAATGCAGAATTCGTTTTACGCAATACAATGAAGGCGATTCTATTCAACATCAATCAAATTCCGTACAATGAACTGACAGAGCAATCTGTCGATCAAATAAGTAAGACAATCCAATTTGCTAAAGAAGTAATTTCTGAGAATACAACGGTACCTGAACTGACTTTGGTTTTAAGACGTGTTTTAGGATCACTGATAAATGTCCAGCTAAAGACAACAAGTGAAATGAAAAATTAATGATAACAGCCTTTCAATGATTCAAAACAGGTGAAAATTAAATAACTTTAACTAGTAAATATTTACGGAGGCTACCTTGTATTAGTTAAACAAGGTAGCTTTTCCTGTTACTTTAAATATCAAGGAATGGTTCAAATTATAGCAGGAAAATAAAATAGACAGATATTTTTAATAGACGTACAATAAAGTGAAACTTCTATAAGTAGGGGCTCCCAATGAATAATGAGGAAATTTTATGGAAAGGGGATTAACAGGTGGAGATTATTCGTACTATTGCTCAAATTGGCATTATCATTTTATTTTACCTGGCAGGTGAATTTATCGTTTCAATTACCGGTATTATTATACCTGGGAGTATTATCGGGTTGCTTATATTGTGGCTAGCTCTCTACTTTAAAATATTAAATGTGAAATACATACAAAACGGTGCAAGTTTTATGCTGGCATTTTTAACATTATTTTTTATTCCTTCAACAGTGGGTGTTATCAATTATCCTGAATTGCTAACGATCTCGGGAGGGCTTTTTGTTTTAGCTGTTATTATCAGTACAATTTTTGCACTGGTGATTACCGGTAAGGTCAGTAAATTAATAGAAAGAAAGGAACGTAAAATGAAGGAGGAAGAGAAGATTGCTGCATCTACTGCTAATTCTGTTCATCATAAGTAGCACTGTTTTTCTTTTTGTTTTGCTGAACAGACTGTACTTGAAAGTGGGTCATCCACTTTTATTGCCTATTTTAACGGCGACTTGTATTACAGTTGTTATTTTACTAGTTTTTAATATTCCTTACGAAACATACATGGAAGGGGGGCAGTGGATATCGAAAATGCTCGGTCCGGCAGTTGTAGCATTGGCATTTCCTTTGTACAACCAGCGTGAGCTTATATTTAAATATAAATACTCCATTATTACGAGCATCATTGTCGCAATGATTGCGGGTCTCATCAGTGTTGTAGCATTGCTTTTACTTTTCGGATCAAGCAAGGAATTTATCCTTACTTCATTACCAAAATCGTTAACAACACCTGTAGCAATGCAAGTAAGTGATATTGTTGGCGGGATACCGCCGCTGACTGCTGTAATGGTTATGGTTGCAGGGTTTACTGGTGCCATTTTGGGCCCGGTTATATTTAAATTATTTAAAATTGATACGGCTATCAGTCGGGGGGTAGCTATGGGAAGTGCTTCACATGGTGTCGGATTGACAAAATTAAAGGAGTATAGTGAAGAAGATCTATCGATCGGGTCGCTGTCAATGGGGCTTAGTGCGGTTGTAGGGGCTTTCATTATTCCGCTTATTTCGATTTATTTATTTTAAAAAAGACAGACAGCATTTAGCTGTCTGTCGAAATATTAATAAATCGCTTTTCGCTCTTTAATTACACGGATATTTTGTAATGTGCTGTCCTCAGGTCCCTGTACAGGGAGACCAGCTTCAATATTCATTTTAATAAAATCAATATTGCTCTGCGTAATTATTTCCCCGGGAATAAATATTGGAATGCCCGGTGGGTACACCATTATAAACTCCGCGCAAATATACCCTTCTGCCTGTGCAAGGGGGATACTTTCTGTTTGAGCATAAAATGCATCGCGCGGTGTCATGGCAAGAGCAGGAATTTCAGGTATTTGAACATTTGTTTCAGTAATCGATGCTTCCGATTCGAAGTTTTTCGACATACGTGTCAAAGCATTCACAAGTAAATTAATCTCTTTTTTCGAATCTCCGATAGTTACTAAGCATAGTATATTATATAAATCGGACAACTCTACTTCCAAGTTTGCGTTCTGACGCAACCATTCTTCTGCAACATGTCCGGTAATGCCTAAATCTTTAACGCAAATTAACAGCTTTAACGGATCCATATCAAAAGTAGCGGAAGTCCCAAGTTTTTCACGCCCTACACAATGTAGATGCGGAATTGCGTTAATGCGTTTCCGGGCATCTTTAGCCAAACGGATTGCTTCATCCAACAAGTCATGTCCATGGACAGCAAGCTGGCGACGTGCCGTGTCTAAAGACGCCAGTAATGGATAGGAAGTCGATGTCGTTGTCAGCATAGAGAATACTGCCTGTACTCTTTTAGCTGTTACAAGGCCTTCTCTCACATTTAAGACAGAACTGCCGGTCATGGAGCCACCAAGCTTATGTGTGCTTGTAGCAGCCATATCCGCACCTGCTTGCATTGCTGATAACGGCAGCTCATCATGGAATTTAATATGAACGCCATGAGCCTCATCCACAATTACTGGAATATTACGTGCATGTACTATTTCGACAATGCGTTTTAAATCTGCAACAAAACCGAAATATGTCGGGTTGATGACAAGTACGGCTTTCGCATCTGGATACGTCGTCAATGCACGCTCCACAGACTCAGGTGAAATACCATGAGAAATGCCGAGCTCACTGTCAACTTCCGGATGAATAAAAATAGGGATAGCACCTGCAAAAACAATCGCTGACATAATCGATTTATGTACATTCCGCGGTACTATAATTTTATCGCCTGGACCGACGACAGTCATAATCATCGTCATAATGGCGCCACTAGTACCTTGCACGGAAAAAAATGTATGGTCAGCACCAAAGGCTTCAGCAGCAAGATTTTGTGCTTGCATAATCACACCTTTAGGAGCGTGTAAATCATCTAGTGGAGCAATATTAATTAAATCAATTGATAAAACGTTGTCGCCTACAAATTCTCTGTAAGCTGGATCCATGCCTTGCCCTTTTTTATGGCCTGGGATATGGAACTGGATAGGGTGTCTGTTGCGATGCTTAAGTAATGCATCAAACAAAGGAGTCTCTAACTGTGACAACGCAGGTACCACCTCACTATTTAGTATTTTTTAAAAACAAGTGAATTATAGCACCTATTAAAGTTGCTGACTATATAAATATTTCAATCAAATGAATTAACAGCTATTATTTTAGGAGGAATAACAATGAAATGGCAAACAAAAGTTACTGATTTATTGCAAATTCAATATCCTATTATTCAAGGCGGATTGGCATACTTGGCCTATTCAGAGCTTGCTGCAGCAGTTTCCAATGCAGGAGCATTAGGACAGATTACCGCTATGAGCTTACCATCACCGGAAGCGTTAAAAGAAGAAATAAAAAAAGTGAGAGAAATGACAGATCAACCGTTTGGAGTAAACTTTGCAATAGGAATGCATGGAAAAGGTTACGAAAAGATGATCGAAGTAGCCGGTGAAATGGATGTACCTGTAGTGACGATTACTGGAGGAAATCCTGCACCGATATTCGACATATTAAAAGATGCATCATGTAAAAAACTTGTACTCGTCGCTGCGAAACGACAGGCTCAAAAAGCAGAACAGCTTGGCGCGGATGCAGTAATGGTTGTCGGGCAAGAAGGCGGCGGTCATTTAGGGCGAGACGATGTCGGAACAATGGTGCTTGTGCCGCAAGTTGTCGACAGTGTTTCGATTCCGGTTATCGCTTCAGGTGGAATCGGAGACGGACGTGGTTGGATGGCAGCGCACGCATTAGGGGCAGAGGGAATTGAAATGGGTACACGCTTCATTGCGACGAAAGAATGCGTCCATGCTTCTATGGCATATAAAAACGCCCTGATTGAAAGTGAAGAAACAGATACGACGATCATTAAACGCTCGATCGGTGCACCTGCCCGAGTGATCCGCAATGCATTTACGGATGAAATTTTAGAAGTAGAAGATAAAACGCCTACATATGAAGCGCTGAAATCATATATAAGCGGTGAAGCTAACAAAAATTTCATTTATGGCGGCGATGCGACAAAGGGATATGGCTGGGCTGGCCAAGTAACAGGATTAATTCAAGATGTACCATCAGTGGAAGAATTAATTCAGCGTATGGTTGTACAAGCGGAAAAAATCCGTTTAAAATGGGGACAGTAATGATTAAAGGCAGGTTATAACTATGGAATATTCATACCCATTATCAACGGACTGGACGACAGATGAAATGGTGGATGTCGTACGCTTTTTTGAAGTTGTGGAAATGGCTTACGAAAAAGGTGCAAAGCGTGAACTAGTCATGGCACGCTATAAACGTTTTAAAGAGATTGTCCCTTCCCAGGCGGAAGAAAAAACAATTTGCCGTGAATTTGAACAGGCGAGCTCTTATGTACCGTACCGTGTTGTAAAGCTTGCAAAAGAATTAGCGGACGGGCAAATTGTAAGAATGTAATGAAAAAGCTGTTGGAATGAAGTTCATCGGTTAAGTAAGGCGAGAAACGGATGAAAGCTACGGATTTTCATTACAGCAAAAAGCAGCATTTTCTCATCCGGGGAAAATGCTGCTTTTAATTTTAATATTAAGAATTTTTTAAATTATTTTTAAATTGTTGGAATGTTTAGCAGTCTTTTGTACATATTAATAATAAATGGTTGCAATTAACCTTTGATGACTTCATAAACAGGGAGAAGCTCATCGAAAGTTTGTTCAGCCAATTGCAAAAACTGTTCTGCAGACATATTAATTGCCTCATCTGCAGGTATACGACGCCCAACAAGAAATTCTCCTTTTTTTACATCACGCAGGCGTATAAGGAGCTGTTCAAGCTTTTCGGTGCGCGCTTCTTTTAAAGAAATCGTATCTGGCTGCATATGATCGCCTGAAAGTACGTAATCATCGGATAAATTTTTGATGACTTGCATATTTTTCAGTAGGCGCTGTGCCATTTCCTCTTTTTGCGGCGCTTCATAAATCACTGCAACAACGATGAAAAGGTGCGTACCCCATAACCCAATCTGGAAATGCGGCAAAGCTTTATAACCACGTTTATAAGGAGCAAAAGCAACCCAGGAATCTTTTGGCGGGTTTACAGTACGACGGGCATGTTTGGCCACATGACCGAAAAACTCTTCTCCTGTTTGTGCACTGAAATACCCTGTAAACGTATCGGATAGTTCATTGAACTTCGGGCGGATAATTGTAGTTAAAGCTTCCATACGCTCATCCAGACCGTCGATATCAAATACTTGGAAGTCTTCTTTAGTCCATTTGACAATACTCATATTTTTATAATTCCTTTCGTTTTATGTTTATTTTATTAATTTTTTGGGAAAAAATCTTGTAATAGAAACTTTATACCAACGGAAAATATCAAAGGTGAGGCTATATGTCTTAAGGAATTACTTATATTATCCAGTGTGGATAAAGTCTGAAAAATTATGATAAGGAAGTGATTTATTATGAAACAGATGATTAAGATTATACGCAAAGTTGATATTGAAAAGCAATATGAAGAGATTTTAATGTTGGAAATGGATTATGAACTAGCTACACTCTATGCGGCGATGAATGATAAAAATCAATCTGAAATTGATAAATCTAAAAAACGATTAACAGAAATTCAAGAGGAATTAAAAGGTCTACATGCATATGCGTAACAAAAAAACCTTTCCAAAATAAAAAATCACTTGCCGACGTAAGAAAGCAAGTGATTTTTTGTTATAATGAGAATACTTCAAAAACGCTCATTATTTTTACATATATATAAACTAGCGATTGTTGTCGGAAGGTGGATGAACGATGGATATAAAAAAACTGGATGAATTTGCAAAAGAAATTATTTTTGAAGCGGGAAAAAATATTCGAGCAGCATTTTCCTATAATATTGAAATCGAAACAAAGTCGAATCCCAATGATTTAGTAACGAATATAGATCGGGAAACGGAATTATTTTTTATTGAAAAAATAAAAGCATTTAATCCGGACCATCGTATTTTAGGTGAAGAAGGAATGGGTGAAAAGGTCGATAGCCTTGAAGGGGTTGTATGGATTATCGATCCGATTGACGGCACGATGAATTTTGTTAAGCAGCACCGTCATTTCATGATTACAATCGGTATATATGTAGATGGTGTCGGAGTATTGGGCTACATATTTGATGTAATGCGAGAAGATCTATTTAATGCAATTGCAGGTGCAGGTGCATGGTATAATGATTCACCGTTGCGCAAGCTGCAGCCGGTGAAAATCGAAGAGGCGGTAATCGGTATCAATGCGAACTGGGTTACGCCGAATAATCGCATCAATCATGAAAAAATTATTGAACTAGTCCGTACGGTACGCGGAACCCGTTCTTACGGATCTGCTGCAATGGAAATCGCCTTTGTTGTAAGCGGCAAGCTGGATGCCTATATGTCCATGCGTCTGGCACCGTGGGATATTGGCGGTGGCGTCATCATAGCGAAAGAAGTAGGGGCAATTGCTACTAACCTAAAAGGCAAAGATTTCGATTATTTATCGAAAGATACATTCCTAATCGCCAACCCTTCAATTCATCAGTTAATTTTGGAGAAATATATTGAAGTGAAAAAATAAAAATAAAGTATGGCAGATGTAGAAATTAATTAGAGAATATAAAAACTCACTATATGAAACGGATATTTTATAAAATTGATTGGAATGGAGGGGAGGCGACTCCTGCGGGAATAGCGTGACGCCTGAGACTACAGGCTCAGGCCACGCCCGCGGAAAGCGTCCGACCCGGAATGGAAAACAATTTTCAAACAAAAAACCCCTATTTTTCTCGTAGAGAAAAATAGGGGTTTTGGATTACAACACCGAAGTTTTTATTTCTATAGTAAACCTTGATCTCTGAATTTACGTTTTGTCTTAAATGCCATACCGAAAATTCCGCACATTACGATAACACCTAAAATAACACCGATCCAGCCAGTTGTTTCATATTTTGGTCCTGTCATGAAAACAAGAGAAAATGCAAATCCAATGCTAATCATTGAAAGAATCGCAGCTAATGCGTAGATAAACATCACAAATTTTGCTTTATTCATCGTTTATACCTCCATATACTTTTTATATGTGACAATAAATGTAATTAATTATTGTGAAAAGACATTTAATCTTTCATGTGCTATAATATCACAGTTAAACAATTGAAAAAAGAATATGGAGTGGAATAATGACAAATTTACGTCAAGATATTCGTAATATCGCAATTATTGCTCACGTTGACCATGGTAAAACAACGTTAGTAGACCAATTATTAAAACAATCAGGGACTTTCCGTTCAAACGAACGTGTTGAAGAACGTGCAATGGACTCTGGTGATATAGAGCGTGAACGTGGAATTACGATTTTAGCTAAAAATACTGCAGTAAATTACAATGGAACTCGTATCAACATCCTTGATACGCCTGGACACGCAGACTTCGGTGGAGAAGTAGAACGTATCTTAAAAATGGTAGATGGCGTTTGTTTAGTTGTCGATGCGTATGAGGGTTGTATGCCGCAAACACGCTTCGTATTAAAGAAAGCGTTAGAGCAACGTTTAACACCAATCGTTGTAGTTAACAAAGTAGATAAAGATTCAGCTCGTCCACTAGAAGTAGTAGATGAAGTATTGGAATTATTAATCGAACTAGGTGCAGATGATGATCAATTAGACTTCCCGGTTGTTTATGCTTCAGGTGTAAACGGGACTGCATCATTAGATCCAGACCCAGCTAACCAAGAAGAAGACATGAAATGCCTATTCGAGAAAATCATTGAAGCTATCCCAGCTCCAGTAGATAACTCGGACGAGCCTTTACAATTCCAAGTAGCATTACTTGATTATAATGACTTCGTTGGTCGTATCGGTATCGGTCGTGTATTCCGCGGTAAAATTTCTGTAGGTCAACAAGTTTCTCTTATGAAATTAGATGGCACAGTGAAGAACTTCCGTGTAACAAAAATCTTCGGTTTCTTCGGTTTAAAACGTGAAGAAATTGAAACAGCAATTGCTGGTGATTTAATCGCAGTATCAGGAATGGAAGATATTAACGTTGGTGAGACAGTTTGTCCAACTGAGCATCAAGAAGCATTAACACCATTACGCATTGATGAGCCAACATTACAAATGACATTCTTAGTAAACAACTCACCATTCGCAGGTCGCGAAGGGAAATGGGTAACTTCTCGTAAAATCGAAGAGCGTTTACGTGCACAATTACAAACTGACGTATCTCTACGTGTAGAAGATACAGATTCTCCAGATGCTTGGACAGTTTCTGGTCGTGGTGAGCTTCACTTATCGATCTTAATTGAAAACATGCGTCGTGAAGGTTATGAGCTACAAGTTTCTAAACCACAAGTTATCATCCGTGATATCGACGGCGTAAAATCTGAGCCGATCGAGCGCGTTCAAATCGACGTTCCTGAAGATTCAGTAGGATCTATCATTGAATCAATCGGTACTCGTAAAGGTGAAATGCTTGATATGGTAAACAACGGTTCTGGACAAGTACGTTTAATCTTTAACGTACCAGCACGTGGTTTAATCGGTTATACAACTGAATTCATGTCGATTACTAAAGGTTTCGGTATCATCAACCATACATTTGATCACTATGCACCAGTAGTACCTGGTAAAGTAGGCGGACGTCACCAAGGCGTACTTGTTTCTATGGAAAATGGTAAATCAACAACTTATGGTATGATGGGTATTGAAGACCGTGGTACATTATTCATTGAGCCGGGTACGGAAGTATACGAAGGAATGGTTGTTGGTGAAAACAACCGTGATGGCGATATTACTGTAAACATTACGAAACAAAAACAAAAAACAAACATCCGTTCAGCAAATAAAGACCAAACGAATGTTATTAAAAAGCCTCGTATTTTAACGCTTGAAGAAGCATTGGAATATTTAGGCGATGATGAGTACCTGGAAGTAACTCCGGAATCAATCCGATTACGTAAACAGATCCTTGATAAAGGTGAACGTGAGCGTGTTGCTAAAAAGAAAAAGAACGCTGAGTTAGAAGCTTAATTGGCGTCATTAAGGAAAGGTTGAATGATGTTGAATATTATGGCTGTGTTTGGTAGCTATTTTAATTTAGTATTACTGGCAACTGTATCTACAAATGAAAGTGAATACGTGTTTAATCGTATGTCCGGAATTACAAGATATTTATACGAAAATTTACCGAGCTACGAAATAGCTGGCTATGCAACATTCGTTCTTGTATTCCTTATGTCGGCAATTGTATACAAACTTGGTTTTGCAAAAAAACTTTCATTCGGCAGAAATGTCATCATCTATGCATTCCTTTTTATAGGATGTATCGTGTTAACATTTTTAGCTCTATTTTTACCGATGATTGAAGGTTTAATTGTAGCTGCGCTAATTCTGATCATTTATAAATCACGTTTGTGGCGTGAGAAACGTGAAGAAGCGAAACAACTAAGTTAATAAAGAGGGGGGATGTGTTAATTTGGACACATTCCCTTCTTTTTTTAAGGCGGTTTGTTTGAAAACGCTTTATTCGGAGCGTTATAATTCATAACTGGGGATAATAACAAAAATGGAGTAGAGTAAAATGAATCTTACAAAAAAGCAAGTCTTTATCATTGTTGGTTTAGCGATAATTATTATATCTTGCGTTATTTTTATACCTGCAGTATTATCTGCGAAAAATGAAGATAATGCAGCTGCGGAATTAAGTGAAATTTATAACGAACAATTTGTTGTCACAAAATCTACGGCACCTGCATTCGGTGATGATTTTGAAATAACTGTCCAATCGGAAACATCAAAAATAGTGTATGATTTTGAAGTGAAAGATGGTCAATATTTTGGCGAATATTATGGTGAAAATGTAAACATGCAAGTGAATGAACTGATTCAACCAATTGTGGGAGAAGAAATTTTAGTGATGTCGAATGTATTTCAGAAAGGTTTGGAAGAAGAGACAGCACTTGAAAATGTGAAAGCGGAAAAAGCGACTGTCCATTTATTAGTGGATGACGAGGTTTCGGAAGCGACAGCTCAGCAAATTGCAGATGCTTTAAAATCACAGTTCGGCGAAATTCCAGTTACGATAGAAGCGTATGTTGTTGATGAAGAACGTGTTTTAGAAGGGGTAAAAACAGAGGTTTTGAACTTTTTCCAGCTTAGCAAAATTAACGGAGAAAGCTTCGTCGATTTCAAATTCCACGAACAGTCTTTTAAATTTTAATAAGTTCGTTTCATAAAATCCTTATAAAGATTCGGAAATTTTATACGCAAAAACCCATTTTTCTCAATGAGAAAAATGGGTTTTTAGTCTTCCAAATCGTAGTTTAAAACTCTTCATCAAATTTTGATGATGTTCGGAAAAAGCGGAATTTTCCTGTGGCAATTCGTTTATGTGTGTTTTCGGAAATACGATCCGAACACTCTGGACACATAAACGTATGGATGGGCCGATTGCGTAATTTTTTCGCTAAAGGTAAATCGTTTGGTAGTTCATGTAGTGTATCGCAAATGACACATTTTACACGCATGACGAAATCCTCCTATTGAATACGAATCGCACGCACATTTTTTATTGGATTTTCAACATTTGAACCATCAGCAAATAATACATGTACTGGTCCATCTTCTAATAGCGGTTTGCCATCTTGGCTGAACTTGAAAATGAAACTTTCAGCCTGCGCTAACGGAAATGCAAATTCTTCGCCTGTCGTACATTCAAAAACAACTTCATTTGCACCATCAGCAAGTTCTGCATTTTTCAGGAATGGTTTGATTTCCATACCGAATGTGCCTGTCATCATGCCTTTACGGTCAAATTTACGTTCAGTTTTTAATGTAGGCGGAAATACTGCACCTTCCATAATTTCACGCGACCAGTGCGCGCCCATATCACGTAAATATTTTTCGTTATTTTCTTCAACTTTTTCTGATACAAAATATGTATTCAGATCCAGTTTACGATCATCAAAAATCCATACAGTAGGATCTAATGTTAGTTCAAATTTAACCGCACCTTTAATTGGAATGATTGTTTCGGTCATTTGTAAGTCCCCCTTCACTAAGTTCCTTCATAATTATAACGCGATTCTTCATAGAAAGAAATATAATTGAATTGAACGCAAAACATACAAAGACACTTGCATTTTTGAATGTAAAAAGATACACTTTACTAAGATAGAATCGAAGAAATATCATAGATGGGGGCGTCCTCATGGATACGAAAGCACAAGCTTCCTTTCAGGAAAAAGCATTAGAGCTGTTAACTGCGGATGCAGATAAAATTGCTCGATTAATTCGCGTACAAATGGATAATCTGACAATGCCATCTTGTCCGTTATATGAAGAAGTTTTAGATACACAAATGTTTGGTTTATCGCGTGAAATTGAATTTGCCGCGAAACTAGGGCTGATCGAACGTGAACAAGGTAAGCAAATTCTCGATTCGTTGGAGAAAGAGCTTTCTTTATTACATGATGCGTATACAGACAAATAAAAGAAAACTCAAACGCTACATTGCGGTTTGAGTTTTTTTTTCAAAGATGAGGTTTACTACATGAAACAGTATTTTAAAAATTATTTCCGCAATTTTGATTATGGTTTGTTATTCGTTTATATTTTATTGATGTTATTTGGACTTGTCATGATTTACAGCTCGAGTATTTGGGTTTCTATTATGCAATATGATGCAAATCCTAATTTCTATTACAATCGCCAGCTCGTCAATATCATTTTGGCGCTGATTTTGTTTACGGTCGCTGTTATCACACCCTATAAAAGATTATCCAATAAATCTATATTAGGTCTTTTGCTGGCAGCTATGTTTATACTAGAGTTATGGCTTTTAATAGCCGGTAAAAATGTGAATGGTTCCAGAAGTTGGATCAGCCTGTTCGGGCTTATGAATTTCCAGCCATCCGAATTTGCTAAACTCTTTATTATTATTTTCTTTGCGGGAACTTTTTACCGTAAAAGTGTGAACCGGGGTTCGATGCAGCTGTTAACATTTGATGATGTATCGTATCCGCTGGGCATGTGGTTATTTATCGTACTTGTTGTCGGCTTTGAAACCGACCTCGGTGCACTTGTCATCATTGTAGCCATTGCACTTGTTGTTGTAATTACGAGCGGACTTAGGGGTAAAACGCTCGGCAGGATTTTTGGACTTCTCTCGGCACTCGGTGTTGTCGGAATGATCGGGATTTTAATCTTTAAATGGGATACGGTTTTTAACGCAAGCCGAAGAGGCCGTATTACTTCCTTTTTAGATCCTTTCAGCGACCCGCTTAATTCCGGATATCATGTTGTCAACGGTTATTATGCTATTGGAGCTGGGGGATTGGAAGGGCGCGGACTCGGGCAGTCAATTCAAAAACTGGGGTACGTACCTGAACCGCAAACCGATTTCATTATGGCGATTATTGCCGAAGAGTTAGGGATTTTTGGTGTTTCAATTGTTATTCTTGGTTTAGGCTTTATTGTGATGCGCGGTTATTATATTGCGATGTCAACAAAAGATCCGCTTGCACGAATGTTGGCGGCGGGCATTTCTACATGGATAGGATTACAGACTTTTATTAATTTAGGTGGATTATCGGGACTTATCCCGTTAACCGGAGTAACGTTACCTTTTATAAGCTATGGCGGTACTTCTATATTATTGCTCTCAGTGGCAATGGGGATACTTATTAATGTATCCACACATCACAAATTGGAAAAAAGAAAGTAATTGGGGGTTAGGGAGAAATGAAGTCGATTCAAAAGATTTTAGTTGCAAACCGAGGCGAAATCGCCATCCGTATTTTACGCGCCTGTAATGAGTTACATATTAAAACAGTGGCAATTTATTCTCGTGAAGACAGCGGTTCTTATCACCGCTATAAAGCAGACGAGGCATATATCGTTGGCGTAGGTAAAAAACCGATTGATGCATATTTGGATATTGAAGGCATCATTAAGATTGCCAAAGAGGCTAATGTGGATGCGATTCATCCTGGTTACGGTTTTCTATCGGAAAATGTTGATTTCGCACGCCGTTGTGAAGAAGAAGGCATTCAATTTATCGGACCGACTTCAAAGCATCTTGATATGTTCGGCGATAAAGTTAAAGCGCGTGAACAGGCAGTTTCTGCACAAATTCCGGTTATACCGGGTACGGACGGTCCTGTAGCAAATTTACAGGAAGTAGAGCAGTTCAGTGAAACATATGGCTTCCCGATTATGATTAAAGCGGCTCTTGGCGGCGGCGGACGTGGAATGCGATTAGTGAATTCCAAAGAAGAACTGCAATCAGCTTATGAGCGTGCTAAATCAGAAGCAAAAGCGGCATTTGGCTCGGACGAAGTATATGTGGAGAAAGCGATTATTAAGCCGAAACATATTGAAGTACAAATTATCGGGGATACATACGGCAATATTGTACATTTATATGAACGTGACTGTTCAATTCAACGACGTCACCAGAAGGTAGTGGAAATTGCCCCTTCAAATTCTATTTCCGAACAGCTCCGCAATGATATTTGTGATGCAGCTGTAAAGTTAATGAAAAATGTAGGCTATATTAATGCAGGGACTGTAGAATTTTTAGTTGCAGACAATCAATTTTATTTCATTGAAGTAAACCCGCGTATTCAAGTTGAACATACGATTACTGAAATGATCACCGGTCTTGATATTGTGCACGCACAAATTAAAGTTGCAGAAGGGCGTGACCTGCACTCGAAAGAAGTTGGAATTCCTGCACAGGACAAAATTCCGCTGTTCGGTTACGCGATCCAGTCACGAGTAACAACGGAAGACCCTGCAAATGACTTTATGCCGGATACTGGGAAACTGATGGTATACCGTTCAAGCGGCGGTTTTGGTGTTCGTCTGGATGCGGGTAATGGCTTCCAGGGCGCTGTTGTCACACCATATTATGATTCATTACTTGTAAAAATTTCGACGTGGGGAATGACGTTTGAAGAAGCCGCGGCAAAAATGGACCGTAACTTACGTGAGTTCCGTATTCGAGGCGTGAAAACGAATATCCCGTTTTTAGGTAATGTTGTTTTACATGAGAAATTTATAAAAGGCGAGTTTGATACGAGCTTCATCGATACAACACCGGAATTATTTGAATTCCCGGAACGTAAAGACCGTGGAACAAAACTATTAAACTATATCGGAAATGTCACATTAAATGGATTCCCAGGTGTTGAAAAACGTACAAAGCCGATTTTTGTACAGCCGGACAAACCGAAAGTAGACATTCTGATTCCTTCTCCGGAAGGCACAAAGCAAATTCTTGATGCCCATGGCGCAGACGGTCTTGTGAAATGGATTAAAGAGCAAGAAGATGTTTTACTGACAGACACGACATTCCGTGATGCCCATCAATCATTGCTTGCAACGCGTGTGCGTACACAGGATATGCTTGAAATTGCAGACGAAACATCTCGTCTGATGCATGATTATTTCTCACTTGAAATGTGGGGTGGGGCAACGTTTGATGTTGCCTACCGATTCCTAAGTGAAAATCCATGGGACCGATTGGAAAAACTTAGAAAGAAAATTCCGAATGTTCTGTTTCAAATGCTGTTACGCGGAGCAAATGCGGTAGGTTATACGAACTATCCGGATAATCTGATCCGTGAGTTCATTCAGGAATCCGCTTCTTCAGGTGTGGATGTTTTCCGGATTTTCGACTCGCTTAACTGGATTAAAGGCATGGAAGTAGCAATCGATGAAGTACGTAATAGCGGAAAAGTAGCAGAAGCGGCAATCTGTTACACAGGCGATATTTTTGATGACAGCCGTGCAAAATATACGGTTCAATACTACAAAGATATGGCACGTGAGCTAGAGGCAACGGGTGCACATATTTTAGCGATTAAAGATATGGCGGGGCTGCTGAAACCGCAAGCTGCGTATCGACTTATTTCCGAGCTGAAAGACGCGACTAGTCTGCCTATCCATCTGCATACACATGATACGAGCGGAAACGGCATTTACTTATACGCGAAAGCAATTGAAGCGGGTGTTGATATTATTGATACAGCACTAGGTTCAATGGCTGGTTTAACATCACAGCCAAGCGCCAACTCATTGTATTATGCAATGAAAGGTTCTGAGCGTAATGTACGTGCAGATATCGAAAGTCTGGAAAAATTGTCTTACTACTGGGAAGATGTCCGCAAATACTATGTAGATTTTGAAAGCGGCATGAACGCACCACATTCTGAAATTTATGTTCACGAAATGCCGGGCGGACAATACAGTAACCTGCAGCAACAAGCAAAAGCAGTCGGTTTAGGCGACCGTTGGGATGAAGTGAAGAAAATGTATTCCCGTGTAAATCTAATGTTCGGTGATATTGTAAAAGTAACACCGTCATCAAAGGTAGTAGGGGATATGGCATTATTCATGGTGCAAAATGATTTAACTGAAGACAATATTGTTGAGCGAGGACAAACGATTGATTTCCCTGAATCCGTTATTGAATTCTTCCAAGGCTATTTAGGACAGCCGCATGGCGGATTCCCGGTAGAAATCCAGAAAGTTGTATTAAAGGATCGTACACCGATTACTGTTCGTCCGGGAGAATTATTGCCGCCGGTTGATTTTGATCAGCTGACAGCAGAATTAACCGAAAAATGTGGACGGGCTCCGTCTAAACAAGACGTATTGGCCTATGCGCTTTACCCGAAAGTATTTGAGCAATATATTGATGCAGTAAATGCATTCGGTGATGTTTCTGTACTCGATACACCAACATTCTTCTATGGTTTGAAACTTGGCGAAGAAATTGAAGTGGAAATCGAAAAAGGAAAGACACTGATAGTGAAACTTGTATCGATCGGTGAACCGCAGCATGACGGCACACGTATTATTTACTTTGAACTGAATGGCCAATCACGTGAACTGGTAATTCAAGACTTAACAGTTGAAGTAGATGGCAGCATCGCATTGAAAGCCGATCCTTCAAATCCGAACCAGATTGGTGCAACAATGCCAGGTACAGTTCTAAAAGTTGTAGTTAATAAAGGAAGCACAGTTAAACGCGGTGAGCACTTATTAATTACTGAAGCGATGAAAATGGAAACAACCGTTCAAGCGCCAAAAGACGGCATTGTAAAAGAAATCTATGCAAAGGCAGGAGACGCCATTTCTACAGGCGATCTGCTGATTGAATTAGAATAGAACACATCAGGCTGGGTTAATATGAAAAGCGCCGCAAATTTGGAATTAAAAATTTGCGGCGCTTTATTTTGTTTATTGTTGAAAACCATTGTTCTCCGCTGTGGCGGACGCTTCCAAGGGGGCACGAAGGTTTGAATATAATTGGCGCCCTCCCAATTTGATTATTTCGCTAAAATAAACAAAAGAAAAAGGAAGACTGCACTTAGCAATCTCCCTTTTCTAGTAACTATCAAATCTATTCAATTTATTTAGACCTTGAAACGAGCATAATCAAATAACATAATAAACCGAATAGAAGTGTAATTAGTAACGAGTGCATTAATGAAACGAATAAGTGAAGTTTCAACAAGACTACGAGCATGCCCGCAATCACTTGGAAGATGACAAGTGATAGAGCGATCGTCCATCCCCAGAAAATGATCCGCTGACTCTTGTAATTTCTGATAACATGGATGGCAATATAAGCAATCCAAATTACGAAAATTAACACTGCAAAACGGTGCCCCATCTGAACCCACTCATACATATTGTACGGTATCGTCATCGGCTGATCATTACGGCAGAACGGCCAGTCCGGACAAACAAGACTAGCATCGGTATGACGTACAAGAGCCCCTGTATAAACAACTATATATGAATATAAAGTAACGCAAATAGTATGTATTTTTAATTTCCTGCTCATGTACAATCGATCGGCATCAAACTTTTTGTCGACTTCAAATACAATCAAGGTAAGCAGCAATACAGCCGCAAATGAGATTAACGAAATCCCGAAATGTAACGCTAAAATAAAGTCACCTTGTCCCCATAATACTTGCGCAGCCCCAATGAGTGCCTGAAGAGCAAGGAAGAATAGCGCCAAAAACCCTAAAAGTTTAACTTCCCGTATATGGCCCAGTGCACGCCATGTCCAAATAACGAGAATAAGAATAAAAATGGATACTGAACCCGTTACAAGACGGTGAGAAAATTCAATTAATACTTCAGTCGTAATTTCTTTCGGTATTAATGAACCGTTGCAGTCCGGCCAGTTTCTTCCACAGCCCAAACCGCTATCAGTCTTTGTAACTAGTGCTCCACCTTGAAGGATGAGCAACATGCCGAGGGTAGACAAAACAGCAAACCATTTTAGAAATTTGTAATATTTTTGATGCATAAAATGAGCTCACCTACTTTAATTTTCGCTTCGCTACAAAGAGCGTCTCTAATTGTAGATAATAGCGAAAATATTTGAAAAATACAACCGTATTAAGGATTGGATTGTAAACGCAACCATTTTTTCACAAATTGTTCATAAATTCGTCTCCTTGCATTCACAAATATTGGCAAAAAATACATTACTATATAGATGTTGATATAGATTTCTTCATGTTTCGTCAAGTTTGTCGCGAAGTAGTTTGAAATTTCATGAAACGTCTAGAAATCCTATCCAAATTTAGATATAGTTATGGTAACGGAATATGCTTACAAATTTGAAAGGAGAAGTAAGTTATTGGACCCTTTTACCAAAATCCCGTCGAACTATAGATTATTTTATCACAATTATTCTTTAAGTTTTCTTGCACTTATAAGATAGAAATCGGTCATCACTTTAATGAAGACTTAAAGAAGAATTGAAGTTTTCTAGATTTTTTGCTTATTTTTCTAGCAAAATAGTATAAACTAGAAGTTGGCAGTGAAATGGGATGTAAGTAAAAATGTCTCAATAATTTCAAAATCCTACTTATGCGTAAGCGGATTTTTGTAACCGATAGCAGTGACTGCTGTCAGCATGTGAGGGCTTATCATTTTCTGAGCCAAATCATTTCAGTGAAACTTTACTCAAATATATTAGAATTTTGCTAATCGTCTACTTTTGAATCAAGTCGATTAGAAGAATAGGAGACTAATCAATATTTGACAATAAAGGGAAGCAGCAAGTAATGGGCGGCTAAAAAATCGGGATTCTTTCCAGTACAGTATTACACTGTACAAGAATTCACATAGACATAACCGCAGTCATGGTTACACATGAAAATACAACAAAGAAAGAGGGGTTTATTAAGCTATGATGAAAGGGCTTAAAAAATGGCGTTTATTCTCGTTATTAACAGTAATGACAGTATTCCTTTCAGCATGTGGTGAAGAGTATATCTCGACGCTTCGTCCATCTGGTGAAGTCGGTAAAGAGCAATTAAACATCTTATATCTATCCATAGCTATTATGGCGTTAGTCGTTATTGTTGTATCGACAATTTATTTAGTTGCTTTCTTTAAATTCCGCCGTTCAAAAGTTGGCGAAGACCATATGCCGAAGCAAGTGGAAGGCAGCCATACTTTAGAGGTAATATGGACAGTTATTCCAATTATTTTATTATTAGTCTTAGCTGTTCCAACGCTGCACTATACGTATAAATTCTCGAACGTTGCGGCAATGGACGAAGTAGACGAAAGCGGTAACAATACTGCACTTACTGTAAATGTTACGGCAAAGTTATACTGGTGGGAGTTTGAATATCCAAACCAAGGAATTATTACAGCACAGGAACTGGTTGTTCCTACTGATGAAAAAGTATACTTCAACTTAATCGCATCTGATGTAAAGCACTCATTCTGGATTCCGGCAATTGGCGGAAAGATGGATACGAACGTTGATGGTATTAACAAATTCTATTTAAAGTTTGATAAAGAATCAGCCGGATTAAACGATGGTGAAGGCGTATTCTACGGTAAATGTGCGGAGTTATGTGGTCCTTCACACGCTTTAATGGACTTCAAAGTAAAAGCACTTGAACCCGAAGCGTTTGACGCATGGGTTGCAGCAATGCAGGCAACTGAAGGAGCTACAGCAGATAAAGAGTCTTCTGATTTAGGTGAAGCGACATTTGCTAACTCTTGCTTAGGATGTCACGCAGTATCCGGTGTTGCAGGCAATGGATTAGGTCCTAACTTAACGACTTTCGGTGACCGTAACCGTGTGGCTGGTTACTTGGAGCATACAGTTGAAAATACGACTGAATGGATTGTTGATCCTGAACCGTTTAAACCAGGTAACACAATGACTGGTAAATACGATGTTACTAGGGAAGAAGCGCAAGCGATTGCTGAATATTTAATGACATTATCAGTTGAAAAGTAATTCTACATTAGAGAGAAACATTGAAGGAGGTTAAAGGTGTGAGCTCTGTTACACAGAAAAAGGGCTTTGGAGCACATGTATGGGACTATTTAACAACGGTCGATCATAAAAAGATCGCAATCATGTATTTAGCAGCCGGTACATTGTTCTTCGCAATTGCAGGATTTGAAGCGTTACTGATGCGTATTCAATTAATGTTCCCTGAAAGTACGTTCATTTCTGCAGGCCTGTTTAACGAACTATTAACAATGCACGGCACAACGATGCTATTCTTAGCAGCAACACCAATAATATTTGCCTTTATGAATGCGGTCGTGCCACTTCAAATTGGTGCACGTGACGTTGCATTCCCATTCCTGAACTCATTAGGATTTTGGCTGTTCTTTATTGGTGCAGTATTCCTTCACCTATCATTCTTTTTAGGTGGAGCACCTGATGCAGGTTGGACTTCTTATGCATCATTATCTTTATATTCACCGGGCCATGGTATCGACTTCTATATTCTTGGTCTGCAAATCTCGGGTGCAGGTACGTTAATTTCAGGTATTAACTTCATCGTAACAATCATTACGATGCGTGCACCAGGTATGACGTTCATGCGTATGCCTTTATTTACTTGGACGACTTTAGTAGCAAGTTCTTTAATTTTATTCGCATTCCCTCCACTTACTGGTGGATTGTTCTTAATGTTAGTTGACCGTATGTTTGGGGCAAACTTCTTCGATCATACAATGGGTGGTAATACAATTATTTGGGAGCACTTATTCTGGATTTTCGGTCACCCTGAAGTATACATCTTAGTATTGCCGGCATTCGGTTTATTCTCGGAAATTATTCCGGTTTTCGCTCGTAAACGTTTATTCGGATACTCATCGATGGTATTCGCTACAATTTTAATCGGTTTCTTAGGGTTCATGGTATGGGCCCACCACATGTTCACAGTTGGTTTAGGTGCTACTGCGAACGCAATTTTCGCTGTTGCTACAATGGCGATCGCTGTTCCGACAGGGATGAAAGTATTCAACTGGATCCTTACAATTTGGGGCGGTTCGATTAAAGTAACAGTGCCAATGCTTTATGCACTTGGATTTATTCCATCATTCGTTGCTGGTGGGGTTACAGGGGTAATGCAGGCAACTGCACCACTTGACTATCAGCTCCATGACTCTTACTTTATCGTTGCGCACTTCCACTACGTAATCGTAGGTGGTATCGTAACAGGTTTATTCGGTTCAGCACATTTCTACTGGCCAATTATGTTTAACCGTGCATTAAATCCTAAACTGGGAATGATTACTTTCTGGATGTTCTTCATCGGGTTCCACTTAACGTTCTTCATCCAGCATTTCTTAGGATTAATGGGTATGCCGCGTCGTGTATTCACTTACATGGAAGGGCAAGGTTGGGATTTATTCAACTTTATCTCGTCAATCGGTGCTATTATGATGGGAATCGGGGTAATATTATTAGTGATCGACGCTATATTATCGATCAAATCTGAACCGGTTAACCGTCGTGATTACTGGGGCGATGGTCGTTCACTTGAGTGGGCGCTTGAAACACCGCTGCCATTCTATAACTTTAAACAAACACCACTTATTCGTGGTTATGATCCTTATTGGATTGAAAAAGAAGAAGGTAACAAAGAAGGTATGGTTTATGCTGAGCCATTAGGTGAAATTCATATGCCAAACAATTCAATTCTTCCATTTATTATGTCAATCGGAATGATGATTGCTGCATTTGGTGCTCTTTACAGCCCATGGGGAGATCAAGTACAGGCTGGTACAGCTACAGGTACAACACCTGCCGTTTCTTTAGCATTGATGATTGGTGGTCTTGGATTAACAATCGCATGTATGATTATTCGTTCGTTCAAAGACGATTTAGGATTCCATGTAACAGTTGCTGAAATTGAACAAGTGGAAGCGGATTTAGCTCACTACCGTGCAACAGGTAATAAAGGGGGTATCAAGTAATGGATATTAATCAAAAATTTACTCCACAAACTTGGCCGAAACACCCTGAACAAGCTACTATGGAAGGGAAAAACAAGTTAGTTGGACTTTGGATTTTCCTGGCATCGGATACAGTACTATTCGCGAGTGTATTTGCTACATATATCGCGCTTAAAGATAGCGGTCCGGCAGGGATGGAATTCTCGGCAAAAGAACTTTATGAGTTACCGTTGGCGTTCGTGATGACAATGTTATTATTAACATCTTCATTAACATCTGTATATGCGATGTACCATATGAGAAACTTTAACTATTCCGGTGTCCGTACTTGGATGGGGATTACAGTATTATTAGGCTTAGGCTTCCTTGCACTGGAAATCTATGAATTCCAGCACTATATACACATCGGGTTTGGTTATACACAATCGGCGTTCTCTTCTGCGTTCTTTACGCTCGTAGGGATGCACGGTTTGCACGTTATTATCGGTTTAGTTTGGATTACGGGATTAATCATCCGCAATAGTAGCCGTGGATTGAACTTATACAACGCACCGAAGTTCTTTGCAGCTTCACTTTACTGGCACTTCATTGACGTTGTATGGGTATTCATTTTCACAGTAGTCTATCTGATGGGAGTGGTTGGATAAAATGGGACACGAAACTCATGTAGAAGTACGTACTCAGGCGCAATTCGAATATGACAGAGAACATGCCAAAGCGCATATGCGTAAACAAGTAGTAAACTTTGCGATCATGATTTTCCTGACTTTTATCGCATTTGCCGCTGTACTGGCTGATTTTGCTCCAACATTTATCATTCCGATTATTTTATTATTGGCTGGAGTACAAGTAGTACTGCAACTTTATGCTTTTATGCACTTGGAAGACCGCACTACCCATATGGTTGGTGTCATTGAATTCTTCATCTGGAGTGCTGCCTTCATCGCGTTTACGTTCTTCGTGGCGTTTACAACTATTATTTGGTGGGGGAACTAATCGCATAACAATTGACGTCCTTAGCAAATGCTAGGGGCGTTTTTTGTTTGGTAGGTATGTTGGTAGCCAAACAGGGGCTTTTTGTAACAGAGATGCCAGACTTCTTTGGAAAGCGAACTCCCACAGCGGAACCCGACGGACAATATGTAAGAGGGAAATGACGTAAAACTGCTTTTATTTATAGTAATGTCTAACCTATATAGAAAATACATGTTTGATTCAAGTAATTGTCATAGTTCTTTCATTGATGTTGGTGAAATTGCCATCTATAATAAAGTGAAAGTATTATTAGTGGGGTTTTCTTTATTTTCCACTATTTAGTAGGGACATAAGCTGAAAACGTCTTGCCCTGTGACAAAGCTTGTGCGACCAACATCGTGTTGACCCGAACCAGTCTGGCTTTTACTACCCGTTAATGCGGGATAAAATTACTGATATTTAAAGGAGCATGGTCATATGCCAATAAGTATATTCGGTTTTCAAGCATTATGGAGCCCATATTTATTCGGGTGTTTACTAATTGTAACGGCTTTCTATTTTTTGCTGACTGTTACATGGCGAGAAAAATTTAAAGTAAGTGAACCATTAAAGAAAAGTGAAGCAGCTTATTTTATAGCAGGAATCATTTCTTTTTATATAATTAAAGGATCTCCAATTGATTTGCTTGGTCATATTATGTTTACAATGCATATGACGCAAATGGCCTTTTTACTATTATTGGTGCCGATTTTCTTTATAAAAGGAATTCCTTGGTGGGTTTGGAAAGTGGTTGTGGAAGCCCCGGTAATGCGAACGATTTTTAAAATTTTCACTAAACCGCTCGTATCTATCATCGTTTTTATTGGCTTATTTTCGGTCTATCATTTACCATCTGTATTTGACACGATTAAATTAAATGAAGTATACCATCTTGCTTACACAGCGATTCTGTTTATTTCGGCTATTTTTATGTACTGGCCATTATTGAATAATGTTGATGGACAGCATGAAATGAAGAATATGAATAAATTGGCGTATATTGCTTCGAATGCAGTATTAATCACACCAGCCTGTGCACTTATTATATTTGCTTCGAGCCCGATGTACGGTACATACAGTGATAGTGACATGTGGCTGAAGGCAATGGAATTATGTGTTCCTTCCTCTACATTATCAGGACTTACATTATCAGGTCCTGAGCTGTTCTCGAGTATGGATTTATTAAGTGATCAGCAAGTCGGCGGCGTATTGATGAAAATTATTCAGGAAATCATATTTGGGGTTATTTTGTTTAAAATTTTCCGTAAGTGGTGGAATACCGAGCGCTCGAATCAGCAGGAAATTACAGATAATGCTTTAAAAGAGTTTCAAAATAGAACACAGTACTAATGAAATGATAGACTGGTTACAATTGGAGCAATCAACATAAGGATGTTGTTCATATTGATTATTAAGTAAGAATGGAGATTTGCAAATGAATTTACCTATATTACCCACAATAAGCACGTCATTTATTGTTATTAGTGCAGTGCTTGTAGCGATTGGATGGGTATTGATCGCAAAGCGGAATGTGGAAGCACATAGAAAAGTAATGTTGGCAGCTGGTGTTTCAGCTTTGGCATTCTTTATCATTTATGTATCACGTACGCTATTTATTGGGAATACGGCCTTCGGTGGACCGGATGAACTGAAAATATATTACACAATCTTTTTAGTTTTCCATATTACATTAGCGACAGTTGGGGCAGTATTCGGTCTGACAAGCATAATTTCAGGCCTTAAATCCAATCTGAAATTACACCGCAAAATTGGTGCGATTACAAGTATTATTTGGTTTTTCGTAGCGATTACCGGAGTTATTGTATATTCACTGCTTTATGTAATTTATGAAGGCGGCGAAACGACGTCAGTCTTTAAAGCAATTTTAGGATTTTAAATTGAAAGAAGGCAGAGACATAAGTAGAATTATTGTTAAATAAGAAGAAAGCCTTTATTAAGAAACGGATATATTGCAAAATTGATTGGAATGGAGGGCGAGTGTAGCTGTCGGCTAACGCCTTTCGCTACAAGCAAAGCTTCCTGCGGGAATAGCGTGACGCCTGAGACTGGGAACAAAAGCTAAGAACGCCACGTCCTGTGGCAACGCTTTTGTGACCAACATCCTGTTGGCCTCACGCCCGCGGAAAGCGTCCCGGAATGGAAATCAATTTTAACGCTCAGCAAAAAAACGCTATTTTTCTCAGAGAAAAATAGCGTTTTTGGGGTTATGTCCCAGTCTCTTTTTTGGCAAATAAAAAAAGCTGGGTTGGATTGCCAGCTTTTAAAGGGATTAAATACCGTATGCTGATAGCTCTCTGCGAACATCTGCCAGTACTTTTTCACATTCTTTTACAAGATGTCCCGGGAATACTTCATCTGTGTATTCAACACCGTGTGGATAATAGTATTTTCCAATTGCAGGTTTGTTGATATTTAAAGTTGCATTATGTGCGCCTACATCACCTGATACTGCATTACAAAAAACACGTAAATAAAAACGACCTTCACGTACATCATAGCAGCGGTCAAATGTCATTCGGTCATAGTCCCATGCACCGTGGCATTCTAAGCCGAATTTGCCCATTACTGTCGTTAAAACTTCTTGGTCAACTTTAACATGTTCGAGTTGTGTGTTTTCAAAATACATTTCTATATCCTCCCTTTGCCTATCGTACATAAGTTTACGGTCAATTCTAATAATAGAACAAAATGGTAATTGATGCAATGACAACATTGTGTCATAGTGTCCAAAATTGGTATAATTATACTACCTAAAATAATGGTGGAGGATTTTAATGAAAGTTTTATTTCGCATATTAATTATTGCAACTTGTATCGGGATTATCGTTTATTATACAAATGGGGAGTCCTCGCAAACCGAATTATTGGAAGGCCCGCCGAGCATTACGAAACCGGTAGTCGAGCTGGAACCTTCCATACCGACTGAACAGTTTCTTCCGCGGCCGGTTACAGGTATTTCTACATTAATAGGTAAAACTTCGAAGGATGTATTGGAAGCCTATAGTATCCCGAAGCGAATCGATCCGTCGGAATATGGGTATGAATGGTGGATTTATGATACGGATAATGGACTGTTGATGGTCAGTATAAAGGAAGACCGTGTAAATCAGATTTATACAAATAATAGTCAATTCGATATTGCACCGTTCCAAGTCGGAGAGCTATTGGACGATATTTATCGTACGACAGTTTTGGGACAGGAAATAACCGTTGAGCTCGATGATAATATTTATATGTTTGCAATGAATGAACAAGATTTACATAATCGTATTTTAGTAAAATATGAGGATCTTTACGCTCAATTATACATAGATCAAGAAACGAATCAATTATACAGTGTCCGTTTTCTGGATGGGGAAACACTCGTATTGCATAAGCCGTATGAGATGCAGTTTATAGGAGAGCTTTTTGAAGCAAGCACACCGTCAAGCTATCAGCAAATCGATATTAATTTGGCCCACAGAAGACAATTGACGGAATTGGCAAATTCCTTGCGGTTGCAATACGAATTGCCAGCATTACTCCCTTTAGACTCGCTCGCTTCAGTGGCGGATTATCATAGTGAACATATGCTTTTAGGAATGATGGATTCCCAAGTAACAAATGATGCATATAAGATTGAAGACCAGTTGAATGAAGTACACCAGAATTATGAACGCCATGGTGTTAATGTGGCAACAAATTATAAAGATGCCATTGAGGTGATACATGGCTGGATGAACTCGAAGGGACACCGGACATTGCTTACGGATGAGGAGTTTACGCATATCGGTTCCGGGGCTTTTATGAATTACTATACACAGCTGTATGTGAAACAAAAATAAAAATTAAAAATTAAACGCTGCGATATGTAGCGTTTTTTTTTTGTCTTCATAAAGTATGGTAAGGAGTGAAACCGTGCAAATTGGAGAATTGATTAAAGATTGGCCGTGCACTATGAAGGGCTCCATTAGAGTGGAAATAAAACGAGTGGAAGACGATGCGAATCTTATTGCGCCCGGAGATGCTTTTATTGCAAGGAAGGGAAATAAGTCGAGTGGTATTTCGTATATTGACAGCGCTTTGGAGAAGGGTGCTGCAGCAATTGTAGTAGATGATGAAAATTACTTTAATGAAGCCGATTTACCTGTACCGATTATTTGGGTACCGAATTGTTTGAGTTTTATCGCCTATGCGAGTGCAAAAATTTATAATTTCCCCGCAGAAGCACTAACCGTGATTGGGGTAACAGGCACAAACGGTAAAACAACTGTTACACATTTTATCGGACAAATTTTAAATCAGTTGGATAAGCGGGCTATGGTAATCGGTACGAACGGTGTTTTTATCGACCAGGAAAAATGTTATCCGGAAATGGAAGCACTGACAACATTGCAGGCGAAAAATATTCAGTTTTTGTTTAAAGAGGCGATTCGTCTCGATGTACCTTACGTTGTTCTGGAAGCTTCATCCGTTGGTCTGGAAAAACATCGTCTGGATCATTGTGATATTGATATCGGTATTTTCTTGAATGTGACAGAAGATCACATTGAGGACCATGGTAGCTTTGAACGCTACAAACTATCCAAGCAGATTTTATCGACCTTGGCGAAAAAAAATATTATCAACAGTGATGACAGTGTTTGTCGTTCCATTGGTTTAGCGACAAAAGGCAAACGTATTTTTTTCGGCAAGGGAAGCCATGTCGACTACTTTTTCCAAACGCTAGTTGACGGACCAGCATCAACGACTTGTTGTATTCAGCATAAGAAAGAGAAGCATATAGTGAACATCCCGTTAGTGGGTGACTATCAGTGCAGTAACGTACTTGCGGCAGTAAGCTGTGTTGCACAGCTCGGTTTTCCGTTAAGTGATATATGCAATACTATCGGAAATCTAGTATTGCCTGAAGGACGGTTTGAGCATGTGAAAAACGAGTTAGGCTTATCGATCGTCGTCGATTATGCCCATACACCGGATGCGATGAAAATGATTCTGCAAACTTTAAAAAAACATACAAAGCGCCGGTTAATTGTCATGTTTAGCTGTGGTGGTAACCGAGATAAGGCAAAACGTCCGAAAATGGGAATGATTGCTTCCATTTATGCGGATTATATTATTTTAACGACAGATAATGCACGCAATGAAAGTCCGCAGCAGATCAATAAGCAAATCCGTGAAGGTTTTTCTTCTACCCAGGAGTATATTGAATGCCTTAACCGGAAAGAAGCGATTGAGCACGCACTTAATTATGCGGAAGAAGGCGATACAATCGTACTGTTAGGAAAAGGTCATGAAAAAACACAGCAAATCGGTGACAAACAAAAATACTTTTCAGATTTAGTATTTGTTCGGGAAATGGTAAGACAATTGGAAAAGCGTCGGTTGAACAATCATTGATTTTCCCTTCAATTCTGTTATGATAAAGTGAGATTGGAGGAATAAACAATGCTCATGACTTCTGATTGGGTTTTTATTTTAGATGAGGTCGATGAATTAAATGCGATGATCCTTTCCTCTGAGCAAGCCGAAAACCTTCGTCTTGCGAAAAAGGCAGTTTACGAGGATGCGGAATTAAGCGCACAAATTATGGCCTTTCAACGATTAAAAGACCAATATGAGGATGTACAACGCTTTGGCAAATACCATCCTGATTACAATATAATTATGAAAAAAATTCGAACAGAAAAGCGTCTGATCGATATGAATGAACAAATTGCGGCACTCAAAGTGGCGGAAAATGATTTTCAGGATTTACTTGATGAAATCAGCCTTCTTATCGGCCATTCCGTTTCGGAAGCTGTCAAAGTTCCGGTAAGCAATCCGTTTTTTGCGAGCAGTTCTTCCTGCGGCAGCGGATGCGGCACAGGCGGCGGTTGTTCGTGTTCAGCTTAATGTAATAAAAAAGCTCCCGAAAAATTTCGGGAGCTTTTATTGTTATTGCGATACTTTTTGGATGAGTACTTCTGCGATATCCGGACGGTTTGTCACAATCCCCATTGCCCCTTGTCGGATGACACGGTTCATTGTTACAAGATCATCGATATCACTGTAAATTGTCGGTACATTAAGTTCCGATAAAAACTTAATAAAGCGCGGTGAGTCATAATTGAAAACACCCTGTTTCAGTGGAACGATGAACAAGTCCACTTTTGGGTGATACAGATGACCGAATTGGCTTGTGAATGACGTCATTGCCTTCTTAATATCGCCTTCACCGGCACCAAGAGCGATACGGTTTTGCGCATATAAGTTGAAGCGGTCGATTTGTTCGCTATACGGACTTGTCACGATTACCTGGTATTGAATATTCAATTCTTCAATTAAGCGCCATAGTTTAGAAGGCATTAAACTACCTTCATATGTGTCTGGACTATCTTGAATGTTTACGATAAATAGTTTATCTGGATAAGTTTCGATTAATTGGCGTAATGTCACGGCAAGTACATGCTGTTCTCTGTATGGGAAAGCACCTTCTAAATCTTCAAAGTTGTAGCCGATATTGAGTTCTTTTAATTGTTCAAGTGTAAAATCTTTAATAAAGCCAGAGCCATTTGTTGTGCGGTCTACCGTTGCATCATGAAAAGCGACAATTTCTTCATCTTTTGAAAGGCGTACACTTACTGTAAAGCCATCCACACCGATTTCCGCTGCTCGTTCAAAAGCAAGTAACGAATGTTCAGGTGCCAGACCAGCGCCTCCATGTTGTGCGATAATAATTGGACGTTCAAATTGTAATGCTTCTTTTGATTCACGTTTTTGCGGCTTTGAAATCGCTTTTGTTCCTGCCCATGCCGCCGCACTAGCCGCCGCGATTGCTAAAGCAACTTTAGTTTTCTTACCCATTAAATTCGTCCTCCTCTAACCGTACATTGTTTCGTTGAAAGCTATGTGCAATAAATGTGTTTTTAAAGCTTAAAATAGTATGAAGTGTATATCTCACTCTACTATTTTCCATTATAACGGAAAAGAAGTGGAACTGTCTAAACTCTGTTGCTAACAATTTGCACATTTGGTATGCTTTTAGTGAAAAAGACGGCTTGAAACTGAAGAAATTTACAGGAATTTGTTGCGTGATTAAGCTGAATATAAATTTTTTTATGAAGAAACGAGGAGTTTTCCATGAATGAAAGACAAGGTTTAATTATATACGTTCATCAATTAAAACATGCGAAGTCGTTAAGGAAGTATGGTCACGTAAATTTCATCTCCAGAAGATTAAAATATGTTGTGATTTATTGTAATCGAGACGAAATCGAAACATTGAAAAATAAAATACAACGCCTTCCATTTGTGAAAGACGTTGTTGAATCATACCGTCCATTTGTTAAAAATGAATTTGAAAATGCAAAGCCGGATAAGGCAAAAGAGTACGATTATAAAATTGGCTTATAATTTTTACTTACTGCATCGGTGGTATGTAACGATTTAATCTTAAAATACCAATTAAGTATTGATAAAATTGATTTTTTTCCGAAAAAACAGATGAGTGTTTAATTTCAAGAATGTTTTCTTGCTGCTTAGCATCTTGAATCGTTTGTTTAAATATCTCAATTCGCTTTGACAGTTTTTCCTCGCTATATGGAATCCCTTCGCGGCAAATATATATTGGCATGAATTTGCTTTCACCTGATGGTTTAAAAGCCACGGCTAACGAAGCGACTGAATTGCCATCATGAGTTGCGGTGAAAATAAATGCGTTATGGAATCGATGCTCATTTGTTTTGACCAGTTCGCAAAGCTCGTATATATCGCCATAGCCTTGACCGAGTTCGATAAATTGTTGAATCATTTTTTAGCACATCCTTTCTTTATAATAGTAACATGACGCAGGAGGTCAGGCACTTGAAAATTGCCGTTAGTATTTTTTCATTTTTAACGATACTAATCGGAACTATACTTTTTATGCAGTTCCAAGTTTATTCGGATAATTTGGATTCGACAGAGAAAGGCTATCGTTATTCTCAGGAAATTGAAATAGTGTACCGTGGCGAAAGCCTGGATATTCGTCAGCACTTTAAAAATTTGCCGAACGAAGAACTTATGATTGAATGGCCGAAAACTTCCATTAATCCGGATTGTTTTATAGAAAATGAACATAGCTGTGCACGTTTAAGTGAAGACTCCACAAAGTTTAATGCAGGAGAAACACGGGCACAATCGATTTCCTATGTCATTCCATTAACAAACGGCTTACAGTCCCGTAAGCTGATGAAAAATGTTTTTGCTACATTAAAAAACGGTGACGTCCAATTCACTACTGTCCATATTTCCACTGGAAAAGAAGTGAAAGGACAATGGGTAACAGGTTTGCCGCTAATCGGTGAACAAAACTTGTCACTAGTCAACTATTCGATGTTTAGCGGGGAAGGTCCTGTAAAAGATCTGTTTTGGCAAGATGGGGACTTTGCGCTGCAAAATGAAGTGGGTGCTGTTTCCATTTATTCAAGAACCCCATTAAAAGCTGCATTTTATGAAAAGCTGGAAAAAGTCAATTTTATAAACGACGAGCATCTTGCAGTCATTAATGGCACGAATGTTGATGGTATAGACGGATTCCGTATGCTTTTTGTGCCAGATGCAACCGTTGCGAAGGTGCAACGAAATATACTGATTACCCAACTTGAAGCAACGTATGAGTTTGGTGACAGTCCGTATTGGCTGAAAGAATTAATGGCCTCCTTTTTAACGGGTACAGTATTTGGTACTGAAAAAACAAAAGAAGTCGCTGCAACAATTACCGGCCAATTAACGGACGGGCAATTGACAGATTGGCGGGAACGTTTACGCGCATTGGAAGGCAAAAAAGTCAATGGAGAGCTACTCGACAAGGAACTGTCTGAAATATTGGGAGCTTCTACGAAATATATTTCGATGAACGCCCAATCAGAAAAGTCCTATCCGTTTTTATATAATGACCCACGGCATCTATATGTCAATTCGGAAAAGCAACCTGCCGTCCAAGTCGTACTAAAAGATGGCGAAGTATTGTACGGAGCGGATTTACTGCTTGAATCAATCGGGTATGATGTAAGTATAGGTGAACACGGTTATTATGCCGTAAGTGAAACACGTGAATTCCGATTCCCGCACGAACCGGGTTTTTATGTATTTAATCAGCGACGCTATAATACGGCATCGTTACCTGTAAAACAGGTTGCGGGTCAATATTTCATTGAGGAATCGTGGTTGCAGCGCCTGTTTTTAGTTGATATTAAAAAAACGGAAGACCGGATTGATATTACGGCTCCTTAAAAACGATTTAGTAAGAAAGTTTGGTGGAAAACATGCGCGTTGTTGCAGGAGACAGAAAAGGAATGCCTTTAAAGGCGATTACAGGAAATACAACACGACCGACAACAGATAAAGTAAAGGAATCCATTTTTAATATGATTGGACCATTCTTTAATGGTGGTTTAGCAGTAGACCTATTTGCCGGAAGTGGCGGACTTGGTATCGAGACACTTAGTCGGGGGGCAGACCATGCGCTGTTTATTGAGAAAGATGCACGTGCTTTCCAAGTACTCCAGGAAAATATAAAAAAATGCCGTTATGAGAATGTATCTGAACTTTTCCGGACAGATGCGACGCGTGCGGTGAAGGCTTTATTAAAAAGAGATATTGTCATTGACTACTTATTTTTGGATCCGCCATATCACAAAAAGGAATATTATGATTTAGTCGAAACACTTGTTGAAGGCGGGAAATTGGCGCATGATGCAATCATTATGTGCGAGCATTCAACAGAAGTCACGCTGCCGGAAAACTACGGCAGCTTTAACCTTGTAAGACAAGAAGAATACGGCAGTACGATCATTTCTATTTATCGTCATGAAGAGGAAGAGGGAGAAATCGTTTGACAGAAAAAATCGCAGTAGTACCTGGAAGTTTTGATCCGATTACGAATGGTCATATAGATATCATTCGTCGGGCAGCCGATGTTTTTGACACAGTATATGTCGCAGTATTAAATAACTCAGCAAAAAAACCATTGTTCTCAATAGAAGAGCGTACAGCCTTAATTAAAGAAGTGACTAAAGATTTGCCGAATATTCGAATCGAAACCTCTTCGGGATTACTGATCGATTATGCCCGTGAAAAGAAAGCGAAAGCCATTGTACGTGGTTTACGTGCAGTTTCCGACTTTGAATATGAAATGCAGATCACTTCGATGAACCGAGTGCTTGATGAAAATATTGAAACATTTTTCATCATGTCAAAAAATCAGTATTCATTTTTAAGTTCAAGCATTGTAAAAGAAGTAGCCAAATATGGCGGGAATGTAAGTGAACTTGTTCCAGCCCATGTTGAACAAGCATTAAACGAAAAATTCTCCAAATAAAAAAGAACTTCTGTGAAGGATAATCCCTTACACAGAAGTTTTTTTGTTTTCACAATGGAGCTGGCTGTACCCGCAAAAAAGCGTCCGCCGCAACGGTAATCAATAGACTCCATAAAAAAAACTTCTTATAAAAACAGCAGGAAAAATAAGATCGGAATGACAATGCTGTAAATCAGACGTGTGAAAATATATGGTCGAATCGCAATGTTTGCCGATCGGGCAATTACGATTACCTGAAGATGAATACTTAGACTTTGAGTTGTCAAAAATACAACAGTGAAAAATATGAGCATGTCGCCATATAGTTGCTGGTGCAGTAAATGTAACCCGTTCGTAACTTCGAGAAAGCTGGCAATTCCAATTTCTAAATAGGTAGGAATTGATTTGAAAACCATTTCGACACTATGTAGAAACACTTGATAAATCGTCGTAAAGAAGATGATCGTTGTTGCCACAATTAATATCGTCGGGGCACTTTCCTTGATACTTGACGTAAACGGTGTCGGGTCTTTTGGTGCTCTATGCACTTCCTTCGAAAGCGGAGGAGATAATTTATATACGGCAATGAGTAAAATGAGTGAGAAGCTATGTAATAAAATTAAATATTGCCAGCTGAATGATGTGGAATTTAATAAATCACTTCCGACAAAGCCGAATAAAAATAGCGGGCTTGGACAATGGCAAATACCTAGTAAATAGGCAGCTTGCTGCTTTGTGATCGAATTACGTTTCACGAGTTGCGTAATTGTAGCAGCACCTGTAGGGTACCCCCCGATTGCACTAATTCCGTAGGTTTGCAAAAAAACGAAAAACGGTGAATTATTATAGGAATGGGTCAATTTTAAAAGCCAAGTTGTTAACACTAAATACGGCAGTAAGTATGGAAATAAAGCTTCCATAAAAAGTGAAACACCAATGTCTGCGCCAACATGTGTCATTTCCGGGAAGAACAATAATAAACTAATTAATGTAATACATAAAAGGATTGTCCAAATATTTTTCATCCTTTTCAATATTTTGTCATTCGCTCGTTCAAATGCTACACTAATTGTATGCAATTGAAGATTAAATTAGTATTTCAAGGAGTCAGAACGTAATTTTCAAGGAACGATTTTTGTTGAGGAATCGTCTTACTATTTGTTAACAGCTTACAAAAATTGGTCCGGATACAATTACGATGATGTGAAAGTGATTAATTATAGAGGAGTTCAAATAAATGGGGAATAAAGGGAAAATAGCATTTGGCCTGTTTTTAATTATATTAATGGGTTTGTCATTTTATCGGTTGGATTACTATATTACAAAACCGGGTGGTACATATAATGTAAGCGAATTTTTGGCTATTCAAAATGGGGATCAGGACGATGAAGGTTCATTTTATATGACGACCGTTGCAATGGGGCAGGCAACTCCGCTAACGTATGCACTGGCAGCCGTCGCGGATTATTATGATATTGTAAAATTATCAGATGTACGACAAGAGGAAGAAGATGACGAAGAGTATAATGTTCGTCAGTTGAAATATATGACGGACTCCCAATTTAATGCCACGTATGTAGCGTTCAATCGCGCAGGGCTTGATTATCAGGTGACATACAAAGGGCTTTATGTGTTGAATGTCCTTGCAGATGGTGCTGCAGACGGTCATTTAAAACCGGGAGACGAAATTGTTGAAGTGGATAATGAGCGTATTGACAGTTTGGATACGTTTTTGACGCTGATTACACCGAAAGTAAAAGGGGATAAGATTAACCTAGTTGTAAAACGTGATGGAAAACTGATTGATGAAACATTGGAGATTAAAGAAATTCCAGGTACTGAAGGGCGTATCGGGATCGGTATTACCTATTCAGAAAGTAAGTCAATCAAAACAGACCCGAAAGTGACCGTCAAAACAGAGGATATCGGCGGACCGTCTGCCGGTTTAATGTTTACTTTAGAGCTGTTAAATCAGCTGATCGATGAAGATTTAACAAGAGGATATGAAATTGCAGGTACCGGTGAAATGCTGGAGGATGGAACAGTAGGACGAATCGGCGGTATTGAGAAAAAAGTTGTTTCTGCGGATAAAGAAGGCGTCGATATTTTCTTTGCGCCTGATGATGAAATAACAAAAGAAATGCTTGAGTATAACCCAAGCATTACTTCAAATTATGAGGTGGCAGCCGAAACAGCTAAGGACATTGAGTCCGATATGAAAGTCGTTCCTGTAAAAACAATCGATGATGCCCTGAATTATTTAAAACAACTAAAACCGAAAAATTAATAGCGAATAGGCGGAGTTTTATAATCTTCGTCTATTTTTTTATTTGAAAACTGCTGTATGCCTAGTTGATACATCTGGGTCGCGTGCAGATCGATGGCCAGGATTGGATCATTGACAGCTGCAACCCGGCTGATGAGCGGCAGTGAAAGGGACTTTTTAATTTTTGAAATATATTGCTGTCCCGCTGCTGTCATGCCCAATATCCGAATATAAGTAGGGCTTGAATAGGCATGTAACTGTTCTTTTGTGATTCCTGTATAAATATGTGTCAGCATTCGCTGCAGTCTTGTCCATGTATAACGCTTCGATTTCAACGCATTCATAAACTCCTCAAAGTCCGAACTTGTTCTTGCATATTTAATAAGTGAGTTTTCAAGCCCTTCTGATACGTCTGCATACTGTTTTAACTGCTGAGGGGTATGTCTTAAAATGGCATATTGTAAAAGTGGCCAGAAACTATGCCAGCTGGCAAAGCGACCATGATTTTCCTGCCAGTGAACAAGTTGATCGATACTTGGCTCAGGTAAATATTGTGTAACCTGTTTTAGAGACTTACCGCTGAACAATGCCTGTCGAATCCCGGTTGCACTGGCAATTTCACTGTCTGTATCAATCGCATCATGATAACCTGCAGCAATTCGCTGAATAGTAGCGGGCCGCATAACAGTCTGATTCTTCTCGATTGCTTCGACGTAATGGAAGCCTAATATATTATTTGGTTGCCCTAAATCAATGTATGCATCCGGGGAAAGTTGTTTAAGCTGTTCATATGCCGTAAAAAGAGCTTGCGGGTAGCTTTTGCCTTGCTGGATTGTTTCTTTAATGATGGAATTATAAAGTGTACGATTGCTTTCGATTAAGTGATAGGTGTTCAGAAAGGGCGTGATGCTTCCTTGTTCGCTCCCAAATGCTAATGTTGTACATTGCATTGCTTCCAGTAGCTGTACGGCACCTGAAGCAAAATCAGTTGCCTGAGCGGTACTGAAAATATAGGGAAGCTCGATTACGACGTCGACCCCGCTTGCGAGTGCCATTTTTGTCCGATGCCATTTGTCGACGAGTGCTGGCTCTCCTCGCTGTAAAAACTGACCGCTCATAACAGCAACCGCAATATCACTGTTCGTTGTACGTTTTGCTTCGTTTACGTGATGCAGATGGCCATTGTGAAACGGATTATATTCAACAACTATACCGACGGCTTGCATAAACTTCCCCCTTACGCTAAAATAGTTTTTTGTTCGCATCAATACATTCGAAATGAATGTATGTATGCAATATGTTAGAATTAATTTGATTATAAGCACGTTTTGTAATAGTGACAAGAAATTATCTTGACATCTTTTTTTATGGGCTATATAATAAACAGTGTTGTCTCGAGGTGATTAACGAATGAAATGGTCAATTCATCAATTATCAAAGTTTCGAAAAGACGGAATGCCGATTGATACAGTTGTTCAGTTGGATGAAGTAAAAACTCGTAACCCCGATATTCGAAACGTTTCACCCGTTCATGTAAAAGGGCTTTGTACTTTTGGTGCATCGCAAATGACTTGTCAATTAACGATTAGCACTACGTTGACGCTTCCATGTGCACGCACGTGGGAAGATGTTGAATATCCTGTGAACATTGAAACGGTAGAGGTTTTCAGCTGGACCGATGAGAGAAATCGCGGGGATGTTGAGGACGATATCCATTATGTTGATGGTGACGTTGTTGATATGAAACCAGTCCTGGAGGAATTAATTCTTCTGGAAGTACCGATGCAAGTATTCAAAGAGAATACCGAAGGACAAGTGCATGGCGGTAAAGGCTGGGACTATTCAACGGATGAAGATGTAGAAAAAGCTAAGGAAGTTGACGAACCAAAATTGGATCCAAGACTGGCTGCTTTAGCTAAGTATTTTGATCAAACAGATGAATAAATATCTGTAAGGAGGTGCCATCAATGGCTGTACCATTTAGAAGAACTTCTAAAACTGCAAAAAGAAAGCGTCGTACGCATTTCAAACTATCTGTACCTGGTATGGTAGCTTGCCCAAACTGTGGAGAAGCTAAACTATCTCACCGCGTTTGCAAAGCTTGCGGACAATACAAAGGTAAAGAAGTAGTAGCGAAATAATTCAGTATTTACGCTATATAAAGACTAGTTAAGAGACCATGGCTCTTAACTAGTCTTTTTTCTGTTTTTCGATAGAAGCATTGTCAAAACAATAGCGCTCTACTATTATTAGAATAGTTTGATATATCGAAATAATTACTAAAGGGGATGGGAAAGTGGATTATTTAATTCAGAATGAAGATGGGATTTTAACATTTACGATTAACCGAGAAGAAAAAAGAAATGCGATAAACTATGCGGTGATGGATGGTTTAAAAGAAGTTATTGCTTACATAAAAGAACATAATGATGTGCGCTTTTTAGTTATTACAGGTGCTGGAGAGAAGTCGTTTTGCTCAGGCGGGGACCTGTCGGAGTTTCATAGTTTGGAAACAGAAGAAGAAGCATTTGGCATGCTGAGTAAAATGGGCCATATTTTATATGACTTAGCGACATTGCCTGTACCGACCATTGCTTTAATTAATGGGACGGCTGTCGGGGGCGGATGTGAAATTGCGACAGCTTGTGATTTCCGCCTGATTTCCTCACATGCCAAAGCCGGTTTTATTCAAGGGACATTGGCGATTACGTCCGGATGGGGTGGAGGAACTTATTTATTTGAGCGTGGCCTTCGCCATGATCGTGCATTAAAAATGCTCGTAGATGCAAAACCATATGACGCGCAAACGTTATATGAGATTGGCTGGGCAATGCGCGTCTATATCGAAGGAACAAAAGAGCAGGCGCTTGCCGATTTCATTGAGCATATGGTGAAGGTTCATCCTTCCGTGCACCAGGCATATAAAGAAATTGAATTAAGAAAATGGCGTGAACGCAATATGTATGAGCGGGTGATGGAAGAAATCCGACTATGTGCAAAGCTGTGGGAGTCTGAAGCTCATCATAAAGCAGTGCAGAACTTCCTTGAGAAGAAAAAATAATCCGTTAACAAATTGCTTAACGATCCCTAGTTACGATGAAAACTATTTTTCTCGTAACTTTTTTTGTTTTTAAGTCTATTTTGTTCATCATGGCATATAGTAGTAAAAAATATGAGGTGGTGCAACTGTGGAGCAAAAAAGAAGGAAAGATCAATGGACAATTGCAGACGATGAAAAGTTAGCGGAAATTGTGATTCAGACAGTTCAAAATGGACGTACACAACTAGAAGCTTTTGAACAGGCAGCACAGGAATTAAACCGGACAAAGCAAGCTTGCGGCTTTCGCTGGAATAAAACATTGCGAGCGCAGTATGGACAGGTGTTGAACAGTGTCAGAAAGCGCCCGAAGCAGTTGATGCGCAGTCACTTAAAGCTGGCGTTATCTAGTTTTGAAGAATTGACAGAAGCATATAACGAACTAGAAATGAAATATTCGGAACTGCAATCAGAGTACGACAAAATTACTAAGTGGTTACAGCAAGGTGTAGCCTTAACTAAAGGGAAACCTAGTTGAAGAAAAATGAGTTATAAATAGAAATAAAATAATTTTTCGAGAAAATAATTGTAATTAATTTTAAGGCTACTTACAATAGAAGTAGAAACATAGCGCAAGTAGCGCAAATATCTTCTAACAAGGGGGCCTTTTGCATGGCAGAAGTAAAAGCACAGATGGCAGGAACAGTATTCGAAGTAAGTGTTAAAGAAGGGGACAGTGTGACAAAAGGGCAAACACTCATCATTTTGGAATCAATGAAAATGGAAATCCCGCATGAAGCAGAAGCGGATGGGACAGTAGCAAAAATTACTGTTGCTGAAGGAGATTTCGTTGAAGAGAATGATATTTTAGTAGAATTAGCTTAAGTGATGGAGGAAAGATAATGACACAGCCTACTTATAACGAACACTTACAGCAAAAAATAGAAGAAATATATGCAGGCGGGCAACCAAAATATCATGAAAAGTTAAAAGAAACAAATAAACTTTTTGTCCGGGATCGCTTGAAACAACTATTTGATGATGGAATTTATGAGGAAGATGCCCGTTTCGCTAACGTTGAGGCCGGTGATTTGCCTGCAGATGGTGTTGTAACAGCTGTTGGGCAAATTGACGGGCAAACGGTATGCGTTATGGCGAATGACTCTACTGTCAAAGCTGGATCATGGGGATCGCGAACAGTTGAAAAAATAATCCGTATTCAAGAAACTGCGGAAAAGATGCAAGTACCAATGCTTTACCTAGTCGATTCTGCAGGAGCGCGCATTACAGATCAGCTGGAAATGTTCCCTGGTCGACGCGGAGCAGGTCGTATTTTCCATAATCAAGTACGTATGAGCGGAATGATTCCTCAAATATGTATTTTATTCGGTCCATCTGCTGCAGGAGGAGCCTATATTCCGGCCTTTTGTGACATTGTAATAATGGTGGACGGAAATGCTTCAATGTACTTAGGGTCACCGAGAATGGCTGAAAAAGTTATCGGTGAAAAAGTTTCGCTGGAAGAAATGGGTGGAGCGCGTATGCACTGTACCGTTAGCGGCTGTGGGGATGTATTGGCTGCAAACGAAGAAGAGGCAATCCGTGAAGCGAGACGTTATATCAGTTATTTCCCTGCGAACTTTGCAGAATTCCCGCCGATTGATGAAACAAAGGCACCGAAAAGCGAGAGAACACTGGAAGAGATTATTCCAGAAAATCAGAATGCGCCGTTTGATATGTATGAATGCATTGAACAGCTCATTGATGAAGACAGCTTCTTTGAAATTAAAAAGCTTTTCGCTTCTGAACTGATCACAGGGCTAGCCCGCATCGATGGGCAAGTTGTAGGGATCATCGCCAATCAGCCAAAAGTAAAAGGCGGCGTATTGTTTATCGATTCTGCCGACAAAGCGGCGAAGTTCATTACGCTTTGTGATGCTTTCTCCATTCCGCTGCTATTTTTAGCGGATGTACCGGGCTTTATGATCGGTACAAAAGTAGAAAAGGCAGGCATTATTCGACATGGGGCGAAATTTATATCAGCGATGAGTTCCGCAACAGTACCGAAAATTTCGGTTATCGTTCGTAAAGCTTATGGAGCTGGCCTATATGCAATGTGCGGACCGGCATTTGAGCCGGATGCAGTCATTGCATTGCCGACAGCCCAAATCGCGGTTATGGGTCCTGAAGCGGCTGTGAATGCTGTTTATTCAAATAAAATCGAGGCGATTGAAGATCCGAAAGAGCGGATACAGTTTGTGAAACAAAAAATCGAAGAATACAAGGAAGAAATTGATTTATACAAATTGGCTTCCGAAATGGTGATTGATGATATTGTCGCACCAAATCAACTTCGACATACATTAATTCAACGCTTTAATTACTATAATTCGAAACAAATTGTCTTACCTTATCGAAAACATCCGGTATATCCAGTATAATAAATTTACCTAAAGGTCTGTCTTGAAGGCAGACCTTTTTAATTCGAAATAAATTTGAGGTATAATATAATGCGAATTGAAATCATTGGGGCAGGTGCAGTTGGTTTATTAGTAGCGAGCTATTTTGCTGAAAAGAATATGGACGTATATATTGTCGGGAAACCTGCTGGAAAAACTGTATGTAGGGATATCCAGATTGCTAGGACGAATTTGAATCAATCTGTCGTGACCGTCAATGTTAAATATATTTCGGCACTTTCAAATGAAGCGGATTTAATCATCATAGCAGTAAAATATGGACAACTTCATGAAGTGTATGCAAGTATGGAGCAGGTAAAAGAATCTATTCCTTTATTATTTTTGCAAAATGGTTTAGCGCATTATGAGGAAGCACTTGCATTAAGTAAAGCCCATATTGCATTTAGCTCGATCCAATTCGGGGCTCTTAAACTGTCGCAGTATCATGTCGCCCATAAAGGGGGAGGCGTGATGAAGATTGCTGTAGCAAAAGGGGACCACAGCAAGTTTGATTTCCTGCTTGAACTTTCATCGTCAAAATTGCCGATCGTATTTGAACAGGATGCCGAAATGATGCTGATGGAGAAAGCGCTGCTGAATTGTTTTATCAATCCATTAACCGCAATATTGCAAGTGAAAAATGGACAGCTGATTTCACAGATCTATACATTACAATTATTAAACAAATTATATAACGAACTCATGACGGCATTTCCGCAATTTAAAGAATCGTTCCAATTTGAACAAGTGGTTGCGCTTTGTGAAAGGACAGCAGAAAATACATCGTCTATGCTGGCAGATCGTCTCGCAAATCGCAAAACCGAAATTGATACGATAGCAGGGGCAATTTTGAAAAAGGCGGAGCAAAATGGGAAAGAATTACCTGTGTTACAAACACTTTATCAACTAGTGAAAGCATTAGAAGAGAGCGGTGAACAACTGTGATATTATTTTTTCAATATTTAGTGGCGACAATTATTGTGTGCCCGATTATTGTTTTTATCACTATGCTGCTCATATGCCGTAAGCTTCGGGTAAAAAAATATAAAGCGATTGGCTTGGCAGCGGATATTACAACATTTCTTTTGTTATTTTCGATACCAATTGCGTTACAAGCAGTATGGAATATTGGTATATTAATGCCGATGCTAATTGTCGTACTTGTAATTGCGATTGTTTTTACATATGTTGATTGGCGAACGAAAAAAGAACTTGAAGTAAAGCCATTAATGAAAAAAATATGGCGCTTTTACTTTTTATTGTTCAGCATCACTTATTTTATAATTTGGATTGTTGGAATTACCCATTCAGTTATGATGTTTATGATGGTTGATTAGGTGGCTGGACTTTTCTTTTACTATAAACTAGTATCCGGAAAACAAGAGGCAAAACAATGATAAGGTAATTTTAAAATTGAGTAAAGAGAAGTAGAGGAGAATTTTTCATGGAGCTAGAACAAATAAATTCACCAGTAACGAATAAGCTATTAGCGGACTATTGGTCGGAGAATGCCGATATCCATTCGTTTTTTGAATATAAATATAATGAGGGAGCTTTTGATCAACGATTTGCATATTTGAAAAATCGTGCATATCGTTCGAAAGAGCTGGCTCAAATTATTCGTAGTTATATGGAGCAGTATGGCATCTCGGAAAAAACGGCGCATCACTTAGATGAGCTTGAACAAGGTGCGGTAGTGGTAGTAGGTGGTCAGCAGGCTGGATTGCTGACAGGTCCTCTCTATTCTGTTCATAAAGCGATTACGGTTATTCTGCTGGCGGAACAACAAAGAAAAAAACTAAATGCACCAGTCGTACCAATGTTTTGGATTGCGGGTGAAGATCACGATATTGAAGAGATCAATCATACGTATACAATGGCAAACGGCGAAGTGAAAAAACGTGGTTACAGTGAACGTTCTAAGCTGAAGAAAATGGCTTCAACTACAGAATTGAATAAAGAAGCACTACAACAGTTTATTTTAAATGTATTTAAAGATTTCGGAGAAACAGAACATACAGCAGACTTGCTGAAAAATGTTTTGAGCCATGCAGAAAATAGTGAAACATTTACGGATTTCTTTACACTACTGATGAATGATTTATTTAAAAAACATGGTTTATTAATGTTGGATGCAACATATGGACCGTTCAGACAATATGAAAAAAACTATTTTGTCCAATTGATTGAAAAGAACGAATCAATTGCAACGGGTGTTGTAGCGCAGGAAAGAAAGCTTGCGGAGAATGGCTATGCAATGCCAATCGAAGCGACGGAGCAAAATGCGAATTTATTTTACATTAAAGAAGGCGAGCGTTTTCTGCTGGAACGAAGTGGCGGCCATTTTAAAAATGGAACGGCACATGCGAATTTTTCAAAAGAGGAGCTATTGGCTATAGCGAATGAGTCTCCTGAAAGTTTAAGCAATAATGTTGTAACCCGACCATTAATGCAGGAAATGGCACTGCCGGTACTCGCTTTTGTCGGCGGTCCTGGTGAACTTGCTTATTGGGCTACGTTAAAGCCTGCTTTTGATACACTGCAGCTGCAAATGCCGATATTTGCGCCAAGACTCAGCATTACGCTTATTACCCGTCAAGTAGATGCGTTATTGGAACAAAAAGAACTATCTGTAACGGATGTGCTGACAGGCAAGGTCGATGAGCATTTAGCGCAATTTGTAGAAAGTGTGAGAGACGAGCAAGTAACTCGCGCAATTGAGCAGATGCAAAAACAGATGGAAGAACAATACGAACAGCTGACGAGCTATCTGCAGCATGGTAACTATCATGTGGAAGATTTATTGGAGAAGAATAAAAATTACCATGAGCGCCAATTCCATTATTTACGCTCAAAACTGGAACAGCAAAATATAGAAAAGCATGAAGTTGCAATTCGCCAATACACAACGATCCAGTCACTATTATATCCGAATAATAGTTACCAGGAGCGCCTGTATAACCCTTATCTATTTCTAAATACCTATGGGGAAAAGCTGATTGATGATTTATTGGAGTTACCTATGAGTATATCCATGAAACACCAACTTATTACCTTATAAAAAATAAGAGTTATCTCGTATAGAGATAGCTCTTTTTTGTGTCTTTTGGCACCGAACGTATGTGTGAGAATATGCTCATTTACGTAATTTCAATTTATTGTTATGAGAAGCAATGAATTTGGTGGTAGAAAGTGGGGGGATGTGGTACATTATTTATTAAAGTGGGGTGAGTAGCATGTTCATGGGAGAATATCAACATTCTATCGATGCAAAAGGCCGTATGATTGTCCCTGCAAAGTTTCGAGAATCACTTGGAGAACACTTTGTAATAACTCGCGGGCTAGATCAATGCATTTTTGGATATCCTATGGATGAATGGCGAAAACTCGAAGATAAATTAAAGGATTTACCGATGACCAAAAAAGATGCACGTGCATTTGCGCGATTTTTCTTTTCTGGGGCTACAGAAGTAGAAGTGGACAAGCAAGGCCGAATCAATATTCCATCTACACTGATTGGATACGCTAATCTTGAAAAAGAATGTGTGATATTAGGTGTATCGAGTAAAATTGAAATTTGGGCGAAAGAATCTTGGCAGCAATACTTCGAGCAATCGGCAGAATCATTTGATGAAATCGCAGAAAATCTGATTGGCTTTGATTTTTAGATTTAAAAGATGAAGAAATTAGAATTTTGGTCACTATTACATGTCCGACATGAACTTTTAATCCGGGTGTAATAGTACCGACACGTAATTGAATTAATATTAAGAGGTGCTTCAAACTATGTTCGATCATACAACCGTATTATTGAAAGAAACTGTTGATGGGTTGAACATCAATCCGGATGGTATTTATGTAGACTGTACATTAGGTGGTGCAGGCCACAGTGAATACCTTGTAAAACAATTGTCAGAAAAAGGCCGTTTAATTTGCTTTGACCAGGATACAACGGCTATTGAAAACGCAAAAGTACGATTAGCCGATTATTTGGATCGCGTTATTTTCGTACACTCAAATTTCCGCTATTTAAAAGAAGAATTATACAAACTGAACATTCATCAAATAGATGGAATTTTATACGATTTAGGTGTTTCATCACCACAACTTGATACACCTGAACGAGGATTTAGTTATCATCACGATGCACCGCTCGATATGCGGATGGATCAGACTGCAGAACTTAGCGCCTATCATGTTGTGAATGAATGGTCATACGAAAATCTAGTACGTATTTTCTTCCGTTATGGCGAAGAAAAATTTTCAAAACAAGTTGCGCGCAAAATTGAACAAGCCCGTGAAATTGCTCCTGTTGAAACGACAGGTCAATTAGTAGAGCTTATAAAAGATGGTATTCCAGCCCCAGCACGTCGCAAAGGTGGACATCCTGCCAAACGAATTTTCCAGGCTATTCGGATTGCTGTAAATGATGAATTAGGCGCAGCGGAAGATTCTTTAGTAGATGCAATCGATTTATTGAAAATTGGTGGTCGTATAAGTGTGATTACATTCCACTCATTAGAAGACCGCTTAACGAAAACACTATTTAAAGAGGCTTCATCATTGCCTGATTTACCTCCAGGTTTACCGGTAATTCCAGAGCATATGAAACCAATCCTTAAGTTAGTGTCAAGAAAACCGATTTTACCATCAGACGAGGAGTTAGCTGCGAATAATCGTTCACGTTCAGCAAAATTGCGCATCGCTGAAAAAATTAACGATAAAGGACGTGGGTAAAAAATGGCAGTAAGAGCAAGACAAACTTATATACAACAGCAGCCAGAACTACCTCAACATCAGCAGCAGGAACAAAGACTGCCGGTCCAGCCTAAAAAACGCAAAGCAAAGTATTTTTCGGCACAGGAAAAGTTTTTGTTCCTAGTATTTGCAATCGTAGTAGCATCTTTCGCTATTTCCATATTACATACTCAAGGAGAAATCCAAACGCTCAGTATGGAAATCCAAAAAATCGAACGCGACATAACTGAAGTCAATAACAATAATACAGATTTAAAAGTACAAGTAAGTGAACGCTCCACTCACCAACGTATTTGGGAAAAAGCGAAAGAACTCGGATTAACACTAAATGAGAAAAATGTGAAAGTAGTGCCGGGAGAATGAAAAAGAGAAGATTTCGTTACCAGATAGGAGCCTTTCTAATGTTTATTTTCTTTGGAGGGCTCTTTTTACTATTATATTGGCGTTTTGCATCGATTCAGGCGACAGGAATGGTAAAAGGGCATGAATTGGAAGAAGAAGCATTATCAAGGTACGAAACTGGATATGTGTTATCGGCAGACCGTGGGAAGATTCTGGACCGCAATGCTAATGTGATTGCCGAAGATACGTTAAGCTACCGTCTTGTAGCGGTAATTAAAGAGTCGGCAACAGAAAGCAAAAAAAATCCAAGGCATGTCGTCGATAAAGCAGAAACAGCTAAATTATTGGCGCAATACATTCCGATGGATGAAGAAAAAATTTATGAACGGCTAAACCCTTCGAAAGATTTATATCAAGTCGAGTTTGGACTGGCAGGGCGCGGCATCAGTCATGAAGTGAAAAAGAAGATTGAAGAGCTCAAGTTGCCTGGCATTCTATTATATAGCGACAAAAAACGCTATTATCCGAACGGCGCCTTTGCCTCTCATCTTATAGGTTTTGCACTGCGTGAAACCGATGATGACGGGAATTCGTCGGTTGTCGGTAAAATGGGACTTGAATACATTTATGATAAGCAATTGACCGGAACTGACGGAAAGTTAACCTACCAGCGCGACGCCCGTAACTATTTATTGCCTAGCAGCGATAAAGTGGTTCAGGAAGCGCAGGACGGGAACGATATTTATTTGACAATCGATAAAACAATCCAAAACTTCCTGGAAGAAGCAATGTCACGGGTCAATGATCAATATAATCCACAGTCTATGGTTGCTGTCGTGGCAAATCCGAAAACGGGAGAAATTTTGGCGATGTCACAGCGACCGACATTCAATCCTGACACGCGTGCAGGATTAGATGGTAACTGGCTAAATGATGTTGTTGAAAATACGATTGAACCGGGTTCCACATTTAAAACATTTACGGTTGCAGCTGCGATCGATTCGGGGAATTGGTATCCGAATGCCATGTACCAGTCGGGGCAGTATAAAGTTTATAACGATACAATACGGGACCACAATAGATACGGATGGGGTACAATTTCCTATTTAGAAGGTATCCAGCGCTCTTCCAATACAGCAATGACAAATTTGCTTGATGTGATGGGATGGGAAACGTTTGAAAGCTATGTAAAGGATTTTGGGTTCGGCCAAAAAACAGGCATTGACTTACCAAATGAAGCGAGCGGCATTATTAACTCGCGCTATCCTTTAGAAAAATATACGACAACATTCGGCCAAGGATCGACTGTTACACCGATTCAGTTAATTCAAGGTGTGACGGCAGTTGCAAATGACGGGAAAATGATGCAGCCGTACGTAATTGATAAAATTGTCAATCCGAATACAGGTGAGGTTTTAGTAGATTCAAAACCTACTATAAAAGGTGAGCCGATTTCGGCAGAGACAGCCGAGAAAACACGTGAAGTACTAGCTTCAACTATTTACGGGGAAGCTGGGAATGCGAAACGATTCCAAATTGACGGCTATAAAGTGGCCGGTAAAACGGGAACTGCCCAAATGCCGAAAGCAAATGGGGTTGGTTATGACTGGGGGAAAAATGAGTTCCTTTATTCATTTTTAGGAATGGCTCCAGCAGAAGATCCGCAGCTCGCTGTATTTATTGGCGTTGCAAAACCAAAACTAGGGGCAACCGAAATAGGTTCTGACCCGGTTTCACAAGTTTTCAATTCAGTTGTACTGAACAGTTTAAAGTATATGAATATCAATCCGTCGGACGTAGCGGAAGTCGAAACGACAAAAGTTGAGGATTATGTAGGGAACCAGACAGATACAGTTATGACTCAACTGGAAGCAGAGGGACTGGTACCGGTAATAATTGGTCAAGGCGGAGAGATTACAGAACAGTTCCCTGCAGCAGATGCATCATTAACAAGCGGGAGCATCGTTTTCTTAAAAACAGATGGAGAAATTACATTACCTTCGTTTAGTGATTGGTCATTACGTAATTTACTTGTTTATAAGTCACTATCCAAACTCCCGATTGAAATTGTCGGGGAAGGCTATGTTGAAAGCCAGAGTGTTTCCGAAGGGACGCCGATAACAGACGCTTCACCGATCGTCGTCAAGCTCAAAACTCCTGAGGAAAAGCATTTGACCCCTCCGGCAGAGGATATGGAGCTTGAAGAAGAAGAGGAAGACGAAGAATTTCTTGAAGAACTTCCACAAGATTAGAGAGATTTGAATACAAACTTCATCTTTAACATACGTTGTTTTAGGTGAGGTGTCATATTATGAAATGGGTAACTACAAAATCGAAAAAACGTTTAACATGGATCGCCATCGCACTTGGACTATACGGCGTGGCGATTTTTGTTAAATTAGTATCCGTTCAAATTATTCAGTATGATGAGCTTTCGACAAAGGCAAAAGAAAACTGGGACAGGGAAATTCCGTTCCATACACAGCGAGGCGAAATTACTGACCGGAACAATGAAGTAATTGTAACGAATAAACTAGCCCCGACTTTGTACTTCATGCCTTCACAAAACGAAGATAAAGAACAAGCAGCAGACGCCATTGCAAATGTACTCAATAAAGATCGTGCCAAAATATTGGAAAGACTGCAGCAACGCGTATCCCTAGTAAAAATTGCTCCTGAAGCGAAAAATATTACGTATGAGCAAGCGGAAAAAATTCAGCAGCTCCAAATTCCGGGATTGTACAGTGGTGTCGATTATGTAAGGTCTTATCCGCACGGTAATTTGCTCGCACGCTTTTTAGGGTTTACAGGTGCAGATAACCAAGGCTTGGCAGGAATCGAATACGAGTATGATGAATTATTAAAAAGTTCGGACGCAGCCATTCGGCTATTTACGGATGCGAAAGGGAATGCACTCGAACATGTAGATGATGAATGGAAAGACGGAAAAGACGGAGCGACCATTCAGTTAACAATTGATTTAAAGCTTCAGAAAATCGTTGAACGAGAATTATCACAGGCTATGCTGGAGTATGATGCAGATCAGGCATTGGCCATTGCCATGAATCCAAACAGTGGTGAAATATTGGCGCTTGCATCATTCCCGACATATGATCCGACGAAATTTTCGGAAGTAGAGCCAAGTATCTACAACCGGAACCTTCCTGTATTTATGTCGTATGAGCCGGGTTCCACATTCAAAATCATTACGCTCAGTGCCGCAATTGAAGAAGGTGTAGTCAACATGGAGGAAGAACACTTTCATGACCAGGGCTATACAATGGTCGAGGGAGCACGATTGCGCTGCTGGAAACGGGAAGGACATAAAGACCAGACGTTTTACGAAGTTGTACAAAATTCCTGTAACCCTGGATTTGTAGAGCTGGGGCAACGAGTTGGTTCAACAAAGCTGCTTGAGTATATTCACAAATTCGGATTCGGGAAAAAAACAGGCTCGAACATTGCCGGAGAATCGACAGGGATATTGTTTTCTAAAGAAGCATTTGGTCCTGTAGAGCATGCAACGACCTCTTTCGGTCAGGGTGTTTCTGTAACACCGATCCAGCAGATGCAGGCGGTCTCAGCAGCTATTAATGGCGGTACATTATATACACCGTATACAGTTTCAAAAATATTGGACTCTAAAACAAACGAAGTTATTATGGAGCAAAATCCGGAAGCGAAAGCGCAGGTTGTCAGTGAGGAAACATCCGAAAAAGTGCGTCATGCATTGGAGCTTGTTGTTGCAAAAGGTTCCGGACGTCAGGCATTTCGTGATGGCTTACGCATCGGGGGTAAAACAGGGACTGCGCAAAAGGTGGAAAATGGCCGCTATAAAGACGGCGACTATATTGTTTCATTCATCGGATTTGCGCCGGCCAATGACCCGGAAATTATCGTTTATGTTGCGATTGATAATCCGAAAAGCTCTCTGCAATTCGGAAGTGTTATTGCAGCACCGATTGTAGGACGTATTATTGAAGATGCAGCACCGCTTTACAATATCGAAAAGCAAAAAGATCAGATAGAACGGGATTACGTGTGGGGCGATGAATTGACTGAGCGTACACCAAACTTTATTGGAATGACTAAAGACGAAGTAATTCCACATTTATATCCTTATAAGATTGAATGGCACGGAGAAGGCGAAAAGGTAATTCAGCAAGTACCGTCAGCTGACAGCCTTATTCTCCAAAGTGGTAGTGTTCATTTATATTTAGGAGATTAATTTGAATTTCCATCTTTCAAAATGCAACTAAAACAACTATTATAGTGAAGGACGTTTTTTCACAATAATAATTAGGCGTTGTAACCGTTGAAAATCAAACGTTCCACCATATTCAGACAGAAGTTTTAAAGGAGATATATTATGACATTATCAACAACATTGACCATACTCTTTTCATCATTTTTAGTAACGGTCATTTTAGCACCAGTAGGAATCCCTCTTTTACGCCGATTGAAATTCGGGCAAAGCATACGTGAAGAAGGCCCTCAATCTCATATGAAAAAAGCGGGCACACCTACAATGGGTGGTTTAATTTTCTTGTTAGCCATTATTATTTCGACAATTATCGTCGCAATGATTTTCGACTTGTTTACAACACAAACGATTGTATTATTACTTGTTTTAGTTGGATTTGGCGTAATTGGCTTTTTAGATGATGGGTTAAAAGTTATTTTCAAACGTAACTTAGGATTGACTTCCCTACAAAAATTGATTGGGCAAATCGCAATTGCAATTGCCGCATTTTTACTATTACGTTTAGGTTCATTTGATACATCTGTAGGAATTCCGTATACGGATTTATCGATTGATTTAGGAATTCTGTATGTTGGGTTTTTAATTTTCTGGCTCGTAGGTTTTTCAAATGCGGTCAATTTAACAGATGGTTTGGATGGACTCGTATCCGGAACGGCTTCAATTGCATTTGCTGCATTCGGTGTCATTGCATTATTCAATGAGCAGGCCGATATTGCATTATTTGCATTTGCTGTAACTGGTGCATTACTTGGTTTCCTTATCTTTAATGCAAACCCGGCTAAAGTGTTTATGGGAGATACAGGTTCCCTGGCACTTGGCGGTGCATTGGCGATGATTTCAGTACTCGTAAAACAAGAATTGCTGTTACTATTGATCGGTCTCGTATTTGTAATTGAAACATTATCCGTTATTTTACAAGTAGGAAGCTATAAACTGCGTAAAAAGCGTATATTTAAAATGAGTCCGATTCACCACCATTTTGAATTATCTGGGTGGTCAGAATGGAAAGTCGTACTAGTATTTTGGTCAACAGGTTGTATCGTAGCACTTATAGCAGTATTAGCGGAGGCGTTATTATGATGGAATATGAAGGATTACAAGCTAAAAAAGTACTCGTTTTAGGATTGGCTAAAAGTGGTGTTGCGGCTGCAGAGCTTTTGCATCAGTTAGGTGCATTTGTAACAGTCAATGATGCAAAGCCATTTGATGCAAATCCTGAAGCGCAGGAGCTTTTATCTAAAGGAATTACCGTAATTTGTGGCCGACATCCGGAAGATTTGCTTGATGAAGGTTTTGAGATGGTCGTAAAAAACCCTGGGATTCCATACACAAATCCGATTGTTGCCGATGCGATTGCCAAAGGTCTTCCTGTCATTACAGAAATGGAACTTGCTTATTTAGTAAGTGAAGCGCCATTTATCGGTATTACTGGTTCGAATGGTAAAACAACTACAACAACTTTACTTTACGAAATGCTAAAAGCAGGCCGTTTAAAACCATTAATCGCCGGGAATATTGGAACCGTTGCTTGTGGTGTTGCAGCAGAAGCAAAAGCTGATGAGATCATCGTTACTGAGTTATCATCGTTCCAGTTAATGGGGACACGTGAATTCAGACCACATATTGCAATTTTGACAAATCTGTATGAAGCCCATTTAGATTACCATGGGACGTTTGAAGAATATGCAGAGGCTAAATTTGGGGTCACACGCAACCAGACAGCCGAAGATTATTTTATTTATAATGCCGATCAGGAAGTTGTGGCGAAATATGCTCAAAAATCAAACGCCCAACTCATTCCATTTACGACAAAAGGCCATGCAAAACAAGGGATCAGTGCCGATAAAGAAAACATTTATTGGCAAGGCGATGCGGTCTTAAAACGTGATACTATTGTATTGCCGGGTGAGCATAATTTAGAAAACATTTTATGTGCTGTAGCAGCAGCGCTACTGCAGCAATGTCCTATTGAAGCAATTGAAGAAGTTTTATCAACATTTGCAGGGGTACGTCACCGTACGCAGTTTGTCAGAGAATGGCAAGGACGCAAAATTTACAATGATTCAAAAGCAACAAATGTACTGGCAACGAAAAGTGCCTTGGCTGCATTTGAGCAACCGATTGTATTATTGGCCGGCGGATTAGATCGCGGGCATTCATTTGAAGAGCTTCGTAAAGAAATGACACGTGTAAAAGCAGTAGTCGCGTTTGGCGAGACTGCACTTCGCTTTATCGAATTTGCAAAATCATGTGGCATTACGAATATTGTGCGTGCAATAGATGTAGAAGATGCAGTCGGTTACGGAGCAAAAATGTCTGAACAAGGTGACATCATTTTACTGTCGCCTGCATGTGCAAGCTGGGATCAACATGCGAGCTTTGAAATTCGAGGCGACTTATTTATTGATCGTGTTATGAAACTTTCATAAGAAAGGATAGTTACACTGTCGCAAAAAAATCAACAGTATTTTATGATCAGTGCGATTGCATTGTCGCTTATTGGCATTCTCTTTATTTTTTCTGCAGGTACATATTGGGGGAATGTTCACTATAATGGACAAACCCCGTTTTACCTGAAACAGGCAATTTATTTCATCGTTGCACTTATCATTTGTGCAGCGATTATGAACTGGGAGTTTTTGCAGCAACCGAAAGTGTGGAAGACATTTTATATCATCTCACTTGGCTTACTAGTTGCTGTTCTTATCCCGGGTATCGGGATCGTCCGAAATGGTTCGCAAAGCTGGATTGGGATCGGTCCTTTAACGATACAGCCGGCTGAGATTGCGAAAGTAACGACAATTATTTATATTAGTGCATTATTGACACAGCGGAAATCGTATGAGCGAATTGTACAACTGAAGCATTTTCTCATACTGATTCTTCCCGCAGCCTTAATTATGCTTCAGCCTGATTTCGGTGCTGTCTTTATCTTAGTAGTGGTTGTTTTAATTATATTTTTTATTGCCCAATATCCGTTGCGTTTATATGTTGTTCTTATCACATTAGGTATAGGTGGCCTTGCAGGGTTAATTATCGCGGCCCCGTATCGACTTAAACGGATTGAAGCATTTATCAACCCTTGGGCAGACCCGTTAGGAAGCGGCTTCCAGGCGGTTCAGTCATTATTTGCGATAGGTCCTGCTGGCTTGTTTGGACATGGATTATTAAAAAGTAGACAAAAGTATTTATACTTACCGGAACCGCAGAACGATTTTATATTTGCAATCATTTTAGAGGAAATCGGACTTGTCGGTGGAATGGGACTGCTGCTTATTTTTGCGTGCTTTTTAATTTTAGGCTATCGCTTGGCATTACAATGTAAACATGTATTTCATTTTTATGCTATTTGCGGACTGACAACGATGATTGCTGTACAGGCAGCGCTGAACATAGGGGTAGTTATTAATTTACTTCCTGTAACAGGTGTAACATTGCCATTTATAAGCTATGGCGGAACATCGCTCGTTGTTGTATGGGTAACAGTAGCGCTTATTTTAAATTTCTCTTATGAAAGAAGGAAGGAGTAGAGATAATGGAAAAAGTAATCGATATTACAGAGCGGGTACCCGCTATGAAAAAACGCAGAAGACGTCGCACAAATCTAAAATTTTTAGCACTCGTGACGATTTTTCTTTTTATCATTATCATCCTTCTTTATTTTCAATTACCTTATAGTGATATAAAAAAAATTGATATTAAAGGGGCATCCCTTAAGGAAGATACGTACTATATCGAACAGTCAAACCTAAAAATTGATGATTCGTTATGGGGGTTTAAAATTTCAGAAGTGGAGCAGGCAATTGCTCAGCATGAATGGGTAAAATCCGTTAATGTCGAAAGAAAATTCCTCAATGAAGTTCAAATTACGATTGAGGAATGGCAAAAAGTAGCTTACATCACACAAAACGGGGAATTTTACCCTATGCTTGATAACGGCATTGTTTTTGAAGAATCCAATGAAATTGTTCCGATCGATGCCCCGATTTTCCGGGACTTTGAAAATGAGAATCTTCGAAAAAAGCTGTTGAAGGAACTTGCAAATTTAAAGCCGGAAGTACTTTCGCTCATTTCACAAATTAATGCAAATCCTACAGAAGCGGATCCGTATTCAATTACGCTTTTTATGAATGATGGCTATGAAGTACGCGCTGATGCGAATACTTTAGCAGAAAAGTTAAATTACTACCCATCGATCATCGCGCAAATTGAAAGCGAGGACGTTTCTGAAAAAGGGATTGTAGATATTGAAGTCGGGTCATATTACCGACCTTTTTCAGGTGAATATTCATTGATAAAAGAAGACACTGAAAAAACTGAAGAATCAGCAGAAGAAACAGCCGATGAAACAGAAAATGCGGAAACTGATGAAGGGGGGCAACTGGAAGAACAAAATGAAGAAGAGCCGGAATAATAGCAGCAGCCAGCCGAAGAAAAAACCTACCATACTTTCAGGAAAGTATGGCGCCATACTAATTGTATGCGTAATTACAGGATTTATTATCGGTTTTTCCTATAATTTATCAAAGGACAAGCGTACATTAAGTTCTGCCTCTCCCCAGTTTGAGCAGGAAAATCAGTACTTGGAAGATTTGATTGAAAAGCAGGAAAGAAACAAAGAGCTTGCAGATGAGTTGGCCCAATTAGAGGAAAAAATTCGTACTTATGAAAAGCAGTTTTCTTCAAACGAATCGCAATATGAACAGAATCGCCAGGATGCTGAGCAATTGCGGCTGTTATTAGGCCTAACTGATGGGATGGGACAAGGGATTAGAATTACATTGCAAGATGGTGATTATAATCCGAATACTACCAACCCGAACGAGTATATTGTGCACGAAAGTCACATATTTAAAGTATTAAATGAATTAAAAATTGCAGGTGCCGAAGCGATATCCATAAACGGGCAACGTTTAAAACCCAATTCCTACATTTCCTGCAATGGTCCTGTCATTACAATTGATGGACAACAATACCCTGCACCATTTGTAATCGAGGCGGTAGGTAATCAGGATGTACTTATTTCTTCTTTGGAACTGGCAGGAGGAGTATTTGACCAATTATTAAATGAACAAATTGTCGTTACTTTGGAAACAGACGACCTAATCGAGATGAAAACAGTCAGCGATGAGTAAAGCATAAGATCGGAGGGAAGATGATGACGAAAAAAATGTACCGTAATATTACAATCATCTCGTTCATCATCGGCTTTATGCTTGCAGTGCAATACAACACTGTTCAAAAACCGGCAGAAAGAACTACAGTCGATATTTGGGAAATTCGTCAGCAATTATTTGCGGAGCAGGAGCGGCATTCAGAATTGCTGACCGGAATAAGCGAATTGACCGAAACGGTAAATAAATATGAGGATGCAGAGTTTGATAATCCGGAAGTACTCTTGCAGCAAACGGTTGATCAGCTTAAAGAACGTGCAGGGATCCTGCCGGTTGAAGGACCGGGGTTAACATTAACGGTTGGCGCTTCACCTGAATTAATGGCTTTAGGCTATGAAATAAAGCCTGTATCCCCTGAACTGTTAATCCGCCTTATCAATGATTTAAACCGCTATAATGCCCGGGCCATTGAAGTGGATGACAAACGTTTAAGCTACAACTCGGCCATTCGCGATATTAATGGAAAAACGACGATCAATAGTGAGCCGATTCAAAATACGGATATTGAAATAAACATTATTACATTTACGTATGAGCAGGCCGAAAAAATGAAAAACCATTTGCTTGCATCTACGTTCCAGGATGAGTTTTATATTGATAATCTAGTATTGACGATTCATGAAGCAGAGCAGAATCTACAAATCGACTCAGTTGTGCCTGTACAAAAAAGTAAGTATTTATCAGAAAAGTAGAAGGGGATGCGAATATGTGGTTACCACTTTTAGGTCTTGTATTAGGTGTGGTATTAGGGATTTTAACAGATATTCAAATTCCATCTGTTTATGAAAACTATTTATCCATTGCTGTACTGGCGGCTCTCGATACTATGGTCGGCGGTATCCGTGCATTATTGCAGCAAGTATACGACGACAAAGTATTTATTTCCGGGTTTTTCTTTAATATAATTTTAGCAGCAGGATTGGCTTTTCTCGGAGTTCATATAGGTGTCGATCTGTATTTAGCCGCAATTTTTGCATTCGGTGTTCGACTATTTCAGAACATCGCAGTCATTCGTCGGTTATTATTGACAAAATATGAAAACAGAAGGTTGAAAAAGGAGGAAAACTCTTAACAATCACGTTAAAATATCATTACAAATTATCGTTTTACTTAGACAATCAACGAAAATTACAATAGAATGAACTATAGGAGTAATCGAAGGAGGTGCAGAAAGTTGAATCATCAAGAAATTTATGTCTCACTCGATATTGGATCATCTTCAATAAAGGTCCTAATCGGTGAGATGAACGGTGATCAATTGCACGTAATTGGTGTAGGTCATGTGAAATCAACAGGAATAAGAAAAGGTGCAATAGTTGATATAGATGCAACTGTACAGTCCATTAAAAAAGCTGTAGACCAAGCAGAGCGAATGACTGGTATTAATATAGAGGAAGTGGTGCTTGGAGTTCCTGCAAACCAGACAGTTCTACAGCCTGTAAAAGGGGTTGTAGCGGTAAACGGTGAAGACCGGGAAATCACGGACGATGATTTAGCTAGAGTAATAGACTCTGCACAGGTAATGTCGATTCCACCAGAGCGAGAGTTAGTAAATTTGATTCCTAAACAATTTATCGTGGACAACCTAGATGAGATTAAAGACCCGCGTGGTATGATTGGCATTCGTTTAGAGATGGATGCGACAATGATTACGACATCCAAGACGCTTGTACATAATGTTTTAAGATGTGTAGAACGTGCAGGCTTGCAAATTCGCGAAATCTATCTACAGCCATTAGCAGCAGGGTATTTTGCGCTGACGGAAGATGAGAAAAACCAAGGAACTGCCTATATTGATTTAGGCGGCGGCTCAACAACTGTTGCGGTATTCCAGGATGGACTGCTGACAAATACAGCTGTTATCCCCGTAGGCGGGGATCATATTACGAAAGATTTATCGATCGTATTGAAAACTCCTACTGAACAAGCCGAAAAAATCAAAAAGCAGTATGGACATGCCTTTTACGATGATGCTTCAGATGAACAGACGTTTGACGTTCCTGTTGTTGGTACAGATACAACAGATCAATACAGTCAACGCTTTATATCAGAAATTATCGGAGTGCGTTTAGAAGAGTTATTTGAATTAGTATTGGATGAATTAGCACGTATGGGGGTACAGGATTTACCGGGTGGTGTTGTGATTTCCGGCGGGGTAGCTCAGCTGGAAGGAATTGCTCAGCTGGCGCGACAAGTAATGTTAACTCGAGTTCGTATTTATACACCGGATTACATCGGTGTACGTGAACCGGCCTTTACGACGTCAGTAGGTTTAATTCGATATGCACATGCAGAAGACGAATTTTACGGAAGAAGCGAGCCGGTACCAGCTTCTTCATATGCAGCACCTTATCCTACTCAACCAACTCCTTCTAAAAAACAATCAAATGTGCCGGAGAGAGTAGAAAGCGCAAGTAAAGTAAGTGTGATTGATCGCGCGAAAAACTTATTAAACAAATTTTTCGATTAATACGAAAATGAATGACGTGAACAATTAGGAGGAGAAGAGTATGTTAGAATTTGAAACGGATGTTGAACAATTAGCCGTTATTAAAGTAATCGGCGTTGGCGGAGGCGGTAACAATGCCGTAAACCGCATGATTGAACATGGTGTACAAGGTGTAGACTTTATCGCTGTAAATACAGATGCGCAAGCTTTAAATCTGTCAAAAGCTGAATATAAACTACAAATTGGCGGTAAATTAACACGTGGACTTGGAGCAGGGGCAAACCCAGAAGTAGGTAAAAAAGCTGCTGAAGAAAGTCGCGAACAGTTGGAAGAAGTATTACGCGGTGCCGATATGGTATTCGTAACTGCCGGTATGGGCGGTGGTACTGGTACTGGTGCAGCACCAGTAATCGCATCAATCGCACGTGATTTAGGTGCATTGACAGTAGGTGTTGTAACACGTCCATTTACATTTGAAGGCCGTAAACGCCAAACACAGGCAATCGGCGGTATTACTTCAATGAAGGAAGCAGTTGATACATTAATCGTAATTCCAAACGATAAGCTACTGCAAATTGTTGATAAATCAACACCAATGCTGGAAGCGTTCCGTGAAGCGGACAATGTATTACGTCAAGGTGTACAAGGTATTTCAGACTTGATCGCAACACCTGGTTTAATTAACCTGGACTTTGCCGATGTAAAAACAATCATGTCCGATAAAGGTTCTGCATTAATGGGTATCGGGATCGCTGCTGGTGAAAACCGTGCAGTAGAAGCCGCTAAAAAAGCAATTTCTTCTCCATTACTTGAAACATCAATCGATGGAGCAAAAGGTGTTATTATGAATATTACAGGCGGAACGAACTTAAGTTTATTCGAAGTTCAGGAAGCTGCCGATATTGTACAGCTTGCTTCGGACGAAGAAGTAAATATGATCTTCGGTTCTGTAATTAACGATAACTTAAATGATGAAATTATCGTAACGGTAATTGCAACAGGTTTCTCTGATGACTTTATTATTCAAAAGCCACAGCCTGTACGTCCATCAATCGGTGCTCGTCAACAAGCTGCAACTAGTACAACTCAGCCGCAACAGCAGCAGCCTGTACGCCAGCAAGAACAGGTGCAGCAAGAATCGCCGCGTCAAACACAACAAACAAACTATCAGCAGGACGATGCATTGGATATTCCGACATTTTTACGCAATCGTCGCAATCGCTAGTCTTATAGATTTTCATAATATGAAAAACGATTATTTACATGTACATGTGAATAATCGTTTTTTTTTAGTTTAAGAGAGGCTGTGGAAAGTAGCTTGCTATACAATGTGCTCCAAAGAAAAAGTAGAAAAACAGATTCCCCGTTACAAAAAAGGTCCCCCTCTCCACCTATGTTTCTATAACTTTCCCTCTGCCAACTTTTTGTCGATTGAATTTGAATAGCGTAACAATATGTCATACGATTCTTCCAGATTTATGCAACAGTTAGACAAAATACACTGAGGGGGTTTGATAATCTTATTTACAGGAGGACAATACATGTATGCAGAGTGGATTCTTTTAATGAATTTTTTAATGAATCTCGTACTACTAAAATTTACCGCAACCATAACATATACCATCATTCCAATTTGGAGATTACTATTAGGAGCCTTTTGTAGTGCGCTGATCGCTGTGTTATTTATGGGAAACATATTCATGTTGCTTGTAAGTTTCATCGTACTATTGGGCATAGCCTTTTCATTTAAATGGAAAATATTTTACGAGCAAGGGAAGTGGATTGTTGTCGCTACTTTGCTCGCAGGTGGATTAATAACAGCATTACAACCATTTTTGCTTGCATCTCCGTTTTTCGTTTATATTTTTTTATGTTTCGGCATAGTATGTATTAGTTTGACAGTGATGAAACAAGGCTGGTTTCAAAAACTGCAGAATGTTGCACAAAGTCGGTATGTCACGACAAGCAAAGTGGAACTGTTCGAACAACAAATGGAGCTTGTAACATATATTGATACCGGAAATGAATGCACGGAACCTTTAAGTCAGGCGCCGGTCCATTTTATTTCATTTAAAGCAGTTCAATCGATGTTACCGGATGAATTTAGTGAATGCCTGCTCAAATGGGATGAACAGGAGCCTTACTCACTGACAATGTTTTCAAAGGAAATACAGAAAAGAATACGTATTGTTCCTATTACAACGGTTCAAAAAGGCACATTACTCGTACCGGCCTTTCGTGCCACAATTGTCATTCAGAACAAGACGTATCCAAATCACTATGTTGTATTTACGAAAAATGATGCGCGCTTTCCGCAAAATGCACAAATGATTGCACATGTGTTTGTCCTAACGAATTCATAAGGGAGGATCGATATTGCTTAAAAAAATTCAATCGATAATTTTAAACATACTAAGCTACTTTAGAAGAAAAAAAGGGACATACTATATAGGGGGACATGATTCATTGCCTATTCCATTAACTAGAGAAGAAGAAGTTGTCGTAGTCGAAGCATTTATGAATGGTGACTTGCATGCCAGAGATATGTTAATTGAGAGAAATTTACGTTTAGTTGTTTATATTGCAAGACGTTTTGATAATACGAGCACGCCGATTGAGGATTTAATCAGCATCGGTTCCATTGGCCTTATTAAAGCGATTGAAACATTTAATTTGGATAAAAATATTAAATTAGCGACGTATGCATCGCGCTGCATCGAAAATGAAATCTTGATGCATTTACGAAAGACGAGCCGCATGAAGGGCGAAGTATCCTTTGATGAACCGTTAAATGCGGATGCAGACGGAAATGAGCTATTGCTTTCAGACATATTAGGGACAGAAGAACATATCATAACACTTGATGTAGAACGTAAAATTGAGCGTCAGCATATGTTTAATGCCATTAATCAGCTGACACCTCGTGAAAAATATATTATGGAATGCCGTTTTGGCCTAAACGGAAAAGAAGAAATGACGCAAAAAGAAGTAGCGGATCATTTAGGTATTTCACAATCTTATATTTCAAGGTTGGAGAAAAAAATTATTATGGATTTACGTGAATTCCTGAACGAACCAATTGCATAAGATGGTTAAATTTGGCGCGCATAGCGACGACCAATTCGGACAAAATGATTGAAAAGACAAAAGACAATCTAGTCCGGAAGGTGAAGTTGGATGCGTACAAAAGTGGAATTATGTGGTGTGGATACATCTACATTACCAGTACTGAAGCCAGATGAAATGAAAGATTTATTTATACGATTACAGCAAGGAGAATGGATTGTTCGTGAGCAGCTAGTTTTCTGTAATTTACGGTTAGTGCTCAGTATTGTCGGCCGTTATGCCTATCGTGGCGAACAGGCAGATGATTTATTCCAAGTAGGATGTATTGGTTTATTAAAAGCGATTGATAATTTTGATTTGAAGCATAATGTTCGATTTTCAACATATGCTGTACCGATGATAATGGGAGAAATCCGCAGACATCTGCGCGATCATCATGCACTGCGTGTATCTCGTTCATTGCGCGATATTGCATATAAAGCGATGAAAGCAAAAGAACAGTTTATTGCGGAACATTTAACAGAACCCACTATCGAACAGTTGGCACAGGCAATCGAGATGAAAAAAGAAGATGTTTTATTTGCTCTTGATGCAATTCAAGACCCGATGTCACTGCAGGAACCGATCTATTCCGATGGTGGCGATGCAATCTTCATGATTGACCAAATTAAAGATAAAGTTACAGAAGAGCATTGGGTCGGTTCGATTTCATTGCAAGAGAGTATGAAAAAGCTGAATAGCAGACAAAAAATGATTATAGAAAAGCGATTTTTCCTAGGAGAAACTCAAACGGAAATCGCACAATCTTTAGGTATTTCACAAGCGCAAATATCGAGATTGGAAAAGAGTGCGGTAGAATTGATGAAGCGGGATTTCCGTTAAATAGATAGAAATTCTGAGGGACTGTCCAACACGTAGGGCTGTCCCTTTCATCATAGTTACACAATGTTTGAATACTTATATTGGGGTAAAAATAAATTAATGATACAGAGAGGATGGAGGAATGCGATTTTCATCCGTTCAGGAGAAGGAAATCATTGAGGCATCCAGCGGGAAATTTATCGGTTATATTGTAGATGCGGAAGTGGACGAAAAAGAAGGCGCCATTATTGCATTTATAATTTCCCCGCCAAAAAAGTTTTACCATTTATTTCAAGGGGAAGAGTTAGTTAAGAAAATCCTTTTCAGTAATATACTCACAGTCGGTAAAGATGTCATTTTAGTGAAATCACCGGATGAATAGTTCACGCTATTCATTGAAAATTAAACTATCAATTGATACAATAAGAGAAACTATTGTTGTAAAGTTGGGAAAAAAGTGACGAAAATCATAGAAAACTTAAAACAGATTGAACATCAAATAGAAATTGCAAAACAACGTGTCAATGCCAAACAGGCAGTTCAGATTATTGCTGTGACGAAAGAAGTAGATGTCAATCGGACAGAAGAGGCAATCGAAGCAGGTCTTGTCCATATGGGAGAAAATCGTCCTGAAGGCTTATTAAATAAGCTGGATTCGATTAAATCAGATGTTTCATGGCATTATATTGGTTCATTACAGACGAGAAAAGTAAAGCAGGTAATTGATCAAATTGACTATCTACATTCTCTTGATCGATTAAGCCTGGCAGAAGAGATTGAAAAAAGAGCAACAAAACGAGTGAAATGTTTCTTGCAAGTCAATGTTTCCGGTGAAGAATCGAAACATGGCTTAACGAAAGAACAAGCGCTGGATTTTGTAAAGCAGCTTGAGCAATTTTCAAAAATTGAAGTAGTAGGTTTAATGACAATGGCTCCTTTTACTGAAGATGAAACGATGATTAGACAAGTGTTTAAACAGTTAAAACAATTGCAACAAGAAGTGTCACAATTGAACATTCCAAATGTACCTTGTACTGAATTATCGATGGGCATGTCAAATGACTACGAAATTGCAGTTGAAGAAGGGGCAACATTTGTTAGAATTGGAACAGCTCTTGTTGGCTAAGGAGGATTAATATGAGCATTAAAAATATTTTTGACAAGTTCTTTTATTTAGAAGAAATAGAAGAAGATTATGCTCCTGCCAAGAATCAAACAGTGCAAAAACAAGCACCAAAAGCAGTTCAAAATGAACCACAGCAATTTTATCAGGATTATGGACAAAAGCAGCAACCACAACTCATTCAAAACCGAATGAAGAAGGAGCGTAAAATGCAACAGCAACCACCGCGCAATGAAGTCGTGATGCAAAATCATAACAATGTTGTGAGCCTTCAAGCTGCGTCTTCATCGAAGAATTCAAAGTTAGTATTATTAGAACCACGTGTATATGCTGAGGCGCAGGACATAGCGGAACATTTAAAAAATAAACGTGCTACCGTTGTCAATTTACAGCGCATCGACCGTGATCAAGGGAAGCGAATAATCGATTTTCTTAGTGGAACAGTGTATGCTTTAGGTGGAGATATTCAACGTATTGGAAATGATATTTTCCTATGTACACCGGAAAATGTAGAAGTAACAGGAGAAATTTCTAATTTAACGTTCGAGTAATTAAATTTTGTGAGGTAAAAACATGATCATATTTTCGATTGTATCAACAGCATTTCTTGTTTACCGTTTTATGCTGATTGGATACATATTAATGTCTTGGGTTCCGGCACTGCAAGAATCGGCTGTTGGTCGTTTCCTTGAAACAGTATGTGAACCGTATTTAGGATTCTTCCGCAAATTTATTCCACCGATTGGCATGATAGATATTTCACCAATTGTCGGTTTATTCGCGTTAGTATTTATTGAGCGAGGCGTCTATAGCGTCCTAGCATTTTTCTTATAATCTAATTGAACTCCTGCCATTGTAGGAGTTTTCTTTATTTCCGGTTGTTTTCGGGGTTATCGTATTGTAGTTGGCCAGCCTTCAATTGAGAAAGGGTCCACAATGAGCCGAACACCTATACATAAAATAGAAGTTTAATTTAATTGGAAAGTGGAAAAATTAGTAACACAGTTTAAAAGAAAGTAGGAATTATGATGGAGCATTTAATCCAGCATTTTCGTAAAGATGAACAACCCTTCATTGAGCAAGTTATTGGATGGCAGCGTGAAGTAGAAGATCGCTATGCTCCAAAATTGACGGATTTTTTAGATCCGAGACAGCGTTTTATCGTAGAGTCCATTGTTCAGCAATCCGAAGATCTCCGTGTTTTCGCGGAAGGGGTATTTGAAGAAGCGGAGCGTAAACGTATGCTGATTGCTCCTTCCTATTACGAGCCGACTGAAACCGATTTTCAGATTGCTGTATACTCACTGAATTACCCGACAAAATTTGTCCAGCTGCGCCATCCTGATGTTTTAGGTGCCTTATTATCGATCGGGCTTGACCGCAGTAAGTTTGGCGATATCCGGCTTGCCGATAATACAGTCCAATTTGCTATTGCTTCGGAAATCGCGGATTATGTGCGTTTGCATTTAACAGGTATCGGCAAGGTGAAAGTAAGTGCTGAGGAAATGGATGCGACAACACCTTATATTCAAAACGAGGAGCAATGGGTCGAAAGCTCGCACACGGTTTCTTCCATGCGTCTTGATGTAGTTTTGGCGACAATCGTTAATATTTCCCGTCAAAAATCGCAAAGCCTGATCAATGCCGGAAAAGTAAAGGTTAACTGGACTGTCAGAGAAGCTGTTGCATTTGAATTGCAGGAAGGGGACATTATTTCTGCACGGGGATATGGACGGTTAAAAGTCATCATGACAGAAGGACGGACAAAAAAAGATAAGATTCGATTACAAGTAGGTCGTTTAGAGCAAAAAGTATAATTTTCAACTGTTTTTTAGGAAAACATGATGTTATTCCGAAAAGAAACGTTTATAATACTTGTAAGAATGCACGTAAAAAAGGAGAGTAGAACGATATGCCATTATCACCTCTTGATATACATAATAAGGAGTTTACACGTGGTTTCCGTGGTTATGCAGAAGACGAAGTAAATGAATTTTTAGATCAGATTATTAAAGATTATGAGATTGTTTTACGCGAGAAAAAAGAGCTCGAGGAAAAGATTAAAATGATGTCGGAACAAATGAATCATTACAATTCATTGGAAGACACATTACAAAAATCAATTGTTGTTGCTCAAGAGGCAGCTGGCGAAGTTCGTCGCAATTCCGAAAAAGAAGCAAAACTCATCGTTAAAGAAGCTGAAAAAAATGCGGATCGTATTGTCAATGACGCATTGGCAAAAGCGAGAAAAGTGACGATTGAGATTGACGAATTGAAAAAACAGTCGAAAGTGTTCCGCAACAGATTCAAAATGTTAGTGGAAGCACAGCTTGATTTACTGAATACAGGCGATTGGGATCAATTACTGGAATATGATGTAGATTTAACGGAAATTCAGGAAAACAATCGTAAAGAAATCAAAGAAGAGAACCAAAATGATGAAAATGCCGTGTATTAGTCAACGGTACTTGACATTTTATACAGCCTTTTCATATACTGAAAAATAATGAATAGGATGCAATTGCATCAGGCTTTGACGGAGACAGTAAATTTAACATTGTGGTTTAGCGATTCGAGGACGGTGAGAGCTCGAACAAAGCAAGTTAAATCGAAAATCACTCCTGAGCTAAATGACTGAAATTCGAGTAAGTTATTTCGTAGCACACGACGTTACAGTGTCTAATGAGGCTAATTGTATTTAGCGAATTTAGGGTGGTACCACGAGACTAATGCTCCTCGTCCCTTTTTTATAGGGATGGAGGGGCTTTTTTGTTGTTTAAAAAGCTACCAAATCCTTAAGAGCATTAAAAACATGATTATTTTAGAAGCTGTATTATTTGTTGAAGCTGTTGATTAGAAACGGGGGGATGGAACGAATGCAAAAATCGTCACGTCCTGTGACAATGCATTCGTTACCAACATCGTGTTGGCCCTGCCCCCAGAATGGAAATCAATAATCAGCAATCGATAAGAACACTAGGAGGAATTTACAATGGTAGAGTATAAAGACACATTATTAATGCCGAAAACCGACTTCCCTATGCGCGGCGGTTTGCCAACTAAAGAACCACAAGTGCAGGCACAATGGGATGAAATGGATATTAACAAATTAGTGCTGGAGCGTACAAAAGACCGTCCACACTATTTACTGCATGATGGCCCTCCATATGCAAACGGAGACATCCATATCGGTCACGCATTGAACAAAGTTATCAAAGACATGATTAACCGCCAAAAATCGATGTCAGGTTTCCACGTGCCATATATTCCAGGCTGGGATACACACGGTTTACCAATCGAGCAGGCATTAACAAATAAAGGTGTTAAACGTAAAGAAATGTCGGTTGCAGAATTCCGTGAGCTTTGCGAAAAATACGCTTATGAACAAATCGAAAACCAAAAAAGCCAATTCCGTCGTCTAGGTGTACGCGGTGACTGGGAAAATCCGTATATCACATTAAAACCTGAATTCGAAGCACGCCAAATTGAAGTGTTCGGGAAAATGGCGGAAAAAGGCTATATTTATAAAGGCTTAAAACCGGTTTATTGGTCTCCATCTTCTGAGTCAGCATTGGCAGAAGCAGAAATCGAATATAAAGATGTTGAATCGTATTCAATTTATGTAGCATTCGGCATTAAAGACAGCAAAGGTGTAGTACCTGCCGATGCTAAATTTGTCATCTGGACAACAACGCCATGGACAATTCCGGCAAACTTAGGGATTTCGGTTAACCCTGAATTCACATATGTTGTGGTAGAAACAAACGGCAGCAAATATATTGTTGCAAAAGATTTACTTGAAAAACTGTCAGCGACATTCGGCTGGGAAGATGTTCAGATCGTTCAGGAAGTACAAGGCGAACAGCTTGATATGATCGTTGCAGAACACCCAATCTACAAACGTGATTCATTAGTGATGGTTGGTGACCATGTAACTGCTGATGCCGGTACTGGTTGTGTACACACAGCACCTGGTCATGGTGAGGACGACTATCAGATCGGTAAACGCTATGGTCTGGACATTTTATCACCTGTTGATAACGGTGGCTGCTACACAAATGAAGCACCTGGTTTTGAAGGATTATTCTATGAAAAAGCAAATCCGGTTGTCATTGAAAAATTAAAAGAAGAAAATGCTTTATTGAATGTTTCTAAATTTACACACTCATATCCGCATGACTGGCGTACGAAAAAACCGGTAATTTACCGTGCAACACCGCAATGGTTCGCATCTGTTGAAATGTTCCGTAGTGAATTATTAGATGCAGTAACAGCGACAGAATTTACACCAAGCTGGGGCGAAACACGTCTTTACAATATGATTCGTGACCGTGGTGACTGGGTAATTTCCCGTCAGCGTGCATGGGGTGTACCAATTCCGATTTTCTATGCGGAAGATGAAACACCGATCATCACATCAGAAACAATTGCGCATATTTCAAAATTATTCCGTGAACACGGTTCGAATATTTGGTTCCAGCGTGAAGCAAAAGACTTGCTTCCGGAGGGCTTCACTCATGAAGGCAGCCCGAACGGCAAGTTTACAAAAGAAAACGATATTATGGATGTATGGTTCGACTCTGGATCATCTCACCAAGGTGTATTAGCGGAACGCGGACTGAAATACCCTGCTGACCTTTATCTTGAAGGTTCTGACCAACACCGTGGCTGGTTCAACTCATCATTAATCACATCTGTAGCAATTAATGGGCATGCACCATACAAAGGTTTATTAACACATGGTTTCGTATTGGACGGCGAAGGACGCAAAATGTCCAAATCTCTTGGTAACACGATTGACCCGATCAAAGTGATGAACCAATACGGTGCCGACATTATCCGTATGTGGGTAGCATCTGTTGACTATACAGGGGATGTTCGTATTTCAATGGATATGTTGAAGCAAGTTTCTGAAACATACCGTAAAGTGCGTAACACATTACGCTTCCTGCACGGAAATGTGACAGACTTTAACGAAACGACTGATCGTGTCGCTTATGAAGAGTTACGCGAAATGGATCAGTATATGTACATGCGCTTACAGGATGTTGTAAAAACAATCCGTGAAGCATATGACCGTTATGACTTCTCAACAGTTTACACAACTGTAAATAACTTCGTAGCAATCGAGCTTTCTTCATTCTACTTGGATATTGCAAAAGATGTTGTGTATATCGAAGGAACGGACAACAAAAACCGCCGTGCAATGCAAACGGTAATGTATGATACATTAATGGCATTAGTGAAATTATTAACGCCAATTATTCCACATACGACAGAAGAGTTATGGAGCTACATCGAATTTGATGGCAAGCCACAATCTGTACAATTAACAGATTTCCCTGAAGTAGTGGAACAAGCAAATTTTGCGGATCTACGTGCGAAATGGGTAAAAGTAATTGCAGTACGCAACGAAGTTCTAAAAGCATTGGAAGAAGCGCGTAATGCTAAAACAATCGGTAAATCACTGGAAGCGAAAATCTCGGTTTATGCAGACAGTGAAACAATCGAGCTTTTAAATGATGCAAACATCGATTTTGCACAGCTTTCAATCGTATCTCAATTCTTCATCGCAGGAAGTAAGGAAAATGCACCTGTAGAAGCATTAGCACTTGATAAAACAGCGTTAGTTGTTGAAAAAGCAGATGGTGAAAAATGTGAGCGTTGCTGGACAATTTCAGAAACAGTCGGCGCAAGCGAAAACCACCCAACACTATGTAAACGTTGTGCGGATGTTGTAGAAAACTATTACGTATAAAAATTTTGAACGCTGTTGCCAATTTGGCAATGGCGTTCCTTTATACCTTTTTTATTTTTCCGAAAAATAAAATATTTAGGAGTTGTACATTTTGGAACAAATCGAACAAAAGCCATTGACTCCTGATACGTTTATGCAGGGGATAAAAGATTGTGTACCAACATTGCTCGGGTATATTAGCATCGGTCTTGCATTTGGTGTGGTTGGAATTGCATCAGGCATATCGGTATTGGAAGTATTTTTACTGTCGGTGCTTGTATATGCCGGTTCCGCCCAGTTTATCTTTTGTGGATTGTATTTAGCAGGAGCTCCTGTAACAGCGGTTATTGTCACAATCTTTATCGTCAATTTACGGCACTTGCTCATGTCTTTGACAATTGCACCGTACTTCACCAAGTATTCGACGCTGCGTAATATCGGGTTCGGGACATTGCTGACAGATGAAACATTCGGTGTCTCTGTCGTTGCTGCCGGAAAAGAAGGGCGTCTTGGCGGAAGGTGGATGGATGGTTTAAATATAACGGCCTATACAAGCTGGATTGCCGCGTGTACAGTTGGGGGCATTATCGGGCAATGGCTGCCGGATCCGGAAAAATGGGGGCTGGATTATGCTTTAGTGGCAATGTTTGTTGCGCTGCTTGTCCTGACGCTTGCGAGCATTCCAAAAGAAAAATTAATGCATTACATAAAACTGATTGCCATTATGGTGATCAGCATGTACGGGATGCTTTACTTCATGCCGGGGCATTTAGCTGTTCTGTTATCAACAATGGTCGTTGCGACGATTGGGGTGGTATTGGAAAAATGACAACCTCGTTAGCGATGGTATTATTAATTTTAGGATGTGCCTTAGTGACATGGATTCCTAGAATAATGCCGTTTATATTAGTGAAAAATATGAAAATGCCGAAAATTGTTCTGCGATGGCTTGCCTACATACCGGTTTGTATATTGTCCGCCCTCGTAATTGAAGGTTTCTTCGAGAAAGAAGAAGCATTCGTTACGGTTCAGTGGCTGAATGTAATAGCGTTTATTCCAACACTATTTATTGCTTTACTTACAAAAAGTTTATCAAAAACCGTAGTTGCCGGTGTCGTGACAATGGCGGGACTGCGGTTATTATTCGGTTGAAGGTTTAAGGCTTGTTTAGTTGAATGTGACTAAACAAGCTTTTTTTGTAGAACTTTTCGAGTAATGAAGAGTGTTTTATTTTCCTTTCTTGTCACTTTTCGTGTATTAAAAATATCAGATGGTCTGGTATTTATGTTAAAATAGGAAAGATATATCGTAAACGGAGGATCTGCTGTGTATAAATATTACGGAATCGCAATAATTGCAGTCATTTTGGATCAATGGACAAAATGGCTCATTGTTAAAAATATGGAATTAGGGGAACGCATCAGTGTATGGGATCCTTGGTTTGGCATCTTATCGCATCGTAACCGTGGTGCGGCTTGGGGCATGCTGGAAGGACAAATGTGGTTGTTCTCACTCGTAACAGTAGCTGTCATTATCGCAATTATTTATTTTAATCATACAGAAGCAAAGGGTAAGCCACTTTTTCATGCTAGTTTAATGCTGTTGTTAGGTGGTGCGGTCGGTAACTTTATTGACCGTTTATTCCGAGGAGAAGTAGTTGATTTTGTCGATGTTTTTATACCGGTAATCAATTATCATTTCCCGATCTTTAATATTGCAGACGCAGCTTTGACAATTGCTGTTGTAATGCTTTTCATTACGATCATACTAGAAGAAAAAAAGGATAAGAAAAAGGTGAAATAATGACAGTAGTCACATTAACAATAGAAGAATTTGCAGGAGAACGTATCGATAAGGCACTTTCACAAATGGAAGAATCTTGGTCACGTTCGCAAATTGGTAACTGGCTGGATGAAGAGCGTATTTTAGTGAACGGTGCAGCCGTAAAAGCAAAATATAAAGTAAAGCAAGGGGACGTTATTGAAGTAACGGTTCCTGAAGTGGAAGATTTGGAAATCGTTCCAGAAGATTTAAATTTGGAAATCGTTTATGAAGATGCCGACGTATTAGTCGTGAATAAACCGCGTGGAATGGTCGTTCACCCGGCACCAGGCCATACTTCAGGCACATTAGTAAATGGTTTAATGCATCACTGCAAAGACTTATCAGGCATTAACGGTGTAGCACGTCCAGGGATTGTACACCGTATTGATAAAGACACGTCCGGTTTATTAATGGTGGCAAAAAATGATGTTGCCCATGAAAGTCTTGTCAATCAGCTTGTTGAGAAGTCGGTAACACGTAAGTATACGGCTTTAGTACATGGTCATATTGCGCATGAAAAAGGCACAATTGATGCACCGATCGGCCGTGACCAGAAAGACCGTCAAAAGCAGGCCGTTGTCGATAAAGGCAAGCATGCGGTTACACATTTCCAAGTAATCGAGCGTTTCGGTGACTTTACTTTAGTGGAGTGCCGTCTTGAAACAGGCCGTACCCACCAAATTCGTGTGCACATGAACTATATCGGTTTCCCATTGGCAGGCGATCCGAAATATGGTCCAAGAAAAACAATCGATTTCGGCGGACAAGTATTACATGCAGGTGTTTTAGGCTTTATCCACCCTGTAACGAAAGAATATTTAGAGTTTGAATCACCACTACCGGAAGATTTCAAACAGTTATTAGAAGAATTACGCGGGTAATCGCGAATGGCCGTCTCCTTTTTGGGGGCGGTTTTTTTGTTTCAGGAGTTTATGGCATTCAGGTTACTTGGAGTGATTTTATTAGAACATTTAAAGGGGATATTAGAAGAAGTTGGGGGGATATTAGAAGTTCTGGAGCTTTTATTAGAAAACGGGTGGAAATGGTTTCGGTTAGTGATGAATTTTCTGACTGGAGAGGTGTTCTGACAGCTTGACAATAATTTTATTAGAACATTTGAGTGGGATATTAGAAAAAGTTGCGGGGATATTAGCACATTGGGAAGCTTTATTAGAAAATCATGAATACTTATTTGAACAATCAGCCATTATATTAGAAGATCAAACTTTTATTAGAAGATTTCAAAATATATTAGAACATTCAGCACAATTATTAGAAAATCCCCACTACGCTCACAATTAAAATAAAATTCAAACAATTCAAACATCATTTTTCAGTTGTCTGACCTTCACAAAGTTTATTGACTTATAAATTAATCAAGCCTATACTGACAACAGTGAGCTACAGAACTTGACGAGAGCAAGCAGGTAGTCACAACAAATCAAATCAATCTGAATATTGTTCACCTTTAATGGCAGTCCAGAGAGGCTGAGAAGGGATAATGTGAAGCAACGGAATTTTTGTGCGCAAAAATACCCGTGTGCAGTTTTTCAACATGACTTTTCAAACCCTCTAGAACTTTCTAGAGGGTTTTTTGTCTGAAACTTACATTGATCATACCCTGTGAACACGGAAAAAACGAAAGGAGCAAAAAACATGGAAAATTTTACAGTATTACTTGATGGACCATCGATGAACCGTGCGATTACAAGAATCGCCCACGAAATAATTGAACGTAACAAAGGCATTGACGAAGTGATTTTAGTCGGGATTAAAACACGCGGTGCCTATTTGGCAAGACGCCTTGCAGAAAGAATCGAAACGATCGAAGGGAAAGCGATTCGAACAGGAGAGCTTGACATTACATTGTACCGTGATGATTTATCTCCTAAGCATGATCAGGCACAAGTAAAGCAAGTCGATATTGAGCACCAAGTAAAGGATCAGAAAGTCGTACTGATCGATGACGTTCTTTATACAGGAAGAACAGTTCGTGCAGCACTCGATGCCATTATGGACTTAGGCAGACCGGCACAAATTCAGCTTGGGGTTCTCGTTGACCGGGGCCACCGCGAATTGCCGATCCGTGCAGATTATGTAGGGAAAAATATTCCGACATCAAGCGTTGAACGTATTGTCGTCAATCTTGTAGAAACAGACAAAGAAGATATCGTAACAATTCATAAATTTGAGGAATAAGTGAACACAGGGAGAGAACATCATGACGAAAGCAGTATTGGATATTCATGAAAAACCTACAGCAGGGCAGCTGATTACATTTAGTTTCCAGCACATGTTTGCCATGTTCGGATCAACAATTTTAGTACCAAAATTAGTCGGGCTAAGCCCAGCGATAGCACTTTTAACAAGCGGAATCGCGACAATCATCTTTTTATTCATTACACAGTTTAAAGTACCGGCTTACTTAGGTTCATCGTTCGCCTTCATCTCTCCTATTATCATAGTAGCAGGAATGACGGAAGCAGGAGTTTCCATCAACCCGGGAAATGCAATGATCGGGGCAATGATGGTCGGGGTTGTATACGCAATCGTAGCATTATTAATTTGGAAAACAGGCTACAAATGGCTGATGAATATTTTACCGCCAATCGTTGTTGCACCGGTAATCATCGTAATCGGATTAGGATTGTCTGGCACGGCAGTAGATATGGCGATGAATGTGAACGGCGAATATAGCGGCCTTCATTTCTCGGCAGCATTAGTAACATTAGCTACGGCGATTATTTTTACTGTATTCTTTAAAAACATTTTAAGTGCAATGCCGATTCTTATGGGAATTGTAGTCGGCTATATATACTCAGTCATCGTCGGGATCGTTGACTTCACGGCAGTAAAAAATGCGAAGTTCTTCGCTTTGCCGGACTTCTTAATCCCTGGTGTAGATTATGAGTTCCAACTTACTGGAGCCATCTTTATCGGGATGGTACCGATTGTCATTGTAACGATTTCAGAACATATCGGTCACCAGCTAGTGTTGGGGAAAGTTGTAAACCGCAACTATATTAAAGATCCGGGCTTACATCGATCGCTGTTAGGTGACGGACTTGGAACATTTGCTTCAGCACTGATCGGTGGTCCGCCAAAAACAACATATGGCGAAAACATCGGGGTTCTAGCAATCACACGTGTATATTCAGTGTATGTAATCATGGGAGCAGCAGTCGTTGCCATCATCGTATCGTTTTCAGGTCAGCTGATGGCACTGATTGAAACGATTCCGACAGCGGTACTTGGCGGTATTTCAATCCTGTTATTCGGGATTATCGCAGCAAGCGGTTTACGTATGTTAGTGGAAAGTAAAGTGGACTTCGGAAATAACCGAAACATGGTCATCGCATCTGTCATACTGGTAGTCGGAATCGGCGGAGCAGCAATGCGCTTTACAGAAAGCTTTGCGATTGAAGGCATGGCATTAGCATCGATTATCGGTGTCATCTTGAACCTTGTATTGCCGGGCCGTGAAGTAACAGAAAAAGATATTTACGAAACAGAAGAATAAAATAATACCTTTTAAAGATTGTCCAGAGAGGCAAGGAAGGGTATGACATGCATGAAAGGATCACCGAAAAGGATGATGCCTTACCTTGTCACACCCTCCAAGCCTCGCTAATGATCATAGCGAGGCTTATTTATGACGAGATATTGTATATTTAAACAAAAAGTAGATTAAATATTCATAATGTAATAAAATAATATCAAGCTAGCATTTGCGCCGGGGCGTAATTGATATAAGCGGAGGTACTCACATGAAAAACTTATTATCGATGGAACATTTGTCAAATGAAGAAATAATGATGATTTTAAATCGAGCACAGCATTTCGAAGATGGAGAAAAACCTGTGTTACCACGTGACTTTCATGTAGCAAACCTTTTCTTTGAGCCAAGTACACGTACAAAAACGAGCTTTGAAATGGCGGAGCGTCGACTAGGGTGTACAGTGATTCCGTTTGATGCTGAATTCTCCAGTACAACAAAAGGAGAAACACTGTACGACACAGTCAAAACATTGGAAATGATCGGCATTGATGCGGTCGTAATTCGGGATAAGGAAGATGAATATTATAACGAGCTTTTAGAAGGAATCGGGTGTGCAGTCATCAATGCAGGAGACGGCGCTGGCCAGCATCCTTCACAGTCATTGCTGGATTTATATACGATCCAGAAAGAGTTCGGGCGATTTGAAGATTTGAATATTACAATCGTCGGAGATATTTCACATAGCCGTGTCGCAAAATCAAATGCGACAGCACTTACTCGATTAGGGGCGAATGTCCGATTCCTTTGTCCGCCGGCATGGGCAGGAAATTTTGAAGCGGCACATAGCTGGGATGAAGTACTTGAAGACAGCGATGTCATCATGCTGCTGCGCATCCAGCATGAACGTCATTCCGTAAGCAAGAACTTTTCAAAAGAAAGCTACCATGCAGAATACGGCTTAACAATTGAACGTGAACAGCGGATGAAAGAGCGGGCTATCATTATGCACCCGGCACCGGTGAACCGCGATGTGGAAATTGCGGATGCCCTTGTTGAATGCAGTCGTTCCCGCATATTTGAACAAGTGCGAAACGGTGTATTTACACGAATGGCCATTTTAGAAACGATTTTGAAAGGAAGAGATCAATATGACTACAGTTATACAAAATGTGAAGCTACTCAATGAGGAAGGCGAATTAGTAGTATCTACTATTGTAATAGAAAACGGCAAAATCGCTTCGATTAATGGAGACATTCCAACTGGCGCTAAACTGATTGACGGTAAAGGCTATTTCGCATCACCAGGTTTTGTCGATGTACATACACATTTACGTGAGCCTGGCTTTGAACATAAAGAAACGATTGCAACAGGTTCGGCATCTGCAGCAAAAGGCGGTTTTACAACAATTTGTGCGATGCCAAATACGAAGCCGGTACCAGATTCGGTAGAAAATATGCAGCTCATTAACGGATTGATCAAAGAAAGCGCAGTAATTCGGGTTTTACCATACGGTTCATTAACGAAAGACATTTCAGGTGAAGTTCGTACAAATATGCAAGAGTTGAAAGAACAAGGTGCAGTTGCTTTCTCGGATGACGGGATCGGTATTCAGTTAGCGTCGACTATGTATGAGCAAATGCAGCAGGCAGCAAAAATCGATGCGGTAGTTGTTGCACACTGCGAAGATAATTCACTTATTTACGATGGGGTTATGCATGAAGGAAAACGCAATAAAGAACTTGGATTACCAGGGATTCCTTCAATTTGCGAATCAGTACAGATCGCTCGTGATGTACTGCTCGCAGAAGCGGCCGGTGCACGCTACCATGTTTGCCACGTATCGACGAAAGAATCCGTACGTGCTGTAAGAGATGCGAAAGCGGCAGGTATTAAAGTGACTGCGGAAGTTTGTCCTCACCACTTATTATTAGAAGAAATGGACATTCCATCAGATGATGCGAACTGGAAGATGAATCCTCCATTACGAGCTGCAGACGATAAAGATTCACTGCATGCAGCACTTTTGGACGGTACGATCGACTGTATCGCGACAGACCATGCACCGCATACAGAAGAGGAAAAATGCTGCGGTATGGTTGGGGCACCATTTGGAATCGTCGGTTTTGAAACAGCATTCCCATTGTTGTATACAAATTTTGTAGCGACAGGAAAATGGACATTAAAACAATTAGTCGACTGGATGAGTGTAAAAGCAGCCCAAATTTTCGATCTTCCATACGGAACATTGGAAGTAGGCGCATCAGCAGATCTTGTACTAATTGATTTGGATAAAGAACAGGCAATCGATGCAGATGGTTTTGTTTCTAAAGGACGCAATACACCATTTAACGGATGGACAGCAAAAGGATGGCCGGTAGTAACGATGTTTGAAGGCAATATTGTATATCAGGAGGCAGAATAATGAAAAAGCGTTTATTAATTTTAGAAGATGGCACTGTATTTACAGGCACTGCATTTGGAAGCGACAAAGCAAGTCAAGGAGAAGTTGTATTTACAACAGGGATGACAGGCTATCAGGAAACAATTTCAGATCCGTCATTTTACGGGCAAATTGTTACATTAACATACCCGTTAGTTGGAAATTACGGCATTAACCGTGATGACTTTGAAGCGATCACTCCTGCAATCCGCGGTTTTGTCGTACGTGAATTGGCAGAACAGCCATCAAACTGGCGCTCGGATATGTCTTTAGGGGATTACTTGGCATCACAAAATATCCCTGGCATTGAGGGAATCGATACAAGAAAATTAACGCGCATTATTCGTACAAAAGGGGCTGTACGCGCAATCTTAACGGAAGCAGACGCTGAAGTGGATATCACACAAATCGTCGCTCAATTACAGGAAACACCTTATATTACACATCATGTCCGCGAAGTATCGCCAAAAGCGGCATACCCTTCACCAGGACGCGGAAAACGTGTTGTGCTGATTGATTTTGGAATGAAACACGGCATTTTACGCGAACTGAACAAACGTGACTGTGATGTACTTGTCGTACCTTACAATACAACTGCCGAACAAATTTTAGCAATGCATCCGGATGGTATCATGCTTTCAAATGGTCCAGGGAACCCGGAAGATGTAACAGAAGGAATCGAAACGATTAAAGGACTAATCGGAAAAGTGCCAATCTTCGGTATTTGTCTAGGGCATCAGCTGTTTTCACTAGCTTGTGGCGCGAAATCGTTCAAATTGCCATTCGGTCACCGAGGCGGAAATCACCCGGTAAAAAATCTGCGTACGGGTCGTACGGATTTAACGAGCCAAAACCATGGCTATGCAATTGACATCGAGTCATTAAAAGACACTGATCTGGAGTTAACGCATGTCGCTTTAAATGATGGAACATGTGAAGGGGTACGCCATAAGAAATATCCGATCTTCACGGTGCAGTATCACCCGGAAGCATCACCAGGTCCTGAAGATTCAAACTACCTATTTGATGAATTTATCGAAATGATGGAAATCGAAGCAGCAAAGGAGAACCAATATGCCTAAACGTACAGATATAAATACAATTTTAGTAATCGGCTCAGGTCCGATCGTAATCGGTCAAGCAGCGGAATTTGACTATGCAGGGACACAAGCTTGTCTATCATTAAAAGAAGAGGGTTATAAAGTTATTTTAATCAACTCGAACCCGGCAACAATTATGACGGATACTGAAATCGCAGATAAAGTATACATCGAGCCAATCAGCCTTGAATTTGTATCACGTATTTTACGTAAAGAGCGTCCGGATGCCATTCTATCTACATTAGGTGGGCAAACAGGATTAAATATGGCAATCGAACTTGATGAGTCCGGCATCTTAGATGAACTGGGAATCGAAATCTTAGGTACGAAACTGGATGCGATTCATAAAGCCGAAGACCGTGACTTGTTCCGTAACTTAATGTATGAACTTGGTGCACCGGTTCCGGAGTCAGATATTATTCATAACATGGAAGAAGCAAAAGCGTTCGTTGCAAAAATCGGTTATCCGGTAATCGTCCGTCCGGCATTTACACTCGGCGGAACAGGCGGCGGAATTTGCTATAACGATCAGGACTTACAGGAAATTGTAACGTCTGGTTTAAAATACTCGCCTGTAACACAATGTTTACTGGAAAAATCAATCGCTGGCTTTAAAGAGATTGAATACGAAGTAATGCGTGATGCGGCGGATAATGCAATCGTTGTATGTAATATGGAAAACTTTGACCCGGTAGGAATTCACACTGGTGACTCAATCGTTGTAGCGCCAACACAAACATTATCGGATCGTGAAAACCAAATGCTGCGCAATATTTCACTCGATATTATTCGCGCACTGAAAATCGAAGGTGGCTGTAACGTTCAGCTGGCATTAGATCCTTACTCATTCCAGTACTATGTAATTGAAGTAAACCCGCGTGTATCACGTTCATCTGCATTAGCATCAAAAGCGACAGGCTATCCGATCGCGAAGCTAGCAGCAAAAATTGCAGTAGGTCTTACACTGGATGAAATTAAAAACCCTGTTACAGGTTCAACATTCGCATGCTTCGAGCCGGCACTGGACTACATTGTCGCTAAAATTCCACGCTGGCCATTTGATAAGTTCGAATCGGCAAAACGTAACCTAGGTACACAAATGAAAGCGACTGGGGAAGTAATGGCACTTGGTCGTACATTTGAAGAAGCGATCTTAAAGGCAGTCCGTTCATTGGAAACGGGCCATGTGCATATTGAAATGAAACATGCGGAAGATCTAACCGATTCATGGATTGAAAAGCGTATTAAAAAAGCAGGGGATGAGCGTCTGTTCTTTATCGGTGAAGCATTGCGCCGAGGCGTAACAGTAGAAAAAATCCATGAATGGTCTGCAATTGATCTGTTCTTCTTAACAAAGCTGAAAAAGATTGTGGATATGGAAACGACATTGGCAGAAAACAAAGGCAATAAAGAGATTTTACGTACAGCGAAACGTCTAGGCTTTGCGGATAAAAAAATTGCACAGCTTTGGGAAATGAAAGAGCAGGCGGTTTATGAATTCCGTAAAGAGCATGGTATTATTCCAGTATATAAAATGGTTGATACATGTGCTGCAGAATTCGAATCGAATACACCATACTTCTACGGAACATACGAGGAGGAAAACGAGTCCATCCGCACTGACAAACCATCTGTTGTCGTACTTGGCTCAGGTCCGATCCGTATCGGTCAAGGGGTAGAGTTCGACTACGCAACAGTTCACTCTGTATGGGCGATTCAAGAAGCGGGCTATGAAGCGATCATCATTAACTCGAATCCAGAAACGGTTTCGACTGACTTCTCGATTTCGGATAAATTATACTTTGAGCCATTAACAATTGAAGATGTTATGCACATTATCGATCTGGAGCAGCCGATCGGTGTAGTTGTACAGTTCGGCGGGCAAACGGCGATCAATTTAGCGGATAAGCTGGAAGCGAACGGCGTGAAAATTTTAGGAACGACGCTTGAAGACATTGACCGTGCGGAAAACCGCAATAAATTCGAAGCGGCATTACAAGAACTGAAAATTCCGCAGCCTCCTGGCGATACAGCCACATCTGCTGAAGGTGCAATGAAAATTGCGGAAGGTTTAGGTTTCCCTGTATTAGTTCGCCCATCGTATGTACTTGGCGGACGTGCAATGGAAATTGTTTATAACATGGAAGAGCTTGCTCACTATATGGAAAATGCGGTAGAAGCATCACCGGATCACCCTGTATTGGTAGACCGTTATTTAACAGGACAGGAAATTGAAGTTGATGCCATCTGTGATGGGGAGAATGTGCTGATTCCGGGAATCATGGAGCATATTGAGCGCGCAGGGGTACACTCAGGTGACTCGATCAGTGTATATCCTCCACAAAAATTAACGGATGCTCAGAAAGAAACATTAGTAGACTATACGACTCGCCTTGCAAAAGGTCTTGGCATTGTCGGTTTAATGAATATCCAATATGTAATGAGCGAAGGTGAAATTTACGTAATCGAAGTAAATCCTCGCTCAAGCCGTACTGTACCGTTTTTAAGTAAAATTACAAACATTCCAATGGCAAATATCGCTACAAAAGCAATTCTTGGTCAATCGATCATTGAACAAGGCTACCCAACTGGACTTGCAAAAGAACAGCAAGGTGTATTCGTAAAAGTACCGGTATTCTCATTCGCGAAATTACGCCGTGTCGACATTACATTAGGACCTGAAATGAAATCCACAGGGGAAGTAATGGGGAAAGATGCAACATACGAAAAAGCATTATATAAAGGCTTCGTAGCAGCGGGTATGGAAATTAAAACACATGGTACCATCCTGTTCACTGTATCGGATAAAGATAAGCAGGAAGCGATCAGCCTGGCGAAACGCTTCTCAACGGTCGGCTACCGCATCGTTGCAACAGAAGGTACAGCAAAAACATTTGAAGCAAATGGTATTAAGACAGACGTTGTTGAAAAAATCGGCGGTAAAGGCAAAACATTGATTGACATGATTCAAAACGGTGAAGCCCAATTAGTTGTCAATACATTAACAAAAGGGAAACAGCCTGCACGCGACGGCTTCCGTATTCGTCGTGAATCAGTTGAAAACGGCGTACCATGCCTAACTTCACTGGATACAGCAGAAGCAATGCTGCGTGTAATTGAGTCAATGACATTTACAGCAGAAGAAATGCCGAAAGCGGAGGTTGTACACTAAAATGATTCGTCAAGAGAAAATGACAGTTGTAGCACAAAAGCAAATTGCGACAAACATTTTCGAATTGACACTACAAGGACAACTGGTTCAGGACATGTCGCCTGGCCAGTTTGTTCATGTAAAGGTGTCTAATACATTCGAACCGTTGTTGCGTCGACCAATCAGTATTGCCAATGTAGATAAGGAAAAAAATGAATTTACGATGATTTACCGTGCTGAAGGTCGTGGCACAAAATTTCTGGCAACAAACCGTGAAAATGAAATCGTGGATGTTTTAGGTCCGTTAGGGAACGGGTTTCCTGTTGAAGCGGCAAAACCAGGCCAGACAGCGCTTTTAGTTGGAGGAGGAATTGGTGTCCCGCCACTTCATGAATTAGCGAAACAACTGAATGCGCGCGGCGTGAAAACAATTCATGTTCTAGGTTTCCAATCAGAGGATGTATGCTTCTACGAGGAACAGTTCAATGCTCTGGGCGATACGTATTATGCAACAGTTGACGGGTCGAAAGGAACGAAAGGGTTTGTTACAACAGTATTTGATGAAGTGAAGCCTGAATTCGATCTGTTTTATTCATGTGGGCCATTGCCGATGCTTCGTGCTTTGGAAGGCTATTACCCGGAAAAAGAAGGGTACTTATCTTTTGAGGAACGGATGGGCTGTGGTATCGGAGCATGCTTTGCATGTGTATGCGATACGACAGAAGGATACGGAAAAGATTATGTGAAAGTGTGCTCGGACGGGCCAGTTTTCCCGAAAGGAGTTGTGGCACTATGAGCCGTTTAAACTTGCAATTGCCAGGTTTGGAATTGAAAAACCCGATTATGCCCGCGTCAGGCTGCTTTGGCTTTGGACGCGAATACGCCCAGCTTTATGACTTATCAAAGCTTGGGGCCATCATGATCAAAGCAACAACGGTGGAAACGCGTAAAGGAAATCCGACACCGCGTGTTGCCGAAACATCGGCCGGAATGCTAAATGCGATCGGCCTGCAAAATCCGGGGATTGAAAAGGTAATGGCAGAAGAGCTGAAGTTTTTGGAAGGCTATGATGTTCCGGTTATTGCCAATGTTGCCGGCACGGAAGTTGCGGATTATGTGGAAGTGGCAGAGCGTATTTCAAAGGCCACTAATGTGAAAGCGTTAGAATTAAATATTTCTTGTCCGAATGTAAAGTGCGGCGGAATTCAATTCGGGACAGATCCGGAAACAGCTGGACAGTTGACTGCGGCTGTAAAGGCGGTTTCAAGTGTCCCTGTCTATGTGAAACTCTCTCCGAACGTGACAAATATTGTAGACATTGCCAAAGCGGTTGAAGCAGGTGGAGCGGACGGCATCACAATGATTAATACTCTTGTGGGAATGCGTTTGGACGAGCGTACTGGAAAACCTGTCATTGCAAACGGGACAGGTGGCTTATCAGGTCCAGCCATTAAACCGGTAGCTATACGTATGGTGTATGACGTGTATAAAGCGGTGAACATTCCCATTATCGGTATGGGCGGGGTTACGTGTGCACAGGATGTAATCGACTTCATTTCTGCCGGTGCATCGGCTGTAGCAGTCGGGACAGCAAACTTTGTAGATCATTTCGTATGCCCGACCATTATTGAAGAATTACCGGACTTGCTGGACACGTTAAATGTGAACCATATATCTGAACTTATCGGAAGGAGCCACCGTTAATATGAATACAAAACCTATTATTGCATTAGATTTCCCCGGTGAAAAAGAAGTTATAGGCTTTTTAGGGCAATTCGAAGAGAAACTTTTCGTTAAAATCGGAATGGAACTGTATATGCAGGAAGGCCCTAGTATTGTACGTAAAGTAAAAGATCAAGGACATGATATATTTTTAGATTTAAAGCTTCATGACATCCCGAACACGGTGAAATCGGCGATGAAGGGTTTAGCAGGGCTTGGTGTGGATTTAGTGAATGTGCATGCAGCAGGTGGCCTTAAGATGATGGAAGGTGCATTGGAAGGTTTGGAGGCCGGTACACCAGCCGGAGCTAAAAGAGCTGCATTAATTGCTGTCACACAACTGACGTCGACGACAGAACAGCAAATGCAAGATGAGCAGAAAATTGCCCTATCTTTAAAAGAATCCGTTTTACACTATGCACAGCTGACAAAACAAGCGGGCCTCCAGGGCGTAGTCTGCTCTGTTCATGAGGCAAAGGCAATCCGTGAAGCATGCGGAGATGACTTTTTACGGGTGACACCGGGTATTCGTATGCTTGGTGGGGAAGCGCATGATCAGCAGCGTATCGCAACCCCTGATGGAGCGAAAAAGGACGGCTCATCACTGATTGTTGTAGGCCGTGCCATTACAGGTGCCGTCAATCCGGTAAAAGCGTATCAAGAAGTTTGTAACTTATGGGAGGCTAACTAAAATGACATTACAAAATGAAATTGCCCATGCAATGCTGAAAGTAGGAGCGGTGGAATTAAATCCAACCGATTTATTTACATGGGCTTCAGGAATTAAGTCACCGATTTATTGTGATACACGTTTAACAATTTCGGATCCAGTTATTCGAAAACAGCTTGCCAATGGACTGTCATCATTAATCAAGGAGCATTTTTCAGACTGTGAAGTAGTGGCAGGAACAGCTACAGCTGGAATTCCCCATGCTGCGTGGGTTGCGGATATTATGCAGTTGCCGATGGTATATGTGCGTTCAAAAGCGAAAGAGCACGGGCGTGGAAACCAGATTGAAGGTAAATATGCAAAAGGTCAAAAGGTCGTTGTCATTGAGGATATTATCTCAACAGGAGGTTCGTCCATTACAGCCGTTGAAGCATTACGCAATGCAGGATGCGAAGTGTTAGGGGTCGTATGTGTATATACATATAATTTGCCTAAAGCGGATCAGGTGTTTAATGAAGCTGGCGTTAAATTTGTTTCATTGACAAATTTCGACTACTTAATCGACGCAGCAAAAGAAGCATCTGCAATTCAGGAACAGGATATTCCTTTCCTGAAAAATTGGCATCAAGACTTAAAAGCGGGAAAATTAAAATAAAGTAAAACTTTAATCCGTGGGAGAATCGGCTTTCACGGGTTTTTAGTCGCGTCATTCGGGCTTTTATAAAATAAAAAAATATTAAAAATATTCAAAAACGTGTGAAGTTATCAAAAATATACTTTACACGTTTTTGTTATAGTTATATAATTCCAATATGCAAATTATCAGTTTTTTTAATATTGAAGTTTAATGAGAGTGAATTTTATTAAACTACATAAAAAAGTATTTCTAGATGTTTTTATGTTGAAAAGACATAATTATAATCACTAAGCGTTAATTTTTGAGTGTAATTATCGGAAAATTTAAATTTAAAAGAATAGTTTGCTATTGATAAATTTAAAATGTTAAATTAGAATAGTTAGAAAGTTTAATAATTGACATGCAAATATATTTTATGGATAATTTACGAAGTAGTACAAAAAATTAACAAAACGTTAATATTTTAAAAAGACTGAGTATTAGCAAGGTTTAAATTTTTTCGATAAGGGTATTTTAATCTATTTGGAAAAATTTAATATAGAGCGAGTTTAGCAGAGTCGATTGTATGTTTAAGAAGAAAGGAGCGGTTATTTAATGTCTACGAATGAATTATTAGAAATCCGAAATTTACGTACGAGTTTCCGAATTAAAGATACATACTACCCAGCTGTAGACAATGTTTCGTTAACGCTTCGCAAAAATGAGATTTTAGCAATTGTTGGTGAATCAGGTTGCGGGAAAAGTACTTTGGCAACATCAGTAGTCGGGTTGCACAATTCTGTTACTACAAAAGTTGAAGGGGAAATTCTTTACAACAATCAAAACTTAGTTAAATTGACAGATGATCAGTTTAATAAGTTAAGAGGAAATGACATCGGGTTCATTTTCCAAGATCCACTTTCTGCATTAAACCCATTAATGCGTATCGGTGAGCAAATTGAGGAAGGGTTAATTTATCATACGAAATTAACTAAAGAACAACGTCAAAAACGAGTTATTGAATTACTGGATCAAGTAGGGATTCCGAATATGCAGCGTGTTGCACAACAATTCCCGCATCAGTTATCGGGTGGTATGCGTCAGCGTGTTATGATCGCGATTGCATTATCAGGAAAGCCTGCAATCATTATTGCGGACGAACCGACAACAGCACTTGATGTTACAATCCAAGCACAAATTTTAGACTTATTAAAGTCACTGCAAGATGAAATTCAATCAGGCATTATTTTAATTACGCATGACTTAGGTGTTGTTGCTGAAGTAGCAGACCGTGTAGCTGTAATGTATGCCGGTGAAGTAATAGAGGAAGCGCCGGTTGTAGAGCTATTCAGAAATCCGAAGCATCCATACACAAGATCATTATTAAAATCAATTCCTCAAACAAACAGTGAGGAAGAAAAATTAGAAATAATTCAAGGAATGGTTCCTTCTTTAATGAAGTTACCTCGCCAAGGCTGCCGTTTCTCATCACGTATTCCTTGGATTCCGCAATCAGCACATGAAGAAAACCCACAGCTTCATGAAGTTGCTCCTGGCCATCTTGTACGCTGTACTTGCTGGAAAGAATTCCATTTTGAGGATGAGGAAGGGAGCGTAAATCAATGAGTTTCATGCAAGTAGAAGATTTAAAAGTTCACTATCCGATCCGAGGTGGATTTTTTAACACAATAGTTGATCATGTTTATGCAGTAGATGGTGTAACGATGGAATTTGAGCGTGGAAAAACTTACGGTCTTGTAGGTGAATCAGGCTCAGGTAAATCGACAACCGGTAAAGCAATTATCGGACTGGAGAAAATTACATCAGGCCGTATTCTTTACGAAGGTGAAGATGTAACAAATTCACGCCGTAAACGTGATTCAGCATATAACCGTGATATCCAGATGATTTTCCAGGATTCACATTCAAGTATGAACCCGCGTAAACGTGTATTGGATATTTTAGCAGAGCCAATTCGTAATTTTTTGAAGTTATCTCCGCAAGAAGAGCGCAAACGTATCAATGAGCTACTCGCAATTGTAGGGATGTCAGAGGACGTACTTCTTAAATATCCGCACGAATTCTCTGGGGGGCAAAAGCAACGTCTAGGGATTGCCCGTGCAGTTGCATGTAACCCAAAAATGATTATCGCGGATGAGCCGGTTTCGGCACTTGATTTATCCGTTCAGGCACAAGTTTTAAACTTTATGAAGGATATTCAGGAACAATATGGAATTAGTTATTTATTCATCTCTCACGATTTAGGTGTTGTTCGCCATATGTGTGACCATATCTCTATCATGTATAAAGGCAGATTCGTAGAAACAGGTAAGCGAGAAGATATTTACACAAATCCGCAGCATATTTATACAAATCGCCTGCTTTCTGCAATTCCTGATATCGAGCCTGAAACTCGAATTGAACGTAAGGTTGAGCGTCAGAAAGTTGAAGCAGCATACCGTCAGGAACAACATAAATATTATGACAAGGATGGAAAAGTATATCCTTTAAAATCGATTTCAGACTCACATCGAGTAGCAATGTCTGAAGATGAAAAGGAGCGTGTATAGTATGTGGAAAACGATAGTTCGCCGTGTATTAATAATGATTCCGCAGCTATTTATTTTAAGTCTCCTAATTTTCATATTAGCGAAACAAATGCCTGGTGATCCATTTACAGGTTTAATTACACCGGAAACAGATCCGAGTGTAATTGAAGAATTACGTGTTAAATCAGGTTTCTATGATCCATGGTATGTACAATACTACAACTGGATTGCAAATGCAGCACAAGGTGACTTCGGTCAGAGTTATACATTTAAAAAGCCGGTTGCAGATATTATTGGTGACCGCGCAATGAATACATTATTACTTTCATTGCTGAGTGTATTCTTCCTTTATGTGCTGGCAATTCCTCTAGGGGTTTTGGCTGGACGTTACCACGATTCATTCTTGGATAAATCGATTGTACTTTACAGCTTTATCTCATATGCAATTCCTGCATTCGTACTGTATTTAATTTTTGTATTCGTGTTTGGTTACCGGCTTATGTGGTTCCCGACAAGTGGTACGGTGGAAATAGGAATGGATCCGGGAACCTGGAGTTATTATTGGAGTAAATTCTACCATTTACTGTTACCGGCAGCCAGCTATGCACTGCTAGGTACGACAGGTGTTATTCAATATTTACGTTCGGAAATTATTGATGCAAAAACAATGGATTATGTTAAAACAGCACGCAGTAAAGGGATACCGATGAAAAAAGTGTATTCCCGTCATATCTTCCGTAACTCTCTGTTACCGATTGCAGCGTTCTTAGGATTCACAATTACCGGTTTACTTGGTGGATCAATTTTCATTGAAACTGTATTCGCTTATCCTGGAATGGGTAAATTATTTGTCGAGTCCATTTCAAGTCGTGACTACAGTGTAATAACGGCATTAGTAATGTTATATGGCTTCTTAGCATTATTAGGTAGTCTATTATCCGATATTATCTTAAGTATAGTGGATCCGCGAATTCGCATAGACTAATCAATTAATAATGACTAAGGAGAGGTGATTTTAATCATGGAAAACAAAAATGAACAGACAGTAGAAAAATTAGAATCTCAAAGCTCTCCACCAACTGGTATTCAAGTAATATGGCGAGAGTTTAAAAAAGATAAATTAGCAATGTTCTCATTAATAGGAAGTATCCTGCTAATGATCGCGATTATGATTATGGCATTCTTCACTATTGATCAAACGGAAGTAATGAAAATCCAATTATTGGAGCGTTTCACTGAACCAGGTGTCCGAGGATATATCCTTGGGGCCGATGAAGCCGGACGTGATATGTTCGGCCAGCTAATCATTGGCGCGAAAAACTCTATCCTGATTGCCATTGCGATCACAATTATCGCAAACGTAGTCGGTATCGGTCTTGGTATTATTATGGGATATTACGGTGGTTTCATCGATAATTTCTTCATGCGTATTATTGATTTCTTTATCACTCTACCAACTACAATGATTATCATCGTAGTCGTAACAATCATTCCATCATACGGAATAGTAGATTTAATCTTAATTATTGCAGCATTTCAATGGATGTCGACGGCCAGACTTGTGCGTTCCAAAGCGCTATCTGAAGCACGACGCGATTACATTAGTGCCTCTAAAACAATGGGTACAAGTGATTTCGCGATCATGTTTAAAGGTTTATTGCCAAACTTAAGCTCACTGCTTATTGTCGAAGTGACATTAAGCTTTGCAGGGAATGTTGGGATCGAAACAGGTCTTTCATTCTTAGGTTTCGGTTTACCACCGTCAACACCAAGTTTAGGAACTTTAGTAAGTTATGCTATGAACCCGATAATTTTATCGAGTAAATGGTGGGTATGGTTGCCTGCATCAATATTAATCTTAGTAATGATGCTTGGTATAAATTACGTTGGTCAAGCGTTACGACGCTCTGCTGACGCAAAACAACGTTTAGGATAATAAGGGAGGAAAAACAGATGAAGAAAAAGAAAGGTTTAATGCTGTCATCAGTATTTGCTACGGCATTAGTATTAGCAGCTTGTGGAGGAGATGACGAAACGTCTACTGAAAAACCAGCTGAAAAAGATGGTAATCAAACAGAAGAAAATACAAATGACGGTGGTTCTACTACTGCGGAATCTCCAACATTACCATCAGAAGTTACAAATGATGGAGATGCAATCGAAGGCGGTACTTTACAATTCGCTTTAGTAACAGATTCTCCTTTCCAAGGTGTATTCTCATATGAATTATATGAAGATGGTTATGATGCAGATATTTTAGACTTCATGACAAACTCTATTTTCGATACAGACGGTGACTTCCTTGTAACGGATGAAGGGATTGCGAAGTTAGATGTTGACGCAGATAACAACAAAGTAACAATCACTATCCAACCTGACGAAGTAAAATGGTCTGATGGTCAACCAATGACTGCTGACGATATCATTTATGCTTACGAAATTATCGGTCACCCTGATTATACAGGTATCCGTTATGATGATGACTTCAAAAACATTATCGGTGCTGCTGAATATAAAGCAGGTACAGCGGATTCAATCTCTGGTATTAAAAAGATTGATGACAAAACAATTGAAATTTCAATGACTAAAGTTTCTCCAGCTATCTACTCTTTAGGTGACGGTTTATGGGGTTATGCAGTACCTAAGCACGTATTGAAGGATATTCCTGTTAAGGACTTAATCTCTTCTGATGCAGTACGTAAATCTCCTGTAACTTTAGGACCATTTAAATTAGATAAATTAGTTGACGGTGAATCTGTTCAGTTCGTAGCGAACGAGAACTACTGGAAAGGTAAACCAAAACTAGACAAAGTAGTATTACAAGTAGTTCCTTCATCTTCTATCGGTGAAGCATTACGTACAGGTAAATATGACATGGCGTCTTCATACCCTACAAACCAATATGATGGCGTAAAAGATCTTGAAAACTTAACAGTATTAGCTCGTCCTGAGTTAGCATACTCTTACCTTGGCTTCAAGCTTGGTAAATGGGATGCAACTGCAAGTGTAAACGTTACAGATGAAAATGCAAAAATGAATGATGCTGACTTACGTAAAGCTGTTGCTTACGCAATGGATATCGAGCAAGTAACAGAGCGTTTCTACCAAGGCTTACGTTCACGTGCAACATCATTAATTCCGCCAGCATTCGCTTCATTCCATGACAACTCTTTAGAAGGATTCAACTATGATCCTGAAAAAGCGAAAGCATTATTAGATGAAGCTGGATACAAAGACGTTGATGGCGATGGTATCCGTGAAGATAAAAACGGTGAAAAATTCGAAATCCGTATGGCAGGTATGTCAGGTTCTGACACTGATGAAGCGATCGTTGAATACTTCCGTCAAAACTGGAAAGATGTTGGTTTAGATGTACAGTTAACAACTGGCCGTTTAATCGAGTTCAACAGCTTCTATGATAAAGTACAAGCTGATGATCCTGAAATCGATATGTTCATGGCTGCATGGGGTACTGGTACAAACCCATCTCCACTTGGCTTATACGGTGAAGGTGCTTCATTCAACTACAGCCGTTTCGTAACACCTGAATTACAAAAATTATTAGCTGATATCGACTCTAAAGAAGCGGTTGACGCAGATTACCGTGCGGATGCATTCCGTAAGTGGGAAGAGTACATGTTCGAACAAGCAACAACAATTCCAACATACTTCCGTACAGAAATCATTCCAGTTAACAAACGTGTGAAAAACTACAATGTTGACTATGGTAATCCAACTGAATTACATGAAATTGAATTAACTGCTGATGCACCAATTAAATAATCAGTAACAACAAAAAGCCGCTTAGAAAATTTCTAAGCGGTTTTTCGTTGTTTACTTTTTCAGCTGCATAACAACTGCTTCGTCTGGTGTAACATAAAGTGTTTTTTGTTCAAAATAAATCACAAATCCTGGTTTTGCGCCATTCGGTTTTTTCACATGGCGAATTTCCGTATAGTCTACCGGAACCGAAGAAGAGTCACGTGCTTTTGAAAAATAAGCGCTTAACACAGCGGCTTCTGTCAAAGTTTGCTCATCAGGGTTTTCCGAATGGATGACAACATGTGATCCCGGAATATCTTTCGTATGTAGCCATACTTCGTTACGTTTTCCAATTTTGAATGTCAAATAGTCATTTTGTTTATTGTTTTTACCGACCGAAATTGAAATACCGGAAGATGATATGAATTTTTCCGGTTCCGGTTTTGCCGGTTTCTTTTTTCGTTTTGCCTGGCGGATTCGAAGTAAACCTTGTTCTGCCAGCTCTTCACGGATTTCCTCGATATCTTTAGTGGACGCTTGCTGCACTTGCTGTGTAAGCATTTCCAAATAGTTGATGTCTTCCGTTGCTTTTTGCTTCTGCTCTTCAATCATAACTAACGCTGTTTTTGCTTTATTGTACTTTGTGTAATAGCTTTGCGCATTTTCGATCGGTGTTTTTCTTGGGCTAATCGGTATCCTTACTGTTTCGGCATTTTCGCTGTAATAGTTTTCAACGTCTACGTATTCAGCGCCTTTTTCGAAATTATAAAGATTCGCCATTAAAAGCTCACCGTAAAGTTGGAACTGCTCCAGATTTTGAGCGCGTTCATAATCTTTTTGAAGCTTTTTTTGTTTCAGCTTTAATTTATTCAGTTCATTTTGCAGCCAGCGTTCAAGATCACCGGCTTGCTGTTTCACTCGATCACGTTTTGCACGGGCAAAAAATACACGGTCAAGCAGCTCGCCAAGAGTCTTATAATTCGTAACTGCTCCTGACAAATGTGTTAATGCTGTTGGCGAGAAATAGATTTTCCCTTCCTGCTCAACATAGGTCGGATTTGCGCTCGTTGCGATTTCGTTCATCAGCTGTCTGCAAGCTGTTACAGCATCATTTGTTGTGATACGGTGCAGCAACTCATTTGCATGCAATGGGGAGAAACCGGCAAACTGATCGACAATATCTTTAGTAGTAGGTTGTTTTGAAAATACTTCTTTCAACTCTACATCGGATAAACTTGTCAGTGCAATTTTCTGTTGTTGTGGCGGTGCGATATATTGCTGCCCCGGCAAAACGGTCCGGTAGCTGTTCATCGATGGCGGCAGATGTTTGATACTATCAATAATGATATCATTTTGAGCATCGATTAATAGCAGGTTACTATGACGCCCCATAATTTCGATGACGAGTTTTCGCTTTACGGCGTCGCCGATTTCATTTTTACTGTCGATTTCAAAAGTGATCACCCGTTCAAAGCCGTCCTGTACAACAGATGAAATAAAACCCCCTTCGATATGTTTACGCAACAGCATACAAAACATTGGCGGGTCAGCCGGATTTTCAATCGATTGATCTGTTATATGAACACGGGAATAAGAAGGGTGTATCGAAAATAATAGTTTACTGTTCTGGCCTGCTGCACGAATTTGCAATACAACTTCAAGTGCATTCGGCTGATAAATTTTGGTGATACGTCCGGATGTAAGGCTTTGTAGCTCCTTGCTCATCGAACGTGTAAATAGTCCGTCAAATGCCATCTTTATGCCTCTTTCATTAAATAAGTCTTTTAGATTGTTTAATCATATCATTTTTTCGTACAAACCTGTAGTTATCGCAAATGACTATCTATTAATGAAATATTTTTTATATGAAAGATAACTACTCTCGATAAAGGGAGCCAATTCTTTCCTACTTACATAAAATAAAAAGTATTTTATTACCTCCTATCTATGATAAAATATATATTTGGATAATAGACGTTAACGCAAAATCGATCACACATATGCTATAATTGAAACAATTAAGTAAAGAAGGATGTGACGAACCTTGGTACGTAGTATGACCGGATTCGGCAGGGGGGTCACAACAACGAAACACTTTCAACTCACTGTTGAAATTCGTGCTGTGAATCATCGTTTTTTAGAAATTAATACTAAGTTTCCAAAAGAATGGATGGAATCTGAAGTAATAGCAAAAAAAATGTTGTCGGATGCAGTTTCTCGTGGGAAAATAGATGTTATCATTTTTCTGAAGGAGCTTCATGACACTGAACAGACGATTCAAATTAATTGGTCACTGCTCAATGCTTTTCTCCAGGCAAAAAAGGAATTGTCCCAAACAGTTCCGATGGAGGAAAAGTGGACAATGCAGGAAATTGTAAGTTTGGACCAAGTGTTGCAAGTTGAAAAAATTGAGTTTATGCAGGATGAAATTATCGATGCTGTTAAAAATGCTTTGGCAGAAGCAATCGAGAACCTTATTGCAATGCGTACTCGTGAAGGGCAAGGATTGCAGCAAGTGATGCTGCAGTACAAAGCGGACCTGGAAGCGCAAATAGCTGAAATTCGGCGATATGCTCCGCTCGCAGTTGAAAAATACCGAGAACGTTTAATGAATCGTTTAGAAGAAGTGATAAGCGGTCAATCATTGGACGATCGACTACTTACAGAAGTTGCGATTTTTGCAGAGCGTATTGATATTACAGAAGAGCTCGACCGTTTAGAGAGTCATTTTAATCAGTTATCCGAAACTTTAACTGAAAACATTGCGATTGGACGTAAACTTGATTTCATTATGCAGGAAATGAACCGTGAAATTAATACAATCGGTTCAAAAAATCAGTCTACACAATGCTCAGCTGCAGTAGTGCAGGCGAAGACGATTTTAGAAAAAATGCGTGAACAAGTTCAAAATATTGAATGATATAAAGGAGTTACTTATGAAAAAACAACGTGGATTATTAATTGTTTTATCTGGTCCATCAGGTGTGGGTAAAGGGACAGTACGAAAAGAGCTCTTTTCACAACCGGATACGAATTACGAATATTCGATTTCAATGACAACACGTAATCCTCGCGAAGGGGAAGAAGATGGTGTAGACTATTTCTTTAGAACACGTGAGGAATTCGAAGCGTTAATCGAGCAGGGAGGTTTACTGGAACATGCAGAATTTGTCGGCAATTATTACGGTACACCACTTGCATATGTACAGGAAACGCTAGAAGCAGGACGCGATGTATTTTTGGAAATTGAAGTCCAAGGAGCAGCACAAATTCGTGAAAAAGCACCAGATGCGTTGTTTATCTTTTTAGCACCACCAAGCATTTCCGAACTGGAACAACGTTTGGTTGGTCGTGGTACGGAAACAGAAGACGTAATCGCCCGTCGTATCGCTACTGCTCGTGAAGAAGTTGAAATGATGAGTTTGTATGATTACGTTGTAGAAAATGACCAAGTTCAAAATGCATGTGATAAAATAAATGCTATCATAATAGCAGAACACTGCCGTCGTGAACGTGTTGAAAAACGCTATTTGTCAATGTTGAGAGGAGAATGAAACCATGTTATACCCATCAGTAGATAATTTGAAAAAACAAATCGATTCTAAGTATTCTTTAGTGAGCTTAGCATCAAAACGCGCGCGCCAAATGCAAGAAGAGGGCGGCGAGCACTTAAACTCATACATTTCTTACAAGCCAGTAGGAAAAGCATTGGAAGAAGTAGCTGCCGGAAAGCTTCGCAAAGTTCAACAAGACGCTTCAACTGTTTACGAAGACGAAATCTAGTTGGTAATGTAAAAAGAATACTCCCTGAGTAGAAGCTCCCTAAGAATTTTTCTTTGGGAGCTTATCCTTTGAAAGGACGGTAAAATAATGAAAAAAAACAATATACTATTGTGTGTTTCGGGCGGGATTGCCGTATATAAAGCGGTTGCGTTAGTGAGCAAACTTTCTCAGGCAGGCTTTAATGTAAAAGTAATCATGACAGCTTCTGCACAGAAGTTCGTTACTCCTTTAAGCTTCCAGGTGATGTCTAAAAACGACGTATTTTTTGATACTTTCGATGAAAAAGATTCCAATGTTATTGCGCATATTGATTTGGCGGATTGGGCGGATTTAGTAATCGTCGCTCCTGCCACTGCCAATATAATTGCAAAAATGGCGCATGGTATGGCGGATGATATGGTGACAACGACTTTACTTGCAACAACTGCACCTGTATGGGTGGCACCGGCGATGAATGTACATATGTATGAGCATCCGGCCGTTTTACGGAATATTGCACAACTTCATGAAGATGGCATCCGCTTTATCGAACCGTCTGAAGGATTTTTGGCATGCGGCTATGTAGGAAAAGGACGTCTGGAAGAGCCGGAAAAAATTACGGCCATTGTAGAAAAGTATTTTCGTGAACTAACTGGAAGCGATGGACAATGAGATTTGCACAAGTAATCGTTGATGTTTCCGCATATCCAGTTGACCGTCCTTTCGATTATTTAATACCTGAAGATTGGGAAGAGCTGATTGACATTGGCAGTCGCGTCAAAGTCCCATTCGGACCGCGTAATGTGCTTGGGTTTGTCGTCGGCATTACAGCTGAATCAGACGTACCGGCAGAAAAAATAAAGCCGATTTCGGAAATACTCGATTTGGAATCTATTTTAACTGAGGAAATGCTGAGCTTGGCAAAATGGCTGAAGCACCAAACAATCTGCTACGAAATTGATGCATTACAAGTAATGCTGCCGGGTGCATTGCGGGCAAAGTATGAAAAGTATGCGGTTTTGCAAGGCGAAGTATCGCAATTACCGCAAATGCTGCAGCCCTTTTTCGAGAAAACTGAAAAAGTGAATCTAGCCCAATTTGAAAAGGCCAATTTATTGAGACCGGTAAAACGCGCCGTAAAAGACGGTCTGCTCATTATAGAAAATGTAGTGAAACAAAAGGGCCAAGTAAAACAAGTGCGTAAAGTACAAATTTATTCACGCGAACAAATAGAAGATATAATCGAACAAATGGGGAAACGTGCACCGAAGCAGCGGGCAATATTGGAATGGATGAAGGAACATGCAGGAGCCGTCGTTTTACCGGAACAAATATACGAAGCCGTTCAAGTGACAAGCAGTGTACTAAACAGTGTCATTGAAAAAGGGGCAGCAGCGTATATACAAGAAGAAGTTTACCGTGATCCGTTTACGAAGGAAGTTGTAAGAACGGACTTTTTACAATTAACAGATGAGCAAGATGTGGCACTGAAAAAAATTACGGAAGCGATAGATGATAAGCGTCAAGAAACATTTCTTCTCCACGGCATTACAGGCAGCGGGAAAACAGAAGTGTATTTACAGGCGATTCAGCGTACAATCGCAGACGGCAAAGAAGCAATTGTGCTCGTGCCTGAAATCTCATTGACACCACAGATGACCGAGCGTTTCAAATCACGTTTCGGCAATGAAGTAGCAGTTATGCATAGCGGCTTGTCAGTCGGTGAAAAATATGATGAGTGGCGGAAAGTACAGCAAGGGAAAGTTAAAGTAGTTGTAGGCGCCCGATCAGCAATTTTTGCACCGTTTAAAAATCTCGGTCTGCTTATATTGGATGAAGAACATGAGTCAACATACAAACAGGAAGATTCACCGCGCTACCATGCCCGGGATGTCGCAATCTGGCGTGGGAATTATTATAACTGCCCTGTTATTTTAGGGAGTGCGACACCTGCATTAGAATCGTTTGCGCGTGCAAAAAAAGGTGTATACACATTGCTCACGTTGTCACAACGGGCCAAAAATCAGGCATTGCCGTCTGTTCAGATTATCGATATGCGTGAACAGCTTCAGGCTGGAAACCGCTCGATGTTTTCGGAACCGCTTATGGAAGCGTTACGTGACCGTCTCGAAAAAAAAGAGCAGACCGTCCTGTTTTTAAATCGCCGCGGCTATTCATCGTTTGTATTATGCCGGGATTGCGGGACAACGGTGCAATGTCCGAACTGTGATATTTCGTTGACATATCACCGCTATCAGGAAAAGCTGAAATGCCATTATTGCGGTCATGATGAATACATTCCGGAAACATGTCCTGAATGTCTAAGTGAAAACATCCGTTATTTCGGTACCGGTACGCAAAAGGTAGAAGAAGAAATTTACAAGCTGTTTCCTGAGGCGCGTGTCATGCGGATGGATGTCGACACGACCAAACAAAAAGGGGCACATGAAAAAATGCTCGATGCGTTCGGTAGGGGCGAAGCAGATATTCTGCTCGGTACACAAATGATCGCTAAAGGGCTTGATTTTCCGAATATTACACTAGTCGGCGTGTTAAGTGCCGATACTTCGCTTCATTTACCGGATTACCGGGCTGCGGAAAAAACATTCCAGCTTATGACGCAAGTGAGCGGACGGGCAGGACGCCATAATAAGCTTGGTGAAGTATATATACAGACGTATACTCCTGAGCATTATGCAATCCAGCTTTCAAAGGATCAGCATTATACACCATTTTATGAACGGGAAATGCATGCAAGACATCTTGCCGGATATCCGCCCTATTATTATATTGCGCTAGTTCAAGTAACACATGAAGATGTCATGTTTGCTGCAGAATATGCAGGGCGGGTCGCGGAGTATTTGCGTTCCAATTTATCATTCAATGTATCTGTTATTGGACCGACAACAGCCAGTATCGCCCGCCTCCAAAATAGATATCGTTATCAATGTTTGATAAAATATAAAGTAGAGCCAAATTTGATTCCCGTTCTTTTACAGCTTATAAAACTGTATCGATCGGAATGGATAAAAAAAGGCATTGTGCTAACAGTTGATTTAGATCCGACAATGATCTAATGCATATAGAAAGAGGTATTAAAATGGCAATTAAAGAAGTAGTGAAAAACCCAGCAAAAGTATTATCACAAAAAACGAGAGAAGTTGAAGTAATCGATGAAAATATCATTCAACTTTTAGATGATTTATATGACACGATGGTAGAAAATGACGGTGTAGGAATCGCTGCACCGCAGATTAATGTTGATTTACGTGTAGCAATCGTAGAATTAGGCGAAGATATTTTAGAAATGATCAACCCGATCGTTATTGAAACACGTGGTGAAGAAGAAGATGTGGAAGGCTGTTTAAGTTTTCCGGACCTGTTCGGAATGGTCAAGCGTCCAACTTACGTAAAAATTGAAGCATCCGACCGTGAAGGCCGTGTTTATGAACTTGAAGCTGAAGACTTTGAAGCACGTTGTATTTTGCATGAAATCGATCATTTAGAAGGTGTTTTATTTGATTCTAAAATGACGCGTGTATTAACAGAGGAAGAAATAGAAGAGCTATACGCGGACGCTGAGGAGGAGTAATCGATGACTAAAATCGTATTTATGGGAACACCTGCCTTTTCAGCACCGATTTTGCGCATGCTTCATGAAGAAGGCTATGACATCGCAGCGGTTGTAACTCAGCCGGACCGTCCAGTTGGTCGTAAAAAAGTATTAACGCCACCACCTGTGAAAGAAGAAGCATTACAACTAGGTTTACCGGTTATTCAGCCTGAAAAGCTGCGCGGTTCACAGGAGCTGGAAGAAATTTTAGCGTTAAATGCAGACCTTGTTGTAACAGCGGCATTTGGACAAATTTTGCCGAAAGAACTGCTTGATGCTCCACGATTAGGCTGTATTAATGTCCATGCATCGTTATTGCCCGCATACCGAGGCGGTGCACCGATTCATCAGGCAATTATTGATGGCCAGGCAACAACAGGTGTAACAATTATGTATATGGCGGAAAAACTGGATGCTGGTGATATTATTTCACAAAAGGAAATTGCTATTGAGGATACGGACAATACAGGCACAATGTTTGAGAAATTAAGTGCGGTTGGCCGTGAATTATTAAAGGAAACAATGCCATCGATTATTAATGGGACAAATGCCCGCATTCCACAAGATGAATCACTCGTAACATTCGCGCGCAATATTAGCCGTGAACAGGAGTTGATTGATTGGAATAATGAAGCACGTGCATTGTATAATCAAGTGCGTGGATTGCACCCTTGGCCTGTCGCCTATACGACATTTGAAGGGGCTAACTTTAAAGTCTGGGCGGCAAAAGTTGGAGAAACTTCAACAAAAGCTGCACCAGGAGAAGTCGTGAAAATCGAAAAAGATCACTTTGAAGTAGCGACAGGAGATGGTGGTACATTAGCGCTGTATGATGTACAACCAGCAGGTAAAAAGCGCATGACAGCAGAAGAGTTTTTACGTGGTACGGGCTCGAAATTACAGATTGGGGACCGTTTTGAATGAGTAAAAAGAAACAAGTGATTTGGGACGGTAATGTTCGGGATGCCGCTTTAACGATTTTATTGACAGTCGACAAAAGCCAGGCATACAGCAATTTATTATTACACCAAACAATTGAGAAATATAAAATCGATGCGAAAGACCGTGGCCTTTTAACAGAGCTCACATATGGAACATTGCAGCATAAACTGACACTGGATTATTATTTGGAGCCATTTATCCGCGGGAAGGTGGATATTTGGGTGCGCTGGCTGTTGCGTATGTCACTCTATCAAATGCAGTATTTAACACGTATTCCTGCACATGCTGCAGTAAATGAAGCAGTGGAAATCGCAAAACGCCGCGGCCATAAAGGGATTGCCTCAATGGTAAACGGGATTTTACGTTCGATTTTACGTGAAGGTGTTCGTTCGACCGATTTAATAGAAGATGCAAATGAGCGTCTGGCAGTCGAAACGAGTCATCCGCAGTGGTTGGTTGACCGCTGGGTGGAAAGCTACGGCTATGAGAAAACACGTGAAATGCTTCTTGAGAATAATATTGCACCACTGCAGACAGTTCGTGTCAATACGACAAAAGCGACTGTCGAGCAAGTTTTGACGACGCTTGAACGTGAAGGTGTAAAAGCGCGCCGCAGTGAATTTATACCCGAATGTCTGCATCTTGAAAGCGGGCAGGCGGCACGTACAGGAGCGTTCCGCAATGGGCTTATTACAATTCAGGATGAAAGCTCGATGCTGCCGGCCAAAGTGCTGAATCCGCAGCCTGGCATGAAAGTACTCGATATGTGTGCAGCACCAGGCGGAAAAACAACACATCTTGCCGAAGTGATGAAAAATGAAGGCTCGATTTTAGCGACCGATCTACATCCGAAAAAATTGGATTTAATCGAGGAAAACGTTGCGCGTCTTGGATTGGATATTATCGAAACAGCACCTCTTGATGGAAGAAAAGCCGCAAGCTTTTTACAAAAGGAAGGCTATGATGCGATTTTGGTCGATGCACCATGCTCAGGCTTGGGCGTAATGCGACGCAAACCGGATATTAAATATACGAAGCGTGAAGAAGATTTAGAGAGCCTGCAAACAATTCAGCTTTCGATTTTAGATAATGCAGTACAGCTATTGAAAGAAGACGGACGATTAGTGTATTCAACATGCACAGTAGACCGCAGTGAAAATGAAGGTACGGTACAAGCCTTCTTAAAAGAGCACCCAGAAATGAACTTGGTGCCAATTGAAAATTTACCGACACAACTAGAAGCGAAGCAACAGGACGGGATGCTGCAAGTATTCCCGCAAGATATAGGCAGTGACGGATTTTTCGTAGCTGCATTCGTAAAAAAAGGAGCGTCCAATTAACTAATGGAGCAAGAACAATTAAAACAATTTGATGAACGAATTCAGGATTTAGTGGAAGAAACAGCAGATAAGCCAGTACGTCGTGCAAAAAAAGAAAAACCTCAGTTAAAACCTTCGATCTATTCATTACGTCTGGATGAAATGAAGGAATGGCTGACAGCAAATGGAGAAAAGGCTTTCCGTGCTGCACAGATTTATGAATGGCTTTATGAAAAACGTGTTCAAACGTTTGAAGAAATGTCCAACTTACCGAAAGCATTACGCGAAAAACTGGAAGCGGAGTTTGCTTTAACAACACTTTCAACAATTATTAAGCAGGAATCAAAAGACGGTACGATCAAGTTTTTATTCCAGCTGCAGGACGGCTATTCAATTGAAACAGTATTGATGCGTCATGATTACGGAAATTCAATTTGTGTAACAACACAAGTAGGTTGCCGTATTGGCTGTACATTCTGTGCATCTACTTTAGGTGGCTTGAAACGTCATTTAATGGCAGGAGAAATTGTCGAGCAGGTCGTAAAAGTACAGCAACAGCTTGATGAAACAGACGAGCGTGTATCATCAATCGTAATTATGGGAATCGGCGAGCCGTTTGATAATTATGATGCAATGATGAACTTCCTTAAAATCATGAATGATGACAAAGGATTAAATATCGGTGCCCGTCATATTACGGTTTCGACTTCAGGGATTGTACCAAAAATTTACGAATTCGCAGATGAAGGTATGCAAATTAACTTTGCGGTTTCACTACATGCACCAAACCAAGAGGCGCGTCAGAAATTAATGCCGATTGCAAAAGCATATAAATTAGAAGAATTGATGGAAGCAGTAAAATACTATACAAAGAAAACAGGACGTCGTGTCACATTTGAATACGGTTTAATGTCAGGGCAAAATGATACAGAAGAAGTAGCATTGGAACTGGCGAAGCTGATTAAAAATGTGAAGTGTCATGTTAACTTAATTCCGATTAACTACGTGCCGGAGCGTGATTATATTCGTACATCACGCAGTAAAATTTTTGCTTTTGAAAGAACGCTTAAAGAGCAGGGGATTAACGTAACAATCCGTCGTGAGCAAGGTGCAGATATTGCAGCTGCATGTGGCCAGTTACGTGCACAGGAACGATCACACGAAACAAAGTAGGTGGACTATAGTGAACTTTACAGTGGAAAGTGATATTGGGTTAAAGCGAAAAATAAATGAAGATCGGGCCGCGTTTTTTGAGCGCCCCGATCATTTTAAGCTTGCGATTTTAGCAGATGGTATGGGTGGTCATAATGCTGGTGATGTAGCGAGTGAAATGGTTATTACCGAAATGCATGAACTCTTTAAACAGGAAAATGCAGAAAGTTTTGCAACAAAACAGTTAAAGCTGGAATGGTTGCGTAATGCGGTGTCACATATTAATCAGAAAATATATCATTACTCATTAACACATGAAAATTGTCAAGGTATGGGAACGACAATGATTGCGGTGTTGCTTGACAGGAATGATTGCACGATAAGCCATGTCGGCGATAGTCGTGTATACCATATTACAAACGAAACAGTAAAGTTAGTAACGAGAGATCATTCTTATGTAAATATTTTATTGGAAAATGGAGAAATTAGTGAAGAAGAGGCACAAAATCATCCTCAACGGAACTTTATATTAAAAGCACTCGGTACAGAAATTTCAATTGAACCTGATTTTTATGAAATGACTTTATCAAATGAGGCCTTTTTACTCATTTGTTCTGACGGGTTAAGTAATAAACTTTCTACAGAGGAAATGGGCCAAATTATTACTATGCCGGTTACCATTCAGGAAAAAGGAAAAAAATTAGTTCAAATTGCAAATGATCGTGGCGGAGAGGATAATATTTCCCTTATCTTAATGACAACGGTGCAGGAGGTGTAACAATGCTAGTAGGAAAACATATAGGTGGCCGATATAAAATTTTAAAGTTAATTGGCGGAGGCGGGATGTCAAATGTCTATTTGGCACACGACATTATTTTAAGTCGTGACGTCGCAATTAAAATATTGCGTTATGATTTATCAAATGAAGAAGAATTGCACCGTCGTTTCCAGCGTGAAGCATTGTCTGCAACAAGTCTGACTAATCCAAATATCGTAAGCATCTATGATGTTGGCGAAGATGAGGATATGCACTACATTGTCATGGAATACATTAAGGGGAAAACATTAAAACAATACATACAAGAGTTTTCACCTTTATCTGCAGCACGTAGCGTCCATATTATGAAGCAGCTAACATCGGCGATTGCCCATGCACATGAAAACGGCATCATTCATCGAGATATTAAGCCACAAAATATATTGATGGACGAAGAAGGCAACGTAAAAATTACTGATTTCGGGATTGCGACATCGCTTGGAGCAACGAGCTTCACGCAAACAAACTCAGTCATCGGAACTGTTCATTATTTATCGCCGGAGCAGGCGCGCGGCGGTTTAGCAACAATGAAGTCTGATATATATGCACTTGGGATTGTCTTTTATGAGCTATTAACAGGAGAATTACCATTTTCAGGGGAATCTGCTGTATCTATTGCGTTAAAGCATCTGCAGGCGGAAACACCTTCAGTACGTGAACTCGATGCAAGCATTCCGCAAAGTGTGGAAAATATCGTATTAAAGGCTACAGCAAAAGACCAAAACCACCGCTACAGCAATGCAGAAGAGATGGAAGAAGATTTAAATACATGTTTATCAATACAGCGGGTGAATGAGCCTAAATTTATGCCGCCGGTAGATGACGGAGCGACAAAACTGATTCCGATTATAAAAGATCCAAAGCCTGTTCCTATCCCAGTGAAGGAGCCGTCTACCAATCTAACAGAACAAACAGTCCGGATCGATTCAAATCCGCCGGTCGAAGAAGAACCGAAGCCGTCAAAACCAAAAAAGAAAAAGAAAAAGAAGAAATGGCCGCTAATTGTTGGGCTTTTAGTTCTTTTAACAATTGGTGCTGTAGTAGCAGCTGTCCTCCTGACTCCAAATAGAGTCGTTGTAGAAGATGTGACAGATATGACGGTTGAAGAAGCGATTCGAATTTTGGAAGAGCAGGGCTTCGTGATAGGAGAACAGGAAGAACGCAACAATGAAGAGATTGAATCCGGAAATGTCATCGAAACGAACCCGCAGGCAGGTCGGGAACGTGAAAAAGGCACGACAGTTGATTTAATCGTCAGCATCGGTAGGGAAATGACGAAGATGGAAGATTTCGTCGGCAAGCAGCGTGATGAGGTAATGGATGCTTTAGAAGAATTTAACGACTATGATTTCAAAGAAGAATATTCTACAGAGCATCCAGCAGGCGAAATTATCGCTCAAACACCTGAAGCCGGAGAGGAAATTCACGTCAATGAAACGGATGTTGTGTTAACAGTCAGCAGAGGTCAGGAGCAAGTAACGGTACGTGACTTAATGGCATTTAATGAAGCAAACCGTTCAGAATATGAAAAAAGCTCAGGATTTAAAGTGAATGTGACAGGTGAGGAATATTCGGAAAAACCGGCCGGTGAAGTTATCAGTCAAACACCAAAAGCAGGTACAAAGCTCGAAAAAGGTGGCACAATCAACGTTGTCATCTCTAAAGGACCGAAAGCTAAGCAGGAAAAGTTCTATACAAACACAATTGAAATTCCGTATGAGCCTTTTGAAGAAGGAATGGAACAAGAGGTATCGATTTACATTCAGGACAAAACACGTACGATGGCAGAGCCAGTAGAAACAATCACAATTACTGAAGATACTTTATATACAATTAAGTTGGTTATTGTTGAAGGGGATAAAGCAGCCTACCAGATTGTACGGGATAACAACGTAATCGAAAATAAAACAATTACTTATGAAGAATTGGCGGAATAAGGAGGAATTGGATGGCGCAAGCCCAAATTCGAAAAGCATTAAGCGGCTATTATTATGTTGAAAAAGACGGCGATTTAATTCAATGTCGCGCTCGTGGGATTTTCCGTAATCGCGGAGAATCTCCACTTGTCGGCGATTTTGTGGAATATTCGTATGACGGTGAATCAGATGGTTCAATCGATAAAATTCTGGAACGCCAAAATGAACTTGTTCGGCCTCCTATTGCGAATGTGGATCAGGCCTTACTAGTATTTTCCGCAAAAGAACCGGATTTTAATACAGTTCTGCTCGACCGTTTTTTAGTCGTGCTTGAGTCGTTCCATGTACAGCCGATCATTATTTTAACGAAAATGGATCTATTGAATGATGCTGAACGGGCACATTTACAAAACTATATTGACGATTATAAGGCAATCGGCTATGACATTATTGAAACTTATATTGATGATCCAACATTGCTGGAAAAGATTGAACCTTATTTGCAGGAAAAAACATCGGTGCTTGCCGGACAGTCTGGTGTCGGAAAGTCTACATTGTTAAATACATTGCTTCCTGAACTGCATTTAAAAACAGGCATAATTTCAAAAAGTTTAGGACGAGGAAAACATACGACACGTCATGTAGAGCTTATTGAAGTATGTGGAGGGCTATTGGCAGATACGCCAGGCTTCAGTTCTTTCGATTTTGAAATGATTGAAAAGGAAGAGCTGACATCTTGTTTACCAGAGTTCGAGCGAATTAGCGAGAATTGTAAGTTCCGTGGCTGCCTGCATATAAAGGAACCGAAATGTGCGGTAAAACAAGCGGTGGAAACAGGTGAAATCCGTTCGTACCGCTATGAGCACTATGAACAAATTTTACAAGAAATTATTGACCGAAAGCCGAGGTATTAGACATGATTAAAATTGCACCATCAATTTTAGCAGCAGACTTTGCAAAGCTGGGACAAGAGGTAAAAGAAGTAGAAGCAGCAGGAGCAGAATTGATCCATATCGACGTAATGGACGGCCATTTCGTACCGAATATTTCATTTGGTGCAATTGCATTAGAAGCAATTCGTCCCCTTTCTACATTACCGATGGACGTACATTTAATGATTGAAAATCCCGATCAGTATATTGAACAATTTGCGAAAGCGGGAGCAGACTACATTACGGTACATGTTGAAGCATGCCGCCATTTGCACCGTACAATCCAGCTAATCCGTTCATTTGGTGTTAAACCGGGGGTTGTATTAAATCCGCATACGCCGATTGAAACGATTCAGCATATTTTGGAAGATGTTGATATGGTGCTGTTTATGACGGTTAACCCGGGCTTTGGCGGGCAAAAGTTCATTGAATCCGTTGTGCCGAAAGTAGAAGCACTATCGAAAATCATTAAAGAACGTGGCCTGAATATCGAAATCGAAATTGATGGCGGCATTAACGCTGAAACAATCGTACCTTGTGCAAAAGCGGGGGCAACGGTGTTTGTTGCGGGTTCAGCTATTTACAGTAAAGAAAATCGCGCACAGGCTTTACAGGAAATTAAACAAGCAGGATTAGCGGCAATTCAATGATTGTTGCAATCTGCTCAGGCGGCCCCGTACATGAGGTCGCCTTTTCTTTAACACCGGATATATGGATTGGAGTCGACCGGGGTGCATTGTATTTAGTGGACGAAGGGATACTGCCCCACAGCATCGTTGGCGATTTTGATTCTATTACAGCGGAGGAATTTGCGCGGATTTCCGAAGTTGTAGACCATGTGGAACAGTTTCAGGCTGAAAAAGATGAGACGGATACAGACTTAGCCTTGCTGAAGGCACTTACATATGAGCCGCAGGAAGTCTTTTTGACAGGTGTTACAGGCGGGCGCTTGGATCATTACGAAGCGACTTTAAGATCTGTTTTTCTTATGCAGCAGCAATATCCTCATATTACTTTTAAAATCATTAATTCTCATAATGTCATTCAATTTTTACTGCCGGGTACACATACTTTGACAGAAGATCATTATACTTATGTATCGTTTTTTGCCTATGGAAAAACTCTTCAGAACGTTACGTTGCGTGGGGTTAAATATGAAACGACAGATGAAGTGATTGAGCAGGGGACAACGCGTTTCACAAGCAATGAAATAATAGGTACAGGGTCTATTTCATTTGAGGAAGGCATATGTTTAATGATAAAGAGTAAAGATTAAGGAGGAACAACGCTGAAAGTATATACATTCCAAATGCCTAAGTGGTTAAGCGGTGTAGCAAGAGGCTGCGTGAAGTTGTTTCGTAGAGATAAAAAAGAAAAATAAAGATCCTGGCTACAGCTCATAGCGATTATGGGCTGTATTTTTTGTTATTCAGGAAAGTATATACTATCGCATATGGATAACCTGGAAATAAGTATTTGTTCGCGTCCAGGCTAAAGCGCCAGCTCCCTGGACATTTCAGTCCCTCCGTGCAAAAGTGGGGAACCTTGACCGGGCGCTTTAGCGCATTTTTTATTTTTTTGCAAAAAAATAGAGTATCAGCAAATGCTGATACTCTATACGCGATTATACGCGCTCGATTTTACCTGATTTTAAAGCACGAGCAGAAACCCATACACGTTTTGGCTTACCGTCAACTAAGATACGAACTTTTTGAAGGTTAGCACCCCAAGTACGTTTGTTAGCGTTCATAGCGTGTGAACGGTTGTTGCCTGTACGAGCTTTACGGCCAGTAATTACGCATTGTTTTGGCATTGTAAAATTCCTCCTTACAGCTGAATCTGAAATCTTTATTTCAGTTCGTTATTTCACATACCATAATAATTTAACATACAGAGGCAATGAGTGCAAGACATTTTGCACAACCTTTCAAGAAAAAAACCTTTACACCCCATTTTGCTTATTCGGGATTAAAAACTTCCTGGAAAAGGTAATAGACACTATAAACGAATTACTTAGGAGGAAGCAATTATGAAAAAATGTATGGTCATCATCAATCCTACTTCAGGAAAAGAAAAGGCAAGTGAGTACGAAAAGAAAATTATCGCACAATTACATAATTATGAAGTTGTCGTAAAAGAAACTACAGGTGAAAAGGATGCAACCCGCTTTGCTAAAATGGCATGCGACGAGAAATATGATGCGGTTATTTTAGTCGGGGGAGACGGTACGGTAAATGAAGGGATCAACGGCATCGCAGAACAGCCCCACCGCCCTGTTGTAGGGATCATTCCATTGGGGACAGTCAATGATTTTGCCCGTGCATTGGATATTTCGCTTGATCCGGATGAGGCGATTGCGTTACTCGGTGGGAAAACAACAAAAGCAGATATCGGGAAAGTGAATGATTATTACTTCACGAATGTCATTGCAATCGGGTTATTGGCAGAAGCGGTCGGCGATGTGACGATGGAACAAAAAACGTCGCTTGGTTCGCTCGCTTACCTATTTGAAGGTGTAAAAGCGGCTATACAAAATGATACTTATGAAATGGAAGTTAAAGCAGACGGAAAAATGTATAAAGAAGATATGATGCTCTTCATATGTGTTTTGACCGATTCAGTCGGAAGCTTCCGTCACATGAATGAAGAAGCTGATAAATCTGACGGTCTCCTGCACGGATTTATTATTAAAAGTACGAACACGCTACAAGTGGTAGGCACAGCTAAAAACCTGCTGACAGGCAATTATGAGGATGATGACAATATTATTAAATTCAATGCACAGGAAATGCATATTAACGCGAATGAAGCACTTCCGCTGAATGTTGACGGTGATTTAATCAGCCAACTTCCGGCGAAAATCTCGATTTTGCATAATCATATCGAATTTTTTACGAAATAAAGCACCGGGATTCGTTTCATGAATGCTTCTTTGTATAACAACCGGAAATAGTCAAATACTCTAATTAGATTGTACTAAAAAATTATTATAGTATGATGTTGTTCTGATTAAAAATAAAGAGCAGTTTAATTAAGAGAAATTTTAAAAAACGACTTCAGGCTAGACGTAGATGAACGTTTTCTTTTATAATCGACTTTTGTGTAGTACAATATAAATTAGTCAAATAGAGCCAAGGGGGCATTCACTATGTCAGTAGAATTAAATAACGAATTCGGTCATATTGATATATCCAATGATGTTATTGCTCAAATTGCTGGTGGAGCAGCGATTGAATGCTATGGCATTGTAGGCATGGCATCAAAACATCAAATTCGTGATGGTTTAACAGATATTTTACGAAAAGAGAATTTCGCAAAAGGTGTGCTCATTCGCCAAGAAGGTGATGACTTACATATTGATATGTACATTATTGTAAGCTATGGTACGAAAATTTCTGAAATCGCTTATCAAGTACAATCCAAAGTAAAATATACAGTAAATAAAACATTAGGTATGAGCGTTAAATCAGTTAATATTTTTGTTCAAGGCGTTCGTGTTGCGAATGTGTAAGAGGAGGAAATGAATCGAATGAAGTCTTTAGACGGAATTAAATTTGCTGAAATGGTACAAATGGGTGCACATCACCTATACCAAAATGCAGCTTATGTAGATTCGCTAAATGTATTCCCTGTGCCGGATGGTGATACGGGGACAAATATGAATTTATCAATGACATCTGGTGCAGATGAAACAGAAGCCAATGTAAGTGCACATATCGGTAAAACAGCTCAGGCGTTATCAAAAGGCTTACTAATGGGTGCACGCGGAAATTCAGGCGTAATTTTATCACAGTTATTCCGCGGGTTCGGTAAAGCGATTGAAAAAGAAGCTGAAATCGATGCAAAAGGCTTAGCGAATGCATTCCAGGCTGGTGTAGATACTGCCTATAAAGCCGTTATGAAACCAGTGGAAGGGACAATCCTAACGGTTGCTCGTGAAGCCGCAGCAAAAGGTGTGGAAGTTGCTGAAACAGAAGAAGATATGATTGTTCTTATGGAAGCATTCATCGAGGAAGCAAAACAATCATTAAACCGTACGCCGGATCTTTTACCTGTATTAAAAGAAGTGGGTGTTGTTGATAGCGGCGGCCAAGGATTACTGTTCGTATACGAAGGATTCCTTGCTTCTATGAAAGGCGAGCCACTACCGGAAAAAAATGAATCTTCACTGGATGATTTAATTAATGCAGAACATCACCGTGTACAAGACTTCATGGACACATCTGACATTGAATTTGGTTACTGTACAGAAATCATGGTGCGCTTCGAGGAAGATAAATCACCATTTGACGAAGAGCAGTTCCGCCAAGAACTGAATCCGATGGGTGACTCATTATTAGTTATCTCGGACGATGAAATTGCAAAAGTACATATACACTCGGAAACTCCAGGTGCCGTACTTGCAGCGGGTCAAAAATATGGTAGCTTAATTAAAATTAAAGTAGACAATATGCGTGAACAGCATTCTGCGATTGTTAACGATACACCACAAGCACCTGCAAAACAGCAAAAAGCAAAAGTACCTTATGCGATTGTAACGATTGCAATGGGTGAAGGTGTATCGAATCTGCTACGCTCAATCGGTGCTTCTTATGTAATTGAAGGCGGACAGACGATGAACCCTTCTACAGAAGATATCGTAAAAGCGGTTAAAGAAATTGGTGCAGAGCGAGTACTGATTTTACCGAACAATAAAAATATCATTATGGCGGCAGAGCAAGCGGCTGAACTTCTGGAAATTGAAGCAGCGGTTGTGCCGACAAAAACGATCCCTCAAGGAATGGCAGCTATTTTAGCATTCAATCCTGCTGAATCGGTTGAAACGAATAAAGCAAACATGACACAAGGCTTTGAACATGTGAAGACTGGTCAAGTTACATTTGCGGTACGCGATACATCGATCGACGGTGTTGAAATTCGCAAAGATGATTATATGGCATTGGCTGAAGGTAAAATTATTTTATCGACTCCTGAAATGATGGATGCAGCGAAAAAAGTGCTTGATGGGTTAATGGATGAAGATTCAGAAATCATCACAATCATTTATGGTGAAGATGCGACAGCAGAACAAGCCGATGAATTACAAAACTTTATCGAAGAAAATTACCCGGATGCCGAAGTGGAAATTGTTGAAGGCAAGCAATCCCTGTATCCGTTCATTTTATCTGTAGAATAAAATCAATAGTGAAAGCAGTGTGTACATTCATGTATGCACTGCTTTCATTACGTTTGAGTAGAGTGAAAAAGGTTGAATTGGAAGGCTGTATAGTTCCCTTGTATTCAGTCGGTTTTCCTGTATAAAGTTAGTTTAGGGGGATATTTCCATCACTTTACCCCCTTACTTCTTACACGTCTGCGTAAAGTTATGGAGGATCATCCTCAATTTGGTTATTATTCTGTTTTTACAACAAGAAGTTTGTTAATTGCAGAGAAAATGAGTACACTAGGAGTAAATGAAAGTATGAAAGAATATGGGGGGATAACTTTATGAAATTTACATCGGTTTTTGATATTATTGGACCTGTTATGATTGGTCCATCCTCTTCACATACAGCAGGGGCAGCACGAATTGGACGTGTTGCACGCGACTTGTTTGGACGCCAGCCAAAATGGGCGAAAATTTATTTATACGGTTCTTTTGCCGAAACATACCGCGGCCATGGAACAGATGTGGCAATTATCGGTGGCTTACTAGATTACGATACAGATGATGAACGTATTAAAACTTCTTTTGCCGAAGCAGAAAAAGCAGGCTTGCAATTTGAATTCATTCCGGAAACAGCTAATAAAGAACATCCAAATACTGCTCGGATATTGATGGGCGATGACGAATCGGAAATGAGCGTTGAAGGTATTTCAATCGGCGGCGGTAAAATTGAAATTAGTGAAGTGAACGGATTCAAGCTGCGTCTGACAGGCGGAATGCCGGCAATTTTAGTTGTGCATGATGACCGTGCAGGCTGTATTGCGAACGTGGCGAATTGTTTAGCCATGCATGATGTTAATATTGGACATATGGAAGTATCGCGTATTGAACGTGGTTTAACCGCTTTAATGGTAATCGAAGTCGATCAAAACATTGATCAGCGTCTGTTAGAGCAAATTTCATACATTCCGCATATTACGAAAGTATCGAAAATTAATAACTAAGGGGTGGCAAATATGGATGTTTTATTCCGCAGTGTTCGTGAGCTGGTGGAGTTAGCCGAAAGAGAAGGAAAGCTGATTTCCGAATTGATGATCGAACAGGAAATGTTAATTACAGGTCGCTCGCGTGAAGAAATTTTTACACAGATGGATCGCAACTTAACGATTATGGAAGAAGCGGTAGAGCGCGGCTTAAAAGGTGTACAATCCGTAACAGGTTTAACGGGTGGCGATGCTGTACTTATTCAAAATTATATTAAAAAAGGCAACACATTAGCCGGAGACCTTTTACTTGATGCTGTCAGCAAGGCGGTTGCAACAAACGAAGTGAATGCGGCAATGGGTACAATTTGTGCGACACCAACTGCTGGTTCAGCAGGAGTAGTTCCGGGGACATTGTTTGCCGTTCAAAATAAATTAAATCCGACACGTGAACAAATGATTCGCTATTTATTCACGTCCGGAGCATTCGGATTTATCGTGGCGAACAATGCTTCTATTTCGGGTGCTGAAGGCGGCTGCCAGGCGGAAGTCGGCAGTGCATCGGCAATGGCCGCTGCTGCGATTGTCGAAATGGCTGGCGGAACAGCACAGCAAAGTTCGGAAGCATTTGCCATCACATTGAAAAATATGCTTGGATTAGTATGTGACCCTGTTGCAGGCTTAGTTGAAGTACCTTGTGTTAAACGGAATGCAATGGGTGCATCCAACTCATTAGTCGCAGCGGATATGGCTTTAGCAGGTGTGACAAGCCGTATTCCATGTGATGAGGTAATCGGCGCAATGTACCGAATCGGTCAGGCAATGAGCCCGAACTTGAAAGAAACAGCACGTGGCGGTTTAGCTGCAACACCTACAGGCAAAGCCATTACCCATGCAATCTTTGAAGGCGGAGACCTGAAAAGCCTGCTGAAATCGCGTGTAGGCAGTAACTAATTAATCTAATGAGATATTCAAAAATCGGGCGGGCAGAAGTAGAAATTTCATAGAACAAGCTGAAAATCTGTATTAAGAAACGGATAATTTATAAAATTGATTGGAATGGAGGGGCGACTCCTGGGGGAATAGCGTGACGCCTGAGACTAGGAACAAAAGCTAAGAACGCCACGTCCTGTGGCAACGCTTTTGTGACCAACATCGTGTTGGCCTCACGCCCCCGGAATGGAAATCAATTTTTACGCACAGCGAAAAAATAACATTTTTCTCATAGAGAAAAATGTTATTTTTGGGTTTGCCTTGGCTTTTTTAGTTTATGAGGGAACGTATGCACCCATTTTATGATATTGTTAAATTATTAAAACTCGTAAAGGAAGGAAGTGTCAACAATGATTCATGAGCCAGTTTCACAATTAAAGGGAATCGGAAAAGAAACAGCCGAAAATTTAATGAAAATTGGCATCGAGACAATCCATGACTTGATTTGGACATTTCCATACCGCCATGAAGATTTTCGATTAAAAGATTTGACTGAAACACCGCATAATGAGCGTGTAACGATTGAAGCACGTGTCGAAAGTGAACCGACCGTATTGTTTTTAGGGAAAAACAAGTCACGACTGCAATTTACGGCTCTTGCAGGAAGACATTTAATTAAAGTTGTGTTTTTCAATCAAAATTATTTACGGCAAAAAATTTCAACCGGCGGCATCATTACGGTTACCGGGAAATGGGATCGCGGTCGCCAAGTGATTGTCGGTTCGTCCGTGACGTTCGGACCGAAAACAGAACAAGTTGATTTTGAGCCTGTCTACAGCTTAAAAGGGAATATTCAGCAAAAGCGCTTCCGTAAATATATGCGCCAAGCGTTGGATACCGTGAAGGATCAATTACCTGAAACATTGCCGCACTATCTGCGTGAAAACTACCAGTTGGTCAATATTCAAGAAGCGCTCGAAGGGGTACATTTCCCGCAAAGTGCAGACCATGCAAAACAGGCGCGCCGCCGCTTCGTTTATGAGGAATTACTGCAGTTCCAGCTGCGTATTCAAGCATTGAGAAAAGCGAATAAGGAAAATGAAAAAGGGATTTCCGTCCGCTTTGACCTGGAAAAATTAAAGGAATTTATTGCAACTCTGCCGTATGAATTAACTGGGGCCCAAAAGCGGGTTGTCAATGAAATATGCAAAGATTTACTGCTGCCGCAACGTATGAATCGTCTACTTCAAGGGGATGTTGGATCAGGGAAGACGGTTGTTGCGGCAATCGGTCTATATGCCGCTGTAACGGCAGGTTATCAAGGGGCTTTAATGGCACCGACCGAAATTTTAGCCGAGCAGCATGCTGAAAACCTGCATATGTGGTTTGATCCGATCGGTGTTAAGATCGCATTATTGTCGGGCTCCACAAAAACAAAGGCACGCCGTGAATTGTTAGCGCAGCTCGCAGCAGGAGAAATCGATATTCTCATTGGGACACATGCACTTATCCAGCCAGATGTCGAATTCAAAAAGTTAGGCTTTGTCATTACGGATGAGCAACACCGGTTTGGTGTAGAACAGCGTCGTGTACTGCGCGAAAAAGGTGAAAATCCGGATGTGCTTTTCATGACCGCAACACCTATTCCTCGTACGTTAGCCATTACAGCTTTTGGCGAGATGGATGTTTCGATTATTGATGAATTGCCTGCAGGAAGGAAAGAAATTGAAACGCATTGGCTGAAAAAAGAACAGCTGAACAGTGTGCTGATGCGCATGACCCAAGAACTTGAAGCAGGCCGCCAAGCGTATGTCATTGCTCCATTAATCGAAGAATCCGATAAACTCGATGTACAAAATGCAGTGGAAGCTTATGAACAATTAAAGGCATATTTCGGCAACCGTTTTGAAATCGGCCTGATGCACGGTCGATTGCATTCGGACGAAAAAGATACGGTCATGCGAGCGTTCAGTGATGGAGAAATTCATGTACTTGTATCGACAACTGTTGTCGAAGTTGGGGTAAACGTTCCAAACGCGACATTCATGACAATTTATGATGCCGAGCGTTTTGGTTTAGCTCAGCTTCACCAGCTGCGCGGACGTGTTGGCCGGGGAGAACATCAATCTTATTGTGTACTGATTGCTGATCCGAAAACAGATGAAGGAAAAGAACGTATGATGAGTATGACCGAGACGAATGACGGTTTCCGCCTGGCTGAAAAAGATTTGGAATTGCGCGGCTCAGGGGATTTCTTCGGTAAACGACAAAGCGGGTTGCCGGAATTTAAACTGGCAGATCTTGTTCATGATTACCGGGCACTTGAAACAGCAAGACAGGATGCCGAAAAAATGCTCTATGATGAAGCATTCTGGCAAGATCCGGAATATGAATTTTTACGGGAGGATTTAACGGCTTCCGGCGTTCTGCAAGGAGAACGGATCGATTAAACGATTAGAACCTGTATTTGGTGGAAAACTATTTAAGCTACTTAAAAATGCTGAAAAGAGGTTATAAGATGGGAAACATGTATCCGTATTTCGTACTAAATGGACAAGCAAAAGAGGCAGTGGTGTTATATGCAGAATTATTTAACGCCAAAAGTGTAACGATTTCAACATTTGGAGAATTACCGCCAAACCCTGAGAACCCTATTCCACCAGAAGCAAAAGATCTGGTCATGAATGCGCAAATTGAATTGCAGGAAGGTCAAATGATGTTTTCCGATACGTATCCGGGTTCTCCGCAAGTGACGGTAGGGGACAATATTAGCATTGCCTATACGTCAAAAGATGAGCAGGAAATCCGATATATCTTCGATGGTTTAAAAGAAGGCGGAAAGGTCGTAATAGAGTTACAGGAGACCTTTTGGAGCAAGTGCTATGGTCAGGTGAAAGACAAGTTCGGGGTGCTGTGGCAGCTAAGCCTTGAAGCATAAGATTTCAAGAACGCGACAAAAAGTTGTTGCGTTCTTTTTTTTATACATGTATATTGATATTAGTACCAAGTGCTAATACTAATCTTTTAGAAAATTAAAGGTAGGTAACAAATACGATGAAGCGTTCCAAAAAAGAGCGACAGTCGTTATTGACTGAGCAGATCGCAGACAATCCTTTCGTGACAGATGAACAATTAGCAGCTGAATTTAATGTGAGCGTTCAAACAATTCGATTGGATCGCATGGAACTCGCTATTCCGGAATTGCGTGAACGTATTAAAGATGTTGCTGCTAAAAAATATGATGAAGTAAAATCGTTGCCACTCGATGAAGTCATCGGTGAAATTATTGATATAGAGCTGGATAACCGGGCAATTTCAATATTTGATGTTGGAGAAGAGCATGTTTTCCAGCGCAATGGCATAGCGCGCGGTCACCATCTATTTGCACAGGCCAATTCTTTGGCGGTTGCAGTAATTGATGATGAGCTTGCCCTTACTGTAAAATCAAATGTAGCTTTCGTGAAACCGGTTCGAGCAGGTAATCGTGTCGTAACGAAGGCCGTTGTAAAAGGGAAAAACCCTGATAAAAACCGTACATTTATCGAAGTAACTTCTTCTGTTGATAATGAACTAGTTTTCAAAGGAGAGTTTGAAATGTATCGGATGAAAGGTGAAGAAACAACATGAAAATAGCAGTAGATGGTATGGGCGGAGATAACGCACCAAAAGCAATCGTGGAAGGTGTCTTCATGGCGCTTGAAGATTTTCCGAAATTAACAATTGATCTGTATGGCGATGAACAGAAAATGGCGCCTTACTTAAAGAACCATGATCGCCTGACGGTTGTTCATTGCAGTGAAGTTGTAGAGGGAGAAGATGATCCGGCACGCGCAGTACGACGTAAAAAAGATTCTTCAATGGCACGTATGCTGGATGCAGTTGCTGAAGGAAAAGCGGACGCTTGTTTATCGGCTGGGAATACGGGTGCTTTAATGGCAGGCGGACTTTTCAAAGTAGGACGTATTGATGGGGTCGCACGTCCTGCATTAGCAACAACATTACCGACGATGAATGGTGACGGCTTCCTAATGCTTGATTTAGGGGCGAATGCAGATGCAAAACCTGAAAACTTATTACAGTACGCAATCATGGGTGATATTTATGTGAAGCAAGTACGCGGTCAAAAATCACCACGTATTGGACTATTGAATATCGGAACGGAAGATAAAAAAGGTAATGAATTAACTAAATCGGCATTCACATTAATGAAAGAAGCGGATTTCAACTTTGAAGGTAATGTGGAAGCACGCGAATTACTGAATGGGGTCGCGGATGTTGTCGTAACGGATGGGTTTACAGGCAATATGGTGCTGAAAACAATCGAAGGTACAGCGGGTACGGTTTTCAAAATGTTGAAGGATGCATTATTTGCTACAACAAAAACAAAGATTGCTGCTGCATTAGTAAAAAACGACTTGAAGCAGTTAAAAGATAAAATGGATTATACAGAATACGGTGGTGCGGCTTTATTCGGCCTGAAAGCACCTGTTATTAAGGCGCATGGCTCTTCGAATGCACGTGCGATTTACAGTGCAATTCGTCAAGCGACAATTATGGTAGAGCATAAAGTATGCGAAACAATTACTAAAAAGATTGAGCAATTGCCAAAGCCAGAATAAGCTTTTTCACAAAGGGGATTATCAAATGACAAAAGTTGCTTTTATTTTTCCAGGACAAGGTTCACAAACTGTAGGGATGGGTGCGGAGTTTGTTGCGAATGATGAAGTAAGCAAACAGTATTATGAACGAGCAAACGAAGTGTTGAACCTTCCACTGTCGGACTATATGCTGAACGGTCCGCAAGAAACATTAACACTGACATACCATGCTCAGCCAGCTTTATTGACATCAGGGGTGATGATCGCAAACAAGCTGATTGAAGCCGGTATTGCACCGCAATATACTGCGGGACATTCATTAGGAGAATACAGTGCATTTGTCATTTCAGGAGTAATTGATTTTGAAGATGCAGTTCAAACAGTTCATAGACGGGGTGTATTTATGGACGAGGCAGTACCTGCAGGTCAAGGAGCAATGGCAGCTATATTGGCGTTAGATGGAGAAAAGCTGGACGCCATTTGCCAACAAGTATCCGCTGAAGGAGAAGTCGTTCAAGTGGCGAACTTCAACTGTCCGGGCCAAATTGTGATTTCAGGGACGAAACAAGGTGTTGACGAGGCATGTATAAGAGCGAAGGAAGCGGGAGCAAAACGAGCTTTACCATTAGTCGTGAGCGGTCCTTTCCATAGTTCATTAATGCAGAAAGCGGCACATAATTTAAAAGATACAGTAGAAAATTTACCATTGCAGGAACCCAAAATTCCGGTAGTGAGCAATGTAACTTCAGAGCTTTTAACAACGGTGGAAGCAATTAAAGAAGAAATGGTTGCCCAAGTAACAAGCTCTGTAAAATGGCAGCAAAACATTGAAAAGCTTATTGCTGAAGGGGTAACAGTCTTTATCGAATGCGGACCTGGAAAAGTATTATCAGGCTTAGTGAAAAAAATCGACCGCAATGTACAAACTTACTGTGTATATGATGAGGCGAGTTTAACACAAGTTGTTGAGGCATCAAAGGAGTGGAAACAATGGGTTTAACAGGGAAATGTGCAGTTGTAACAGGGGCATCTCGTGGCATTGGTCGCGCAATCGCATTACAATTGGCAAGTGAAGGTGCAAAAGTTGTTGTCAATTACAGCGGGAGCGAGCAAAAGGCACAGGAAGTAGTAGAAGAAATTAAAGCAAATGGCGGCGAAGCAATTGCTGTTCAGGCGAATGTAGCAGACGCGGATTCTGTGCAGAATTTAATGAAATCGGCGCTTGATACGTACGGTTCGATTGATATTTTAGTGAACAATGCGGGCATCACGCGCGACAATTTGTTAATGCGTATGAAAGATGACGAATGGGATGATGTCATCAATACGAATTTAAAAGGTGTGTTCCTTTGTACAAAAGCTGTAACGCGTCAAATGATGAAACAGCGTGCAGGACGCATCATTAATATTTCTTCGATCGTCGGGGTTGCAGGTAATGCCGGACAGGCAAACTATGTAGCGGCAAAAGCGGGTGTCATCGGTTTAACGAAAACAACTGCGCAGGAGCTTGCTTCACGTAATATTTTAGTCAATGCTATTGCTCCAGGCTTTATTACAACGGAAATGACAGAAGGCTTACCGGAAGATTTGAAAGAAGGTATGCTTAAACAAATTCCGTTGGCAAAATTGGGCCAACCGGAAGATATCGCCAAAGCTGTCGTATTTTTCGCATCAGACAGTTCTAATTACATTACAGGCCAAACACTGCAAATAGACGGCGGCATGGTAATGGCTTAAGATTATTGAAATATATAATATATAAGCTACAGGCTGTAAATATTTATGGGAAACTTAGCGAAATGAGCTCGAGTGTAGCTGACGGCTAAGCCTTTCGCTACAAGCAAGCTTCCTACGGGAATAGCGGGACTGCCGATACACCGCAGGAAATTTATTTGCGACGAAAGCGAAAGCGACAGGAGCACCGTAGCGACGAGGAGGATTGGCACCGCCCGTGGAAAGCGAGCTCTAATTTCGCTTGTTAGTAGCAGAAACCAATGTTAGTGATATTATTAAAGTAGAATTCTTGAGGGGAGGTGACTGATTTGTCTACAGTATTTGAGCGTGTTTCAAAAGTAGTCGTTGACCGTTTAGGCGTTGACGAAAGCGAAGTGAAATTAGAAGCATCATTCCGTGAGGATTTAGGTGCAGATTCATTAGATGTTGTTGAGTTAGTAATGGAACTTGAAGATGAGTTCGATATGGAAATTTCTGATGAAGATGCAGAAAAAATTGCAACAGTTGGTAATGCAATTTCATACATCGAAAGCAAAATTAGCTAATTCATTTATAAAACATAAGGCTGTACGAGGTCAAAACGACTTTTGTACAGCCTTTTTTACGTCTGAAAATTGCGTTAAATAGCAGTTTCTAGTGGAGTGAACAAATAAAACGAAATTTGATAGGAATTTGACTGATACCCTTTGCACATTGCTATAGAACAAGGTAAACTAAACGATAGAAACTAGAAGGAAGGCAGAAAGTACATGACCTATAGAAAAAAAGGGAACAACCAGAAACCCGGGGTACTCCCTGAAAAAGTAAAATCACAATTTGAAGTTTTAGAAAACGAAATGAACATTCATTTCCAGAATAAAGATTTATTATATCAAGCATTTACACATTCATCTTATGTGAATGAGCATCGCCGCAAATTATTTACGGATAACGAGCGATTAGAATTTTTAGGGGACGCAGTTTTAGAGTTATCTGTATCAAAATATTTATTTGAAAAATTTCCGCATATGAGCGAAGGGGAACTTACGAAATTACGTGCATCAATCGTTTGTGAGCCATCACTAGTTGTTTTTGCGAATGAACTGAACTTCGGGCAATTTGTTTTATTAGGTAAAGGTGAAGAATTAACAGGTGGTCGTGAACGTCCGGCATTGCTTGCTGACGTATTTGAATCATTTGTCGGAGCTCTTTATTTAGATCAAGGTCTGGAAGTAGTTGTCGCATTTTTAGAACGTGTCGTATTCCCTAAAGTTGAAGTCGGTGCTTTTTCGCATGTGATGGATTTTAAAAGTCAATTACAAGAAATTATTCAACAAACAAACAACGGCCTTTTACATTATGAGATTGTTGATGAAAAAGGACCAGCGCATAATCGAACATTCGTTTCACGCGTATTGTTAAACAGCCAGGAGTTAGGTATTGGCCGTGGAAAATCAAAGAAAGAGGCTGAGCAGCAAGCAGCACAAAGTGCCATGCTGATGCTTAAGCAGTCAAAGCAAGAGGAGGAATAACATGTTCCTTAAAAGACTCGAAGTAGTAGGCTTTAAATCATTTGCCGAACGTATCGGGATTGATTTTGTACCTGGTGTTACTGCAGTAGTAGGACCAAATGGTAGTGGGAAAAGTAATGTAACAGATGCAATCCGGTGGGTTTTAGGAGAGCAGTCTGCCAAAAGTCTGCGCGGAGCCAAAATGGAAGACGTTATTTTTGCAGGAAGTGAATCGAGAAGAGCACTGAACTTTGCGGAAGTTACACTTGTTTTAGATAATACAGATGAGCAAGTAGCGATACCTTATACAGAGGTAAGTGTGACAAGACGGGTTTATCGCTCAGGTGAAAGTGAATATTTACTGAATAACCAGCAATGCCGTCTAAAAGATATTACAGACTTGTTTATGGATTCGGGTCTTGGGAAAGAAGCCTTTTCCATTATTTCGCAAGGACGGGTTGATGAAATTCTAAACAGCCGTCCAGATGACCGCCGCAGTATTTTTGAAGAGGCTGCAGGTGTTTTAAAATATAAGCAGCGCAAGAAAAAAGCAGAGCACAAACTTGTAGAAACAGATGAAAACCTAAATCGGGTTCTCGATATTTTGCATGAAATCGATCAGCGTCTGGAACCATTGAAAATTCAGGCGTCGAGCGCGAAAGATTATGTGCGAATGACGGAAGAACTGAAAGATTTTGATATAGCATTAATGGTTCATGATATCCGTGCGAACGGGAAAGTATTGCAAGGCTATACTGAAGAACAGCGGAAATTAACAGCAACCGAAAAAGAACAGGCAACTGAAATTGCGACAGTTGAACAACAATTGCGCAAAATGCGTACAGAGTTAAAAGCAATTGATGAAGTGCTGGACAGTTCTCAAGAACAACTTGTTGAGGCAAGTGCGGAAGTAGAGCGCTGGGAAGGCCGAAAAGCACTCTTTAACGAAAAGCGTTCAAATGCCGAAAAACAAATACAGCAACTGCGTGAAAGCTTAACGGAAGCTACCAATATGGTAAAAGAATTGCTGGAGGCTGAGCGTGAAAAACGCGGTCAGTTTACCGAAAAGCAAAAAATCGTTACCGAAATCCGTTCAGCATTAAAGCAGGTTGAGCAAGCTTTAACACGTTCTGCTTCAGAAATCGAGCAGGAAATTGAAGATGCGAAAAATACGTACATTAACTTACTTAACGAAGAAGCGACAGTAAAAAATGAATTAAAGCATATTGATCAGCAACTTTCGCAGGAACAGGCATCTGTAGAGCGAATGTCAGGTCGCTCTTCTGAAATCCAAAAAGAACTGACTGAAGCGCTCATGGCAAAAGAAGTGACGGAACGTGCGCTTGAACAGGCGGAACTGTCTGTAAAAGAACAGCTTAATCATTTTGATGTTATGCAGGTTCAGTTGAAATCGGCAACTGCCGATTTGGATGAAAAACAAGCGTTATTGTATAAAGCTTATCAGCATCATCAGCAATTAAAGGCCCGTAAAGAAACATTGGCTGAACTTGAAGCTGATTTTTCAGGCTTCTTCCATGGTGTTAAGGAAGTTCTTTTAGCGCGGGACCGTAATGAACTGCAAGGGATAGAAGGTGCAGTAGCCGAGCTGATTCAAGTTGAGGCGAAATACTCGCAGGCAATTGAAACAGCATTAGGTGCAGCTTCACAGCATATTGTGACAGAAAATGAACAGTATGCCCAAAAAGCGATTGGCTGGTTGAAGCAAAAACGTGCAGGTCGTGCAACATTTTTACCGAAAACAGTTATGCGTTCACGGAAAATCCATGCACAGCAACTGAGCGATATTCAATCACATCCTGCCTATGTTGCACTAGCATATGAACTAGTGAATTATGCACAGGAAAATACGACAATTATAGAAAACCTTTTAGGTAATGTATTAGTTGCATCTTCTTTGGAAGGCGCGAGTCAAATTGCCCGTTTATGCGGATTTAAGTACCGCGTTGTTACACTTGAAGGGGACATCGTAAATGCTGGTGGTTCCTTGACAGGTGGTGCCGTAAAGCAGCAAAGTTCATTGTTCTCGCGTAAAGCGGAACTTGATAAGCTCGTTACGACATTGGCCGGTATGGAATCTACAATCCAATCTGCTGAGCAAACGGTAGCGACGAAAAAAGAACAGATTGCATCATTGCGACATTCATTGGAAGAGTTGAAGCTGCAAGGTGAATCATTGCGTGAGCAAGAGCAAATCCACCGTTCGAAGCTTATGGAACTCGATATGATCGTGAAGAACTTACAGACGACGGTAACGATTACGCAGTCGGAGCAAACTTCATTATCGACACGTAAAGAGTCTTTAAATGAACAGCAGTCAGCTGCACAATCGCGATTGACTGAGTTAAGTAAAGAATTACAGGAAATTCAGCAAACGGTCGATGAACTGACACTTGCTAAGGCACAGAGTGAAACGCAAAAAGATGTGTTGCGTGAACAGTTAGCGCAAAAGAGATCTGAACTCGCGGTTGCTCAAGAACAATTAACGCAAGTACAGGCATCGATTGCAGGAATAGAACTCAATTTGTCTAAAGCACAGGGAAATGTCGAAAAAATTTCCCGGGAAATCGACTGGGTAGAATCTGAAGATGGCTTAAATGGACCTTCAGCAGAAGAATTAGCCCAAACAATTGTCGAATGGACGGAGAAAAAAGACGCACTGACAGAAATTATTCAAAAGAACCGTAGAATGCGTTCAACTTTGCATGATCAAGTTACGGAAAACGAAATTCACCTGCAGGAAATACAGCGTGTACACAAAAGCTATGTTGATGCATTGCGTGCACTGGAACTGAAATGCAGCAGAATCGAATTTGAAATGAATAGTTTGCAAGAGCAATTACTCGAGCAGTATGAACTTGATGTTCTATCTGCCCAGGAAGAAGCAATCAGCATTGAAGACGAAGAACAAGTCCGTCGGAAAGTGAAGCTGCTGAAACAATCGATTGAAGAACTTGGTCCGGTCAATTTGACTTCGATTGAGGAATATGAGCGTGTTCAGGAGCGCTATACATTTTTAAGTGAACAACGAGAAGATTTGGTCGCTGCAAAAGATACGCTGCACAAAGCAATCGGCGAGATGGATGAAGAAATGACAGAGCGATTCAGTGAAACATTTAAGCAGATTCGTAAACAGTTCGTCATTTCGTTCAGAGAGCTGTTTGGCGGCGGTACGGCTGACCTGGTGCTGTTGGATCCTACTAATATGTTAGAGACAGGCATTGAAATTATTGCCCAGCCGCCAGGGAAAAAACTGCAAAGCTTAAGCCTGCTTTCGGGCGGTGAACGTGCATTAACAGCTATTGCTTTATTGTTTGCGATTTTAAATACACGACCTGTTCCATTCTGTATTTTGGATGAGGTTGAGGCAGCATTGGATGAATCGAATGTTGTGCGTTATAGTGAATATTTACGTAAATTTAGTGAGCATACTCAATTCATCGTCATTACGCACCGTAAAGGCACGATGGAAGGAGCAGATGTTCTGTACGGTATTACAATGCAAGAGTCGGGTGTATCGAAACTTGTATCGGTAAAACTGGAAGAACATGCTGAATTAGTAGCGCAAGGGAGTGGCGGAAGATGAGTTTTTTTAAGCGACTGAAAGAAAAACTGGCAGGTAACAGTGAACAAAAAGAACTGCAAGAGCAACAAGAGCAACAGGCGGATCTGTTACCGCTTAATGAACAAGAACAAGAAGTACAAGAAGAAAATCAATTAATCGAAACGGTAGAGGAAGAAAAAACCGAAACTGAACAAATTGCCGAAAAAGAGCAAGATGAAATAATTGAACAGCCGGAAATTGCTGAAGTGGAGCCTGTTGAAGAAGAGACTGCCAATCAATCGGACACAGAAGTAGAGGAGCAACCTCAAAAGCAGTCTGCCTGGTCGATTACTCAGAAGTTTAAAGCAGGATTGGAAAAAACACGTAATTCTTTCACTTCTAAAGTAAACGATTTAGTAGCACGTTATCGTAAAGTAGATGAAGATTTCTTTGAAGAGCTGGAAGATGTTCTACTGCAAGCGGATGTCGGCTTTGAAACAGTAATGGAATTAATGGATAAATTACGTTTTGAAGTACAGCGCCAAAACATTAAAGATACGAACGGAATTCAGGCGATCATTTCCGAAAAGCTTGTTGAAATTTATGAATCTGGTGAAGAAAATTTAACAGAGTTAAATATTCAGCAGAGCGGCGATTTAACGGTTATTTTATTCGTTGGTGTAAATGGTGTCGGAAAGACTACGACAATCGGTAAATTGGCGCACCGTTTAAAATCAGAAGGGAAATCTGTGATGCTGGCAGCGGGAGACACATTCCGTGCCGGTGCCATTGAGCAACTGCAAGTATGGGGCGACCGTGTCGGTGTAGAAGTTATCGCACAGTCAGAAGGTTCCGACCCTGCAGCAGTAATGTATGATGCGATTCGTGCAGCAAAAAAACGTGGTGTCGATATTTTAATCTGCGATACTGCCGGCCGTCTGCAAAATAAAGTTAACTTAATGAACGAACTTGAAAAAGTGCATCGTGTAATTTCGCGTGAAATTCCGGATGCACCGCATGAAGTACTCCTTGCATTGGATGCGACAACAGGCCAAAATGCGCTTGTTCAGGCTCAAATGTTCAAAGAGGTAACGAATGTAACAGGTATCGTTTTAACAAAACTGGATGGTACGGCAAAAGGCGGTATCGTATTGGCGATCCGCAACAAACTGCACATCCCTGTTAAATTTGTAGGACTTGGTGAAAAAATGGACGACCTGCAGCCATTCGATGCAGAACGTTATGTCTATGGTTTATTTGCCGAAGGACTGGAAAAAGAACTGGAAAAAGCAGAAGAATAACAATTATATTCCAAAAGCAATTCGTATAATTTTTGCGAATTGCTTTTTTTATATTGAAAGAAAAAGGTTATCCCTACGGACAAGGGGATTGCCTTGACAGTAACTGCTCACAAGATTATGATAAGATAGACAAATTATGATTGGAGAGATAAAAATGCTACTTGAAAAAACAACACGCATGAACTTTCTCTTCGACTTTTATCAAGCGTTATTAACTGATAAACAGCGCAGCTATATGGAACTGTATTACTTGGACGATCACTCGTTAGGAGAAATTGCCGAAAGTTATAACATTTCGCGTCAGGCTGTTTACGATAATATTCGCCGTACTGAGGCGATGCTTGAAGAATATGAAGAAAAACTAAATTTATTCGAAAAGTTTCAACAACGTCAAATTGTATTAAAACAATTGGCGGATGCGATTGAGGATGAGGCTTCTACGAAAGAAGCGAAACTGGCATTAGTTGAACAACTGAAGGAATCGGATTAGGGGGCGAACGAGTTGGCTTTTGAAGGTTTAGCAGAGCGACTCCAAGGTACGATCCAAAAGATTAAAGGTAAAGGGAAAGTTACGGAACAAGACGTTAAAGAAATGATGCGTGAAGTCCGATTTGCCTTAATCGAAGCGGACGTAAACTTAAAGGTAGTTAAAGAATTCGTTAAAAAAGTTAGTGAGCGTGCAGTCGGTGTCGACGTCATGAAATCATTAACACCTGGTCAGCAAGTCATTAAAATCGTACAGGATGAATTGAAGAATTTAATGGGTGGCGAACAAAGCCCGATTAAATTCAGCAACCGTCCTCCGACTGTCATTATGATGGTTGGTTTACAAGGTGCAGGTAAGACGACGACTACAGGTAAGTTGGCGAATGTATTACGTAAAAAATATAATAAAAAACCATTGCTAGTAGCAGCAGATATTTACCGTCCAGCTGCTGTTCAGCAATTACAGACATTAGGGAAACAGTTATCTCTGCCGGTATTCTCACTAGGTACGGATGTTTCACCTGTTGAAATTGCACGTCAGGCAATCGAGCATGCAAAAGAAGAGCATTTGGACGTTGTATTGATCGATACAGCCGGTCGTCTTCATATTGATGAAGAGCTGATGCAGGAACTGAAAGACATTCGCGGTTTAAAAGAGCCGGACGAAGTATTCTTAGTAGTTGATGCGATGACAGGTCAAGATGCTGTAAATGTTGCGCAAAGCTTTAATGAAGCAGTCGGCATTACGGGCGTTGTCTTAACAAAACTGGACGGCGATACTCGTGGTGGTGCGGCGCTGTCAATCCGCTCTGTTACAGAGAAACCGATTAAATTTGTCGGTATGGGTGAAAAGATGGATGCGCTGGAACCATTCCATCCAGAGCGTATGGCTTCACGTATTTTAGGGATGGGTGATGTACTGTCACTGATCGAAAAAGCACAGGCTAACGTAGATATGGAAAAGGCAAAAGAGCTGGAAGAAAAGTTCATGACACAGAGCTTTACGTTTGATGACTTTATCGAACAACTTCAAGCCGTGAAGAAAATGGGACCACTTGATGAATTATTGAAAATGATTCCAGGTGCAAACAAAATGAAAGGCCTTGACAATGTCAAAGTCGATGAAAAGCAGATGGGACGCATCGAAGCGATTATCTATTCGATGACACCAACTGAAAAGACAAACCCGGAAATCATTTCGGCGAGCCGCAAAAAGCGTATTGCTACAGGTTCAGGGACGTCAATTCAGGAAGTAAACCGCTTGCTGAAGCAGTTTGAAGAAATGAAAAAAATGATGAAACAAATGACAGGTATGGCGCAAGGTAAAGGTAAAAAGAAGATGAAAATGCCTGGTTTTGATTCATTATTTAAATAAAAAATAAGGTGTTAAGAAAAAACACTTTACAAACCATCAAGACATTGCTAATATAATATCTTGTGTGAAACTTATTCGGAGGTGCTATTAAAATGGCAGTTAAAATTCGCTTAAAACGTATGGGAGCTAAAAAATCTCCTTTCTATCGTATCGTAGTTGCAGACGCTCGTTCACCACGTGACGGTCGTCAAATCGAAACAGTAGGTACTTACAACCCACTTACAGTTCCAGCTACAGTACAAATCGATGAAGAGAAAGCTCTTAAATGGTTAACTGATGGTGCAAAACCATCTGATACTGTACGTAACCTGTTCTCAGAACAAGGTATCATGGAAAAATTCCATAACGCTAAATACAGCAAATAATTCAATGATTAATTCGGAGGTGGCATTATGCAGCAGCTGATTGAAGCAATTGTGAAACCGTTAGTCGATTATCCGGAAGACGTTCGTATTGAGACGGACGAAACTTCCAATCGAGTTGTTTATAAGCTTTTTGTTCATCCAGAGGATCGAGGGAAAGTAATAGGCAAGCAAGGACGTGTTGCGAAGGCAATTCGTACGATTGTGTACTCAGCAGCGGGCGGCCACCAGAAGAAAAAGACGTATGTCGATATATTGGATTAGTAAAAGAAGGGTGGCATTTTGCTAACCCTTCTTTTTTTGTTATGATAATTCAATCAGCGGTATTTTATTAAATAAAACGACTAGTTGATTGGAATGGAGATCAACGGGATATTAGAGGTGGAATATACATGGAATGGTTTAATGTAGGACGTATTGTAAATACACATGGTATTCGCGGGGAGCTGCGAATTTTATCGACAACGGACTTTGAAGAAGAACGTTTTGCGGTAGGCTCGAAACTGGCGGCATTTAAAAAAGATGACAAAAAGCCGACTTGGGTAACGATCAGTTCATCAAGACGCCATAAAAACTTTATTTTGGTGACGTTTGAAGGTATGGAAAACATTAATTTAGTGGAACCATTTAAAGAAGGTCTATTAAAAGTATCAATGGACCAATTGGCGGAAGATGAGCTTGAAGATAATGAATACTACCACTTTGAAATTAAAGATTGTGAAGTGTTTTCGGAGGAAGGCGAACTGATCGGCGTTGTTACCGATATTTTAGAAACAGGCGCAAACGATGTATGGGAAATTAAAGCGCAAAACGGTAAGAAGCATTACATTCCTTTCATTGAAGATATCGTAAAAGATATTGATGTCGATGAGAAGAAAATTGTAATTCACGTAATGGAAGGTTTGTTGGAATGAAGATTCACGTATTAAGTTTATTTCCTGATATGTTCACAGGTGTGTTCGGTTCATCCATTTTAAAAAAAGCTCAGGAAAAAGGTGCTGTTGAACTGGCAGTAACCGATATCCGGGAATACAGTGAGAACAAGCACAAACAAGTGGACGATTACCCATACGGCGGGGGAGCGGGAATGGTATTAAAGCCGGAACCGATGTTCAATGCTGTAGAAGCCATTACTGAAGGCCGCAAGCCACGTGTCATCCTCATGTGTCCGCAAGGCGAGCGCTTTACGCAGAAGAAGGCAGAGGAGCTTGCAAAAGAAGAAGATTTAGTATTCCTTTGCGGCCATTATGAAGGCTATGATGAGCGAATCCGCGAACATCTTGTCACGGATGAGATTTCGATCGGCGACTTTGTTTTAACAGGCGGAGAGCTGCCTGCGATGACGGTAATCGATGCGGTTGTACGTTTATTGCCGGGTGTATTGGGTCAAGAGGATTCACATATTCAGGATTCATTTTCGACAGGTTTATTAGAGCATCCCCATTATACACGTCCAGCTGATTTTAGAGGGATGAAAGTGCCCGATATACTGTTATCTGGGAATCATGCGAAAATCGATGCGTGGCGTGAAGAACAGTCATTCAAGCGCACATTGGAGCGCAGACCGGATTTATTGGATGCCCTTGAATTAACGGACAAGCAAAAGAAAATAATCGAAAAAATTAAAAATGAAATGTAAAGCAAAACTACTTGCAAGCCTATAACAATTATGGTAAGATTCATTTTGTGCTTCAATGTAAGCACTGAATTACGGTGTTCCGCTGTGGCTTAAATTAGCGTGCATGAGCATCTGTCTAAGGAGAGAAAACAATGTCAAACATTATTACAGAGATCACTAAAGATCAATTACGTTCAGACTTACCTACATTCAAACCAGGTGACACAGTTAAGGTACACGTTAAAATCGTTGAGGGTACTCGTGAGCGTATCCAATTATTCGAAGGTGTAGTTATTAAACGTCGTGGTGGCGGAATTAGCGAAACTTTCACAGTACGTAAAATTTCTTACGGTGTTGGTGTAGAGCGTACTTTCCCAGTACACACTCCAAAAATCGCTAAGTTAGAAGTAGTACGTAAAGGTAAAGTACGTCGTGCTAAACTTTACTACCTACGTAACTTACGTGGTAAAGCTGCTCGTATTAAAGAAATTCGATAAGAACTTTTTAGGAGGGGGCTTGTATATACAAGTCCCTTTCTTTCTTTAAATAAAAATGTGTATTAACATGTGAATTTGACAATAAACTATAGATAATATGACGTAATAATTTAGATTAGATTTTTGCTTGATATACATATTTCGTATACAATAAATGTGATGAGCAAGGGGGATAGCTACGTGGAAAAAACTGAAAAAGAAAAAAATGAGCTTTGGGAATGGACGAAAGCTCTACTGATTGCGTTTGCGATTGCCGCATTTATTCGTTACTTTTTATTTACACCGATTGTAGTAGACGGGGATTCAATGATGCCTACCCTTGAAAATGGTGATCGCATGATCGTCAACAAATTCAGCTATAAAATCGGCGAACCCAATCGTTTTGATATCGTCGTATTCCACGCACCTGAACAGAAGGACTATATTAAACGTGTCATTGGTGTTCCAGGAGACTTTGTAGAATATAAGGATGACCAATTATACATTAATGGTGAACCGATCGACGAGCCGTATTTGGATGCATATAAAGCCGAAATCAGCGAAGGCAACTTAACAGGCGACTTCTCGCTGAAAGATATCGATCCGTCACTGGATGTTATTCCGGAAGGCTATGTATTCGTAATGGGCGATAATCGCCGCTTCAGTAAAGACAGCCGCCATATAGGAATCGTCGACCAGAAAGAAATTATCGGCAATACAAGCATCATTTTCTGGCCGTTAAACGAAATTGAGATTGTAAAGTAATATTTATTATCATAAATATTGTCTAAAATGAGGGGGCAGTTTAAACTCCTCATTTTTTTGTTGAGAATAGAAGTACGTAATTTACAGGAGGTTATACAATTATGACAATTCAATGGTTTCCAGGACATATGGCAAAGGCACGCCGCCAAGTATCGGAAAGTTTAAAGCTTGTCGATATCGTTTTTGAACTGGTTGATGCGCGATTACCATTATCTTCACGTAATCCGATGATCGATGAAGTTATCCATCAAAAACCGCGCCTGCTCATTTTAAATAAACAAGATATGGCTGACGAGCAGGAAACACGCCGCTGGATTCAATATTTCGCCGACAGAGGCTTTAAAGCAGTAGCAATCAACTCGTTGGAAGGGAAAGGCTTGCAGGCGGTTACAAAGGCTGCTCAGGAGATTTTGGCGGAGAAATGGGAACGCATGAAATCAAAAGGAATGAAGCCGCGTGCCATTCGCGCGATGATTGTAGGTATTCCGAACGTCGGAAAATCAACGCTAATCAACCGTTTAGCGAAGAAAAACCTTGCGAAAACGGGAAATATGCCAGGTGTGACAAAAGCACAGCAATGGATTAAAGTCGGGAAAGAAATTGAACTTCTTGATACGCCAGGTATTTTATGGCCGAAGTTTGAAGACCAGGAAGTCGGCTACAAGCTTGCTCTAACTGGCGCAATCAAAGATACCATTACGAATATGGAAGACCTGGCTGTATATGGCCTGCGTTTTTTAGAAAAACACTATCCAACGCGCATGGATGAACGTTATAAAATTTCATCCGTATCCGAAGAACTGGTTGAGACATTTGATGCAATCGGAAAGCTGCGCCGAGTGTTTGGACAAGGCGGAGAGATTGACTACGATCAAGTGTCGGTATTAGTTGTACGCGACATTCGTGAACAGAATCTTGGGAAACTCACATTTGATTTTGTTTCCGAGCAACTTGAAAAAGAGCAATTGGAAGAAGCGATTGCCCTGGAAAACGAAGAGCGCCGTAAGAAAACAGCTGCGCTAAATCGCCAGAAAAAGCAAGAAAGCAACGAATAAAGTGGAATAACAGATAGTCAAAACCTTTTTCATTTATTTGAGAAAGGTTTTTTCTTTTATAATAAGAAAAGTAGACGATATAACAGTAAGATTGAGAGAAAGTAAAATTAGATAAAAAGCCAAGTTGATTGGAATGGAGGGGGCGAGTGTTCGTGCTGACGGTTTCACCTTTCGCACTGTTAAAACACTAGCTGACGGCTAGCGCCTTTCGCTACAAGATTTTCTCTGTGACGAAAGCGTTAGCGACAGTCACAAGCAAGCTTCCTGCGGGAACAGCAAAATTTATTTTGCGACGAAAGCGAAGCGACAGGAGCACCGAGGGAGAGACTACAGGCTCGAGCCGTGCCCGCGGAAAGCGTCCGCCCCGGAATGGAAATCAACTCTAGATTAAGAAACGGAAGTAATAGATTTGAGGACTTTATATGAAAACAATTAAAGAGATTACAGAAGCATTAAAAACAGCAGCACAAATCGAGCCATGGATGGATGATATCGTAAAGGATGAACGGGCAGGTGTTCAAAAAGCATGGATGCAATTTCAAAAGCGTCTGGAAAAGATAGAAGCACTCCAACAAGCGCATAATGAAAAACTGCAATTTGACGCAAGCTATTTACCATATGAAAATGCCTATATCGCAGGCACAGATGAAGCGGGAAGAGGACCACTTGCAGGACCAGTCGTAACAGCGGCCGTTATATTGCCGAATTATTGTCAGGAACTGCTTGGCGTAAACGATTCCAAACAATTATCAAAAGAAAAACGCAATCAGTTTGCTGAACGGATCAAAAAACATGCACTTTATTATTCAGTTCATTTTCAAAGTGCCGAAGAAATTGACCGCCTCAATATTTATGAAGCAACACGACAGTCGATGTTAAAAAGTATCGAAACACTCGGCGTCACACCAAATTTCATATTGGCCGATGCGATGACGCTTTCGACATCGATTCCGCAGGCATCCATCATAAAGGGAGATGCTCGCAGCCTGGCAATAGCAGCAGCGTCCATTTTAGCGAAAACGGCACGTGATGACTATATGGAAAAACTGGACCTTGAATATCCGCAATACGGTTTTGCGCAGCATGCCGGCTACGGAACAAAGCAGCATCTGGAGGCAATTGCACAATACGGACCGACAGATCATCATCGAAAAACATTTGAACCGATTAAATCAATGCTTCAAAGAAGGGAGTAACGGCATGAACTTCTCATCGTTTAATGCAATCCAATCGAATACTTCACAGCAAGTTACAGCAAACCAGCCATTATCGTTAAAGCAGGATCAAGTATTTCACGGGTCAATCAAGCAGCTCTACCCGAATCAGATGGCAGAAGTCCAAGTCGGCAATCAAAAGCTCATGGCAAAGCTGGAAGTACCTTTAAAGGTAGGCGATGCGCATTTTTTCCAGGTAACTTCAACAAATCCGCAAACAGAATTAAAAGTTGTGACAGGTCCGATGTCGCAGTCCATGACAGCCGGCCAGCAAATGTCCCAGTTGATGGAAACAATGAATTTACCGAAATCGAATGAAATGCAGCAAGTGCTATCACATTTTATGAAAGCCCAGTTACCCCTTGCAAAAGAACAGCTCTTAGCCGCAGAAGGCTGGATGAAAAACTTGCCTGCAGGAGTAGATAAGAATAATGCACTTCATGCACTGCAGCGTATGGTGGAGCTGAAAATGCCTTTTACGAATACCGTATTTCAAGCATTGACACAAGGAGTAAAAACAGATGGGATGTCAGCGAATTTAGCCAATTTAGCGCAGCTCTTGGCAACCCAGTCTGGAGGAAATGAAGCGATCAAATCATCGCTGCTACAGCAAATTGACCAGCTGGCAAAGCCGTTGAACAACGAAACAGGCGGAATCCTACTTGCACGGGCAACCCAAAATTTGTTGGATAATAATTCACCTGTTGCATCGAAACTTCAATCGCTGACGGTATTAAAAGAAGCTGGAATTTTACCGCAAAATGCCACTTTGCAAAATTGGCAAACGGTTAATCAGCAAGGAAACCAGCAGTCTGTGAACCCGGTACAGGCTTCGGCAGGACAATTGCTGCAACAGCTCGGACAAACAAGTCCTGAACAAATAAAGCCGATGTTAGAACAAGTAAAAGCATGGATTAGTAATGAAAGTTTACTATCTACAACTCAAAAACAGCAATTAGAGCAATTATTATCACGTTTTGAACAAATTCCCGCTTCAAAGCCGGCAGTGGAAGCATTGGTAAATCAACTGCGGCAGCAGCTGACAAACGCATACAGTGAAAATGTGAGTACGCGATTATTTATGCAAAATGATCAAGGACAGTCCGCGAAGGATCAATTGCTTACATTACTGAAGCCGGATACGAATTTACCGAATGCCGATCAGCTGTTGCGCAATTTAGTAAAAGTGACGGCCGATAGTCCACAACCATTGATGCAAAGTACCCTCACCCAAGCAGAAGGTCAAGTACAGGCTGCGGTTGATAGCCGTGCAATGGAACAGGCGATAAAGACGGTGTTAAAAGGGCTGGGTGTCAGCTATGAGGCGGCATTGGCAAATAAGGCAGGGGATATACAGGCAATTGCCCAGCAGATAAAGCCGCAATTATTAGCGCTTCTTCAGGATACCCAAACACCGGTTGCTATAAGAGATGCTGCTGAGACGGTGATGTCCAGACTAAATGGAATGCAGCTCACGTCAGGGGAAAACGGGCATCAGCATCAGCTTGTCATGCAAGTGCCGATGGATTTTTTCGGCAAGAGAATGGATGCGACATTGCAATGGAACGGCCGCATGAAAGAAGATGGCAAAATTGATGCCAATTTTGCGCGCATTCTATTCTATTTAAATATGGAAACATTGCAGCAGACAGTAATTGATATGCAAGTTCAGAACCGTGTTGTCACAATTAATATCTATAATGATATGCCGAATTTGGAGTCATTGGCGACTTCATTGAAAGGGACACTAAAGACAGGATTGCTGGAAAAGGAATATACCTTATCCGGACTGTTTATCAAGCCTTTTGAAGATCAAGTAGGAAAAATTGTCACAAAATTGTCAAATCAGCAGGAAGATGAGCAAGGAGGGGTGGATATCCGCGTATGACCGAAAAAAAATATGTCCGAAAAGAAGCGATTGCCCTTTCCTATGATCCTCAAAAAAGCAATGGTCCGACAGTCGTTGCAAAAGGTAAAGGGAAAATTGCGGAAAATATTTTAGAAAAAGCAGCGATGCATGAAGTACCTGTTTATGAAGACCCGAACCTGGTGGAGCTGTTAGGCCAGCTGGATTTGAACACGTCGATCCCGGAAGAATTATACCAAGCGGTTGCCGAGGTATTTGCCTTTATTTATCATTTGGATGAAAAGCAAAAGTTAACTTATAAAAATAAATCCAGTATTTAAGTAGAGAATATCTTTCGGAAAATTAGAAAATATCTATACAAAGAATATTTTGACATAAAGTAAACTAAAAAATGCTTGTGTGACAAATATAGACATTATCTGAATAATTGTTTAAAATAGATTATGTTAGTAGAATAATTTCCAAATGTCCGATGGGAGGATGTATCATGAATATCCATGAGTATCAAGGGAAAGAGATATTAAGACAATACGGTGTAGCAGTTCCAAGAGGAAGTGTAGCGTTTTCACCAGAAGAAGCAGTAAAAGCAGCAAAAGAGCTAGGTTCAAACGTAACAGTAGTAAAAGCACAAATTCATGCAGGGGGGCGCGGTAAAGCAGGGGGCGTTAAGATTGCCAAAAACCTTGATGAAGTTCGCTCTTTCTCTAAAGAATTATTAGGCAAAATTTTAGTAACTCACCAAACAGGTCCAGACGGTAAAGAAGTAAAACGTCTTTATATAGAAGAAGGTTCGGACATTAAAAAAGAGTATTACTTAAGTTTAGTATTAGATCGTGCAACTTCTAGAGTAGTAATGATGGGTTCTGAAGAAGGCGGAATGGATATTGAAGAGGTAGCGGAGACAAATCCGGAAAAAATCTTCAAAGAAATTATTGATCCGGTTACGGGATTAAATGCTTTCCAGGCGCGTCGTATGGCATTCAATATGAATATTCCTGCTAAGCTAGTAAATAAAGCAGTAGGGTTAATGCTTGGTATTTACAAAGCATTTATCGATAAAGATGCATCGACAGTAGAAATCAACCCGCTAGTTGTAACTGGGGATGACCAGGTAGTGGCGCTTGATGCAAAATTCAACTTTGATGCAAACGCTTTATATCGTCATAAAGATATCGTAGAATTACGCGATTTCGATGAAGAAGATGCAAAAGAAATTGAAGCATCTAAATATGATTTAAGTTATATTTCGTTAGACGGCAATATCGGCTGTATGGTAAATGGTGCAGGTCTTGCCATGGCAACGATGGATACGATTAGTTACTACGGCGGATCACCCGCTAACTTCCTTGATGTTGGGGGCGGTGCAACAGCCGAAAAAGTAACAGAGGCATTTAAAATCATTTTATCGGACAAAAATGTAAAAGGAATTTTCGTTAACATTTTTGGTGGAATCATGAAATGCGATATCATTGCAAAAGGGGTTATTACAGCTGCAAAAGAAGTCGGTTTAGAAGTTCCATTAGTAGTACGTTTAGAAGGAACAAACGTAGAACTAGGTAAAAAGTTGTTAAATGAATCTGGTTTAAACATTGTGGCAGCTGACTCAATGGCAGACGGCGCACAAAAAATCGTGAAATTAGTTGAAGCTGAAGGCGGGGTAACGGCATGAGTGTGTTCATTAATCAAGAGACAAAAGTAATCGTACAAGGGATTACTGGGGAAACAGCCCTTTTCCATACAAAACAAATGCTTGAATACGGAACGAAAATCGTTGCAGGTGTAACACCTGGTAAAGGCGGTCTTGAAATCGAAGGTGTTCCGGTTTTCAATACAGTACAAGAAGCAGTCGATGCGACAGGTGCAAACGTATCTGTTATTTATGTACCGGCACCATTTGCGGCGGATGCAATTATCGAAGCAGTTGATGCGGATCTGGATATGACAATCTGTATTACAGAGCATATTCCGGTACTTGATATGGTGAAAGTTAAACGCTATATGGAAGGCAAGAAAACGCGTTTAGTTGGTCCAAACTGTCCAGGTGTCATTACAGCTGATGAGTGTAAAATCGGTATCATGCCAGGATACATCCATACAAAAGGACATGTAGGCGTAGTTTCACGTTCTGGTACATTAACGTATGAAGCGGTACACCAGCTGTCTCAGGCAGGAATCGGTCAAACAACAGCGGTCGGAATCGGTGGGGACCCGGTAAATGGGACAAACTTTATCGATTGCTTAAAAGCATTCAATGAAGATCCTGAAACTTATGCAGTTGTCATGATTGGTGAAATTGGTGGTACAGCTGAAGAAGAAGCTGCTGAATGGATTCAGGAAAACATGAACAAACCGGTAGTAGGCTTCATCGGTGGTCAAACAGCTCCTCCAGGAAAACGTATGGGTCACGCAGGTGCCATTATTTCCGGCGGTAAAGGAACAGCGGCAGAGAAAATCAAAGCAATGAATGCAGCGGGTATTGAAGTAGCTCCGACGCCTTCTGTAATCGGTGAAACACTGATTAAAGTAATCAAAGAAAAAGGCTTGTACGAAGCTTGTAAAACACATTAAAATGAAAGATGTAGCGGTCGCCTCGCTACATCTTTTTCGTATGTCTCCATCATTGGGACCGATGAACGAATAAGAGCCCGAATTCATCGGCCATACTATGTTTTACACAATGCTTACCTCACAAATAAAACTGCGGTCATCTGAATTTCTTCTATTAAAAAGGAGTGTAGTAATGACCAACCCAACAAATGAACAATTAATGAAACTGCATTATATTCTTCCTCTCTCCTGGAAAAAAGTCCGGAATTTAATGAAAATCACAGATGATTTCGACGAAATATTGCATATTTCGCCAAAATTTTTAGCCGTTCAGCTAAATATAAAAGAAGAAAAAGCCTCACAGCTCATCAAACATTATAAAGAGCTCATACCAATGTCGATGATTGCTTATTATGACCAACATAATATTATCGCTATCCCCTACACGAATCCTTTATATCCACAACGCTTAAAAGAGTTGTACGATGCACCTGCTGTTCTCTATGCAAAAGGCGATATTCAGTTACTGAACAGACCGAAAATGATTGCGGTCATCGGTTCAAGGGCGGCAACCAGCTATAGTGAGCATGTGTTGAATATCCTTCTACCACCGCTAATACGCGAGCAATATGTCATAGTGAGCGGACTTGCGAAAGGTGCGGACCGACTTGCACATGAAGCAACAATCCGATATGGTGGAAAGACAATAGGTGTTTTAGGTCATGGCCTTTTTCATAGTTATCCGCCTCAAAATAAAGAGCTGAATGCATATATGGCAAAGGAACATTTACTCGTAACTGAATATCCACCATATGTAAGTGTGCAAAAATGGCATTTCCCTGCACGAAACCGTATTATCAGCGGTTTAAGCGAAGCGCTCGTCGTAACAGAAGCCGCACTGAAAAGCGGGACACTCATCACAACAGAGCTTGCGCTTGAACAAGGAAAAGATGTTTTTGCGGTACCGGGAAATATTTTTAGCGAGCAGTCACGAGGGACAAATAAATTAATAAAAGAAGGCGCGATTCCAGTGTGGGACGGCTTTCAAATCTTAGAGGAAATCCAGTTGTTTTCAAAATTGCGTTGAAAAAAAGTTGCAATATTAGCCAATCTGTTATACATTTTGCAACAGGAAAAGCTTTGACATACATGGATAGCTTCATGTGAGTAAATATAAGAAAAATAACTATACCTCTATAAGGAGGACAACAGATGGCAGATTATTTAGTAATTGTTGAATCACCTGCAAAGGCGAAAACAATTGAACGATATTTAGGAAAAAAATATAAAGTAAAAGCTTCGATTGGACATGTACGTGATTTACCACGTAGTCAAATGGGAATCGATACCGAAAATAACTATGATCCAAAATATATTACGATTCGCGGTAAAGGTCCTGTACTACAGGAACTGAAAACAGCTGCTAAAAAAGTGAAAAAGATTTATCTCGCAGCCGATCCAGACCGCGAAGGGGAAGCAATTGCCTGGCATTTAGCCACTGCTTTAAACATTGATATTAATTCGGATTGTCGTGTCGTATTTAACGAGATTACGAAAGAAGCAATTTTAGAGAGCTTCAAGCACCCGCGACCAATCAATATGGATTTAGTCGATGCACAGCAAGCACGTCGTATTTTAGACCGTCTAGTAGGCTATAATATTAGTCCGATTCTTTGGAAAAAGGTTAAGAAGGGCTTATCGGCAGGACGTGTACAATCCGTTTCACTGCGTCTGATCATTGACCGTGAAAATGAGATTAAAAACTTTGAGCCGGAAGAATACTGGTCAATCGAAGGAAGCTTTGAAAAAAATAAAAAGCAATTCGATGCCTTATATTATGGTAACGGTAAAGAAAAAATTAAATTAACAAATGAACAGCAAGTAAAAGAGATATTAAAAGGCGTAAAAGGCTCGGAATTTGAAGTAATGAATGTTGTAAAAAAGGAACGGAAGCGTAACGCTTCACCAGCCTTTACGACTTCTTCACTTCAACAGGAAGCCGCACGTAAATTAAATTTCCGTGCCAAGAAAACAATGATGCTTGCACAGCAGCTTTATGAAGGTATTGAGCTCAGCAAAAAAGAAGGCGCGGTCGGTTTGATCACGTATATGCGTACCGATTCAACACGTATTTCCGATACGGCGAAAGCAGAGGCTAAGTCATATATTGAAACGAAATACGGCAAAGATTTCATTGCCGGTGAACAAAAACAGGCGAAAGCGAAAGCAAATGCACAGGATGCCCATGAAGCGATCCGTCCAACGAGTGCAATGCGCACACCTGAAGAGCTTAAAGCCATTTTAAGCCGTGATCAGCTGCGATTGTACCGTCTGATTTGGGAGCGCTTTATCGCAAGTCAAATGGCACCAGCTGTACTCGATACCGTGACAGTAGATCTGCAAAACAATGATGTACTGTTCCGCGCAAACGGGTCTCAAGTGAAATTTGCCGGATTTATGAAGCTTTATATTGAAGGCACAGACGATCAGGAAGAAGAAACGAATAAACTTTTACCTGAAATGGAAATCGGCGATAAAGTAAAATCGCTTGAAATCGAACCGAAGCAGCATTTCACTCAGCCACCTCCACGCTATTCAGAGGCGCGTCTAGTAAAGACATTGGAAGAGCTAGGTATAGGCCGTCCATCGACATATGCCCCAACACTGGATACTATCCAAAAGCGCGGTTATGTACAACTTGATGCGAAGCGCTTTGTGCCGACTGAACTTGGAGAAATCGTTCATCAGGCAACCTTGGAATTTTTCCCGGAAATCATCAACATTGAATTTACCGCACAGATGGAGCATAATCTTGATGAAATCGAAGAAGGCATTACACAATGGGTAAATGTCATCGATGAATTTTACAAAGACTTTGAACCGCGGGTGAAATATGCGGATGAAGTAATGGAAAAAATCGAAATTAAAGATGAGCCTGCTGGCGAAGACTGTGAAAAGTGCGGTGCGCCAATGGTATTCAAGCTAGGACGTTACGGGAAATTTATGGCATGTTCAAACTTCCCGGATTGCCGCAATACAAAAGCGATTGTAAAACCGATTGACGTTAAATGTCCTTCATGTGAGACAGGGGAAATTGTCGAACGTAAATCCAAAACAAAGCGCATTTTTTACGGATGCAACCAATATCCGGAATGTGACTTCGTATCATGGGATAAGCCAATTAGTAGACCTTGTCCGAAATGTAGTGCATTATTAGTAGAGAAGAAATTGAAAAAAGGTGTTCAAATTCAGTGTACAAACAGTGAATGTGATTATGAAGAAACACCGTCACAATAAAATGAAGAGGTAACAAAAATGACACAACAAGTAGTAAATGTAATTGGTGCAGGATTAGCCGGTTCAGAAGCAGCTTGGCAAATTGCGAAGCGCGGTGTGAACGTACGTTTATATGAAATGCGCCCAGTAAAACAAACACCGGCACATCATACAGATAAATTCGCAGAGCTTGTATGCTCAAACTCATTACGTGCAAACGGACTGACAAATGCTGTCGGTGTAATTAAAGAAGAAATGCGTAGATTGGACTCAGTTATTATTGCAGCGGCAGACAACAGCTCTGTACCTGCCGGTGGGGCTTTGGCAGTAGACCGTCACGAATTTGCTGGTATTGTAACAGAAAAAGTGAAAAACCACCCGTTAATCGAAGTAATCAATGAAGAGGTAACTGAAATTCCGGAAGGCATTACAGTAATCGCAACAGGTCCTTTAACTTCTGAAGCTTTGGCAAAGCAAATTCAGGGCCTTACAGGAGAAGACTATTTGTACTTCTATGATGCGGCAGCACCGATCATCGAAAAAGATTCAATCAATATGGATAAAGTATATTTGAAATCACGCTATGATAAAGGTGAAGCAGCTTACTTGAACTGTCCAATGACGAAAGAAGAATTCGATGCTTTCCGTGAAGCGCTTATTACCGCAGAATGTGCACCGCTTAAAGAATTCGAAAAAGAAAAGTATTTCGAAGGATGTATGCCAATTGAAGTAATGGCTGCACGCGGAGAAAAAACAATGACATTTGGACCGATGAAACCGGTTGGTCTGGAAGATCCGAAAACGGATAAACGTCCATATGCTGTTGTTCAGTTACGACAAGATGATGCAGCGGGAACACTATATAATTTAGTTGGTTTCCAGACACATTTAAAATGGCCGGAACAAAAGCGTGTCTTCTCGATGATTCCTGGTTTAGAGAACTTGGAAATTGTACGCTATGGTGTAATGCACCGTAATACGTTCATCAATTCACCAAAAGTGCTGACACAGACTTATCAGTTGAAAGCACGTCCAAACCTGTTCTTCGCGGGTCAAATGACAGGTGTTGAAGGTTATGTAGAATCTGCCGGCAGTGGTCTGATTGCAGGGATTAATGCGGCGCGAATGGCTTTAGGCCAAGAGTTGCTTTACTTCCCGCATGAAACAGCATTAGGTGCAATGGCTCGATACATTACACATACAGATGCGAAAAACTTCCAGCCGATGAACGTAAACTTCGGGATTTTCCCGGAACTTGGCGAGCGCATCAAATCTAAGCCGGAGCGGGCTGAACGCCACGCTAACCGCGCATTGGAAGCAATTCAGAATTTTATTAATAATCAGGCAATTTAATTGCGAAAAGCCCTTAAAGACTGTTATACTTTAGGGGCTTTTAATTTTGCGTCAATTAATAATATGTGACTATAATTTAAGTATTACTTGACATCATATTGCGAAATTTGTCGAATAATACAAAGAAGTTGAATAACTCCAGTAAATTTTACTTGAAAAGTATTCATAATAGGTATAGTGTCAATATGTGTGTTTTTTTAGTAGGAAAATAAACATATTTATTCATACAACATCATTTCTCTTTTGTAATCACAGGGGGTATATCCGATGGATGAAAATTTGCAAAACCAGCTAGACCAATTTATTCGCTACGTGCATCTAGAAAAAAACTTTTCCCTACATACTGTTCGCGAATATACTTCTGACTTAGAAGAATTTTTTGCATTTTTGCATGCTGAAGGTATACAAAAAATTACAGAAGTTGAATATATCCATGCACGTCTATATGTAACAAAGCTTTATGATGAACAAAAAGCAAGAACTTCAATCTCCAGGAAAATCTCATCGATACGTTCTTTTTTTCGGTTTTTAAATCGAGAACAGAATATTGATGATGCTCCGTTTCGTTCACTTTATCATCCGAAAAAGGAAGAGCGATTACCGAGCTTTTTTTATGAGGAAGAATTGAAGGAACTATTCGAGAAAAATGAAGGCGATGAGCCGATTCAGATTCGTAATATGGCGCTGTTGGAACTTCTTTATGCAACTGGAATGCGTGTAAGCGAGTGTGTCAGTCTTGAACTGACGGATCTCGATTTTCATTACAATATCGTCCGTGTAATGGGGAAAGGCCGAAAAGAGCGGATTATTCCGTTTGGCCAATATGCGCATGATGCACTTAAACTTTATATAGATCAAGTACGTCCGATATTAATGAAGAAGGAAAATCATCAGAAAGTTTTTGTCAATATGCGCGGTGGCGAACTTACTGCCCGTGGTGTGCGTTATATATTAAGTGAGATGATCGACAATGCCAGTATGCATACGAAAATTTATCCACATATGTTGCGACACACATTTGCTACGCATTTATTGAATAATGGGGCAGATATGCGTACAGTCCAGGAGCTTCTTGGGCACGCTAATTTATCTTCAACTCAAATTTATACTCATGTAACGAAGGAAGCTTTAAGAAAGACATATATGAATAGTCATCCGCGAGCATAGTTAAGGAGGAAATAAAGAATGGGTCAAATTCATGCGACAACGATTTTCGCTGTTCACCACAATGGTGAATGTGCAATGGCCGGGGATGGTCAGGTGACATTGGGAAATGCAGTTGTAATGAAGCATACGGCGCGTAAGGTCAGACGTCTGTTTAATGGGAAAGTATTGGCAGGTTTCGCAGGGTCTGTTGCGGATGCTTTTACATTATTCGAAATGTTTGAGGCAAAACTGAATGAATATAATGGTAACCTGCAAAGAGCAGCAGTAGAGGTAGCAAAGCAATGGCGCGGAGATAAAATGCTCCGTCAATTGGAAGCGATGCTGCTTGTTATGGATAAATCAACATTGCTTCTAGTTTCAGGGACAGGTGAAGTAATTGAACCGGACGATGGTATTTTAGCTATTGGTTCAGGTGGGAATTATGCATTGTCAGCTGGAAGAGCATTAAAAAAACATGCGGGCGATCATTTATCGGCAAAAGAAATCGCAGAGGCTGCGCTGACGACCGCTGCGGATATTTGTGTGTTTACAAACCATAATATTATCTTGGAGGTATTGTAATGACTGCGATCAATTTAACACCAAGACAAATTACGGAACAATTAAACCGTCATATTGTTGGCCAGGAAACAGCGAAACGTGCAGTTGCAGTGGCGCTGCGTAACCGGTACCGCCGCTCTTTATTAAGCGAAGAATTAAAAACAGAAGTAATTCCGAAAAATATTTTAATGATTGGGCCTACTGGGGTAGGTAAAACAGAAATTGCCCGCAGAATCGCAAAATTGACAAATGCTCCGTTTATTAAAGTCGAAGCGACAAAGTTCACGGAAGTTGGCTATGTTGGTCGTGATGTCGAGTCAATGGTACGCGATCTGGTAGAAGCATCACGTCGTCTAGTGAAGGACGAAATGTTCGAAAAGGTAAAGGATCAGGCGGAACGGAATGCAAATGATGTACTCGTTAAATTACTTGTACCTTCAAAAGTGAAGGAAAAGCTTACGCAAAATCCTTTTGAAATGCTATTCGGGCAAAAAGATTCATCTCAGGAAGAAACATCAAACCAGGATGAACCGGAAATTCGTACACGACGTGCGCAAATAGCTCAGGATTTAAAAGAAGGAAAGTTAGAAGAACAATGGGTAACTATCGAAGTAACAGAAAATGCGCCATCACTATTTGATGCAATGCCTGGTATGAATATGGATAATGCAAATGGTATGCAGGATATGCTCTCTAATTTAATGCCGAAAAAGACAAAAAAACGCAAAGTCCAAGTGAAGGATGCGCGTCGTTTATTAACACAGGAAGAAGCCAATAAGCTGATTGATACGGATGCGTTGTCAAGTGAAGCAATCCAGCGTGCAGAACAGGCCGGCATCATTTTTATTGATGAAATCGATAAAATTGCAAGCAAAGGTTCATCTTCGGCTGAAGTATCACGTGAAGGCGTTCAGCGTGACATATTACCAATTGTGGAAGGGTCCACAGTTACGACAAAATACGGCACTGTAAAAACGGACTATATGCTCTTTATTGCAGCAGGAGCTTTCCATATATCGAAACCGAGCGATCTTATTCCGGAATTGCAGGGACGATTCCCGATTCGGGTTGAACTTGAAAAATTAACGAAAGACGATTTTGTTCGTATTTTGAAAGAACCGGATCAATCGTTAATATTGCAATATAAAGCATTGCTTGAAACAGAAGGTGTTACGCTGAACTTTACAGATGAAGCGATTGAACGCATTGCGGAAATTGCGACGGAAGTAAACCAGGAGACAGATAACATCGGTGCACGCCGACTGCACACGATTTTAGAGCGTTTGCTTGAGGAACTTTCTTATGAAGCTTCGGAAATTGCTCCGGCTCATATCGACATTACACCAAACTATGTCGATCAGAAATTGTCGAATATAGTAAAAAACAAAGATTTATCGCAATTTATTCTTTAAGTATAAGTTGAATTAGTATCTTTAAATTGTAAAAACCTTTAGAATATTAAGTGAATTAAAACGTTCCGTAGGAGGAAACAGAAATGAATTTATTAACAAAAACACGAAAAATCAATGCATTGTTACAAGCATCTGCTGGTAAACCAGTTAACTTTAAAGAAATGGCAAATACTTTAGGCGATATTATCGAAAGTAATGTATTTATCGTAAGCCGTAAAGGTAAATTACTTGGTATTTCAATTCACCAACAAATTGAGAATGAGCGTATTAAGAAAATGTTTGAACAGCGCCAATTCCCTGAAGAATATACACAAAACTTATTCAATATTACTGAAACTTCTTCAAATTTAGATATCAACAATGAACACACTGCATTCCCAATTGAAAATAAAGATCTATTTGCATCAGGTTTAACGACAATTGTACCGATTATCGGTGGCGGTGAGCGTTTAGGTACATTAATGTTAGCGCGTATCAGCGATCAGTTTGAAGATGATGATCTTATTTTAGCTGAATACGGTGCAACAGTAGTAGGTATGGAAATCTTACGTGAAAAATCAGAAGAGATTGAAGAAGAAGCACGTTCTAAAGCGGTAGTTCAAATGGCGATCAATTCATTATCTTATTCTGAGCTTGAAGCAATCGAGCATATTTTTGAAGAATTAGATGGCAATGAAGGATTATTAGTTGCTTCTAAAATCGCTGACCGCGTAGGGATTACACGTTCAGTTATCGTAAACGCATTACGTAAACTAGAATCTGCCGGTGTTATTGAATCGCGTTCTTTAGGTATGAAAGGAACATATATTAAAGTATTAAACGATAAGTTCCTGAACGCATTAGCAGAAATTAAAATGAAGTAAGAGACTTTCAGGTAAAGCAAGGAGGACATTCCTCCTTGCTTTTTTTTTTTTTTATTAAGGAAATGCGGAAAATTGTCGAATAAAAATACACTAAACGAGAAATTTTTTTAAATTAAATGTATAATTAGGTATATCGTCGTTGTTGGTTTAAAAAAATAAATATCTTTTATACCTAAATGATGATAAAATTCATATGACAAACGATTTGTTACAAATTTATGAAAAGTAAGTATATGAATACTAATATAAAGGGATTTAATGTATGATGTTTAAGGAAATAAATAGTATTTCAAAAATGCTAAAAATCTAATTTTAGATTCATATAATAATTATCTATTTTATAAATTACTCGTATAGGTCTTTATAGTCTAAAAAAAATAAAATGTCGAAAAATATTTGAACTAATTTTTAATTAACTATTACTTTTATATGCAAAAATAGTTCCTTGTGACTATTCGAAAGGGTCTAAAGTCGATAGACACTTAGGTTTAATCTAATTACAATTGTATTATTGAGTTTTGAGCGCAAATTTTAGCGAAATATGAACGAGGTGAAAAATTTGGATTTATTTGGCGGGACAATAAACAGCCTTGAAAAAGGACTTTCCTATGCAACGTTGAAAAATAAAACAATTGCACAAAATATAGCGAATGTTGACACACCGAACTACAAAACAAAAGAAGTAAGCTTCAAAGATGTATTAAATGATGCTAAGCAAGCAACGATTCCTGCATATCGCACAGATGCGAGACATTATGATTTCAAGATTAATATTGGGGGCAGCGGTGTGTATTCGAACGAAAACTTCCGCAGCAGAGCAAATGGTAATGCGGTAAATATGGATGCTGAACAAGCAAAGTTAGCTGAAAATACAATTTATTATAATGCGCTTATAGATCGTGTCAGCAGTAAATTTTCAACATTGAATAATGTTGTTAAGGGAGGAAGATAGTGATGTCGATTTTTCACAGCATGAATACAACGGCTTCTGCATTAACATCACAGCGTTTACGCATGGATGTCATCTCCTCCAATATTGCCAATGTTGATACAACGAGAGCGAAACAGGTAAATGGAGAATGGGAGCCATACCGAAAAAAATCTGTTACTTTAAAAGAACAGCAAGGTCAATTTTCAAACTTTTTAAATATGGCAATTGGGAAAACGGAAAAAAATGGTGCTGGAAACGGTGTTAAAGTAAGTTCTATTAAAGAAGATACAGAAACTCCATTTAAACTAGTTTATGATCCATCACATCCCGATGCGAATGAGGAAGGCTATGTTCAAATGTCAAATGTTGATGTTTTAAAGGAAATGGTTGACCTTATTTCGGCCAGCCGTTCTTATGAAGCGAATATAACTGCTTTTAATGCTAATAAGAGCATGTTAACAAAAGCATTAGAAATCGGGAAAGGGTGATATTTAAATGGCGATTAATCCAATAACATTCATGTCACCTGCACAATCTGTGAATGAAGTAAATGTTCAGAATCAACTGACTCCTGCAAATGCCCAGCAACAATTTGCAGATACATTAAAAGAAGCGATTGCAAGTGTCAATGAACATCAAAAAACATCAGATACAATGACTCAAAAATTAATTAACGGTGGAGATGTTGATCTTTTTGAAGTAATGATTGCTGCTCAAAAAGCAAGTGTTACTTTAAACACAACAATTGAAGTTCGGAATAAAGCTGTGGAAGCTTATCAAGAAATTATGCGTATGAATGTGTAATATTTTGGAATACGACTGACAAATTGTTGGGCATTCACTTTAAGCGGAGGATTCATAATGAATGAACGACTTACTAAAATTAAAAGCGATTCAACCGGTTTCTGGAAAAGTCGCACCAAAAACCAAAAAGGTGCATTAATCGGTGCGTTAGTAGCTGTCATTGCAATTGCAGCGGTAATTACGTATTTCTCAACGCGTACGACAATGGCTCCGTTATTTCCGGAGATGTCACAGTCTGAAGTAGGGAGAATTACAGAGGTACTTGCCTCACAAGGCGTAAAGTACGAAGTAACAAACGGCGGGACAGTAATATTAGTGCCGGAAAATCAAGTACAGGACTTACAAGTGTCATTAGCAGCCCAGGGTTATCCAGATTCTGGGGAAATTGACACGTCTTTTTTTACATCTAATGCAGGCTTTGGGATGACGGACAATGAATTTAACGTAATTAAGCAAGCAACGATCGAAACGGATCTGGCGAATTTAGTTCGAAAATTCGAAGGTGTCAAAGATGCAAGTGTAATGATTTCTTTACCTGAAGAAGGTGTGTTCCTTAAAGATGCAAAAGGTGAAGCACAGGCGGCAATTGTATTAAATACAGCACCTGGGCACAAATTTTCAGACGATCAAATTAAAGGATTATTTAATTTAGTATCGATGAGTATTCCAAATTTACCTAAAGAAAATATTACAATCATGAACCAGTATTCTGAGTATTACGATCTCGCATCTGCGGAAAGCGGTGGAAACGGAATCGATTCAGTGACAGGACAAATGGAAGTGAAGAAAACGATTGAGCGTGATTTGCAGCGTCAAGTGCAGCAGATGCTCGGTACGTTAATCGGTCAGGATAAAGTCGTAGTAAATGTTTCGGCTGATATTGATTTTAAAAAAGAAAATCGTGAAGAAAATTTAATCCGACCTGTTGATGAGGAAAATATGGAAGGTATCGAAATAAGTGCCCAACGTATTACGGAAACATATTCAGGCGGTGCTGCAGGAGCGGCTGAAGGTACAACTGAAGCTGGTAGTGTAACAGATAACTTTGTAGATTATGTGGAAGGAACAAACGGTGACGGCGATTATGAGCGTGTGGAAGAGACGATTAACAATGATGTGAATCGGATACGCCGTGAAATTCAGGAAAGTCCTTACAAAATCCGCAATTTAGGTATTCAAGTAATGGTAGACCCTCCAAATGCAGAAGAGGGATTTGATCAAGGTGTTCGTACAGATATTGAACAAATTTTATCGACAATTGTTCGTACATCAATTGATCAAGAAGCTGCCGGGGATCTGACAGACGAAGATATTGCAAATCGTATCGTCGTATCTGTACAGCAATTCCAAGGAAATGATTCAGCGGGAGATCAGCCGCAATCGGTTATTCCTTGGTGGGTATGGGTGATTGGCGGTATTTTAGTTGTTGCAATTATATTACTCGTCGTTAATGTGCTACGCGCACGCCGACGTAAGCAAGATGAAGAAGAGCTGGAGATTTTAGAACAACAGCAGCAGTTAATTGAAATAGAAGATATTTCAGAAGAAAAAGAAACTGAAGCGACTGTACGCCGCAAGCAATTAGAAAAAATGGCGAAAGATAAGCCAGAAGATTTTGCGAAATTATTGCGTAGCTGGATTGCTGAAGATTAATAGGAGGTTCCGCTGTGTCCAAGAAAGATAAAGACTTATCAGGAAAGCAAAAGGCAGCTTTACTGTTAATTTCTCTAGGACCGGAAGTTTCGGCTTCTGTATATAAGCATTTAAGTGAAGAGGAAATTGAACGTCTGACACTGGAAATTTCGAGTGTTAAAAGAGTGGAGTCAACTGTCAAAGAAGAAATTATAGAAGAATTTCACCAGATTGCACTTGCGCAGGACTATATTACGCAAGGTGGTATAGGCTATGCGAAAACGGTACTGGAAAAAGCATTGGGTGCTGAACAGGCACAGGCGATATTGAATCGTTTAACTTCTTCATTACAAGTAAGACCATTCGATTTTGCCAGAAAAGCAGATCCGGCACAAATTTTCAATTTTATCCAAAATGAACACCCTCAAACAATTGCCCTTATTCTCTCTTATTTAGAACCGGGGCAAGCAGGGGTTATTCTATCTTCATTACCACAGGAAGTACAGGCGGATATTGCGAAGCGTATTGCCATTATGGAATCGACGTCTCCGGAAGTTATAAGTGAGATTGAATCGGTATTAGAGCGAAAACTATCTTCTACTGTGACACAGGACTACACAGAAACGGGTGGCGTAGATGCAGTCGTGGAAGTATTGAATGGTGTGGACCGTCAAACAGAGAAAACGATTCTTGATGCGCTCGAAATTCAAGACCCTGAACTTGCCGAAGAAATTAAAAAGCGCATGTTTGTATTTGAAGATATCGTTACACTTGATAATCGTTCAATTCAGCGAGTTATTCGTGACTGTGAAAACGAAGACTTGTTGTTATCGATGAAAGTATCTTCAGAAGAAGTAAAAGAAATTATTTTCCGCAATATGTCTCAACGTATGGCAGAAACATTCCGTGAAGAAATGGATATTATGGGCCCTGTTCGTTTACGTGATGTAGAAGAAGCACAGTCTCGAATTGTAGGAATAATCCGACGTTTGGAAGATGCAGGTGAAATTATTATCGCACGTGGCGGAGGAGATGATGTAATTGTCTAAAATCATCCGTTCAACAAATGCACAGCAACCCGAAGAGTCATCAGTTGTAGAAATTAAACTCCAAAATTTCTTCGAGCCGATTCATTTTGGGAAAACGGAAGATGAACGCATAGAGGAATTGTCCCAGCAAAGCTCGATTGATATTGAGGCAGAACGTCAGCAAATGCTGGAACAGGCCAATTATGAAATCGAGCAGCAAAAAGCTCATTTTGAACAGTACCGAACAGAGCAGCTTGAGGCGATTGAAGCATTAAAACAATCATGGGAAGAGGAAAAACTCGTTCTTCAACAGGAAGCGTATGACGGCGGTTTTGCGCAAGGATATGAGGATGGCATACAAAAGGCAAATGCAACGATGCAACAGTCAATACATGCGGCAAATGAAACGATGACAAATGCGCAAAAAAATGCAGCATCGTATATTGAGTCACAGGAGTCCATCCTTTTGGATCTTGCGTTAACAGCTGCTGAACGCATTATTCATACATCACTTGACCGTGACGAGGAAATATTCGTGTCGATTGTGCGACGTGGTCTAAAAGAAGCCCGTGAAATGAAAGAAGTTAAATTATATGTATCACCGAAATACCATCCGATTGTGACAGAACAGCAAGAGGAACTGGCGGAAATGTTCCCGGTAAATGTTCCGTTTATGATATTTGTCAATGAAGATCTGCTGGATACGGAAAGCTATATTGAAACAAATCATGGACGCATCGTCATTTCAATTGACGAACAATTGCAGGAGCTTCGCAGACAGTTATACGAACTAATCGAAAGTAAGGAATGATAAGGATGAAAATGGCTCAATTAGTTGAACAAATTCCTAATCTTAATACATTTAAAAAGTATGGTAGAGTGACGAGAGTTGTCGGCTTGATGATTGAGTCCCAAGGTCCTGAAAGTTCCATCGGGGACGTTTGTAAAATCCATATCCAAACATCGAAAAATGGACCGCAAGTGATGCTGGCGGAAGTAGTTGGATTTAAAGATGAAATTGTTATTTTAATGCCGTACTCTTCATTGAAGGAAATCTCCATTGGCTGTCTTGTCGAGGGGACAGGCTCGCCGCTTGAAGTGAAAGTAGGTCCGGAACTGATTGGAAAAGTGCTTGATGCGATGGGCAACCCGTTTGATGGGCAGCCATTGCCAAAAGGATTAACGACAGTCCCAACTGAAAAAGAGCCGCCCAATCCTTTAAGCCGTCCGCCGATTAACGACCAGCTGGAAGTAGGGGTAAAGGCGATTGACGGAATGCTAACGGTCGGCAGCGGTCAGCGTGTAGGTATATTTGCAGGATCGGGTGTCGGAAAAAGTACATTGCTTGGGATGATTGCCCGAAACACGGAAGCGGATATTAATGTGATTGCCCTTGTAGGAGAACGTGGACGCGAGGTGCGGGAGTTTATCGAACGCGATTTGGGTCCGGAAGGTTTACAACGGTCGGTTGTCGTAGCAGCTACTAGTGACCAGCCTGCATTAATGCGGATTAAAGCGGCATTTACCGCAACCGCTATCGCTGAATATTTCAGGGACCGCGGCAAGAACGTCATGTTAATGATGGATTCCGTAACACGTGTTGCGATGGCACAGCGTGAAGTTGGACTGGCAATTGGTGAACCGCCTGCAACAAGAGGTTACACACCTTCCGTTTTTGCAATATTACCAACATTGCTGGAACGGTCAGGGACGAATATTAATGGAACGATTACCGCATTTTATACAGTGCTTGTAGACGGTGATGATATGAACGAACCAATTGCGGATGCAGTGCGGGGGATTTTGGACGGTCATATTGTACTGGACCGGAATCTTGCCAACAAAGGACAATATCCGGCGATTAATGTATTAAAAAGCGTTAGTCGTCTGATGAACCATATTGCACAGCCTGAGCATGTTCGTGCAGCAAGCCGCTTGCGGGAATTATACTACAGCTATTCAAAATCAGAGGATCTGATTAATATCGGAGCATATAAGCGCGGCACATCGAAAGAAATCGATGAGGCGATTATGTATGAGCCGCTCATTACACAGTTTTTAAAGCAAGGATACAAAGATAAAATTTCGATCGATCAAACTGTCAATGAAATTATCGCTTTATCGAATGGTGGTGCCCGTTAACAATGAAATACAATTATCGCTTCGAAAAAATTCTTGTCGTTAAAGATCAGGAAAAAACGGAATCGGAACTGGCTTTTAAAGAATCGGTGCAAGTGTTTGAAGAAATTGCTACAAAGCTGTATGACCTGTTAAAGAAAAAGGAAGATTTAATCGAGTATCAGCAAGAACGGTTAAAGGTCGGGTCTTCCATCGATGAAATCAACCATTATTCGAAATTTATCGATAGTATGGAAAAAACAATCGAGGATGCACAGCAAAAAGTAATGCAGGCACGGGCCAAGATGAATTGGTACGAAGAAAAATTATTGGAAAAAAGTTTGGAAGTACGTAAATATGAAAAAATGCGTGAAAGAGATCATGAAAGATTCTTGGAAGATCAACTTCATATAGAAGCAATTCAGTTAGATGAGCTTTCGACAATTGCGTATTACAAGAAGGAAATCAGGTGATTCCGTGGCAAAAAGAATAAAAAATACGAGGGAAAAAGTGGAAGAAATGGAATTGGAAAGCCAATCTCCAGGTTTTTTCAAAAAGTTTTTCTACCTATTTTTAATCCCGTTCATGTTTCTCATCGCAATTTTATTGGTTATTACCACTATGACGGAATATAACGTGTTTAAAATGGCAGATGAGGCAATTGATAAGATTCCATTTATCAGCTCTGATGAAAAAGAGGGAGTAGTAGAAAACAGCACAATAAATGAACAAAAAGTAGTGGAGCTGCAAGCGGAAATTCAAGAAAAAGAAGCGCAAATTTCACAGCTTCAATCACAAATCGATGCATCAGCGACCGAAAAGGAAGAGCTTCTAATTGAGCAGGACCGATTGCTGTTTGAAATTGAAAAACTGCAGCGAGATCAGGAAGAGTCGAAAAAAGAATTCAAAGAAATTTTGTCTACTTTCGAAAAAATGTCTGCAAGAAAAGCGGCACCTATATTAGTTGAAATGAGTGACACGGAAAGTGTGCGGATTATGTCGGAGATGAAACCCGATACATTGTCAGCTATTTTTGCAAAAATGGAGCCTGCAGATGCAGCCCGCTTTACAGAACTTTTATCACAGCAATAGTCCTTGAATGGAGGGAGGTGTAATAAATGAATATAGCAATGTTACAAACGGTAAAAATGCCGAAGCAGGATTTTCAGCCAAATACAGTAAAAACAGAAAAGCCGGATTCAAAAGCATTTGGAAGTGTTTTTAATTCAATGATCTCAAAGTCGTCTACTCCGACTGCTAAGCAACCTGAAGTATCAGAACCGCCGCTAGTTGAAAAAATGGCCGGCATTTTAGAAGAGGATTCACTGGAAAGTCTACTCGAACAATTAGGTGTGGAATTGGATGAGACAGGGCTATTTGCATTAGTAGGTGAAGAAAGTACACCGGTTGCAATAGACGAACTGATGACATTGGATAATTTAACGGAACTTTTAGGAATGACAAAAGCGGAGTTAAGTCAAATTATTGAAAAGTTATTAGGAGACACAAAACAGGAAATTACGGATATTTGGTCTCTAATAGAGCAGGCACCGCATATTTTAAATGAAGTAATGGCGGCTGTACAGAAGCCTGAGCAAAACAATGTGCAGCCTAAAGAATTGCAGCAAATGGTCCAGCTGTTAAAGTTAGCTCAATTGGCAGGAAGTAAAGTCGATACGGTCTATCAACAGGAAGTCCAGTTAAACAGTTTAAAAGAGGCATTGCTGGCATTGTCGAATGAAACTCAAAAATTAGCAGGAACAGAGCAGAGTACGACGAAAACTACGACTTTCCAACAAGTAGTGCAGCAAGGACAGACTGCTCAAACCCAACAGACGACTGTAAAAGTTGAAACGGATACCCAAACAACAGGCAATATACAGCAGCAAGTAACACAGACTAAAACAGTTACCTTGACATTACCTGCGGAAAAGCCGGCACAGTCGGATGCATTAATAAAAGAAATTCAAAACTTGATCAATCGCAGCCAGCTTTCAGGACAGCCAGGCAATATGAAATTATTCCTGAAACTGTTTCCGGAAAACCTTGGTCAAATTCGAATTGAATTAATTCAAAAAGATGGGGTCATGACAGCCCGGTTATTGGCGACAACAGCGATGGGGAAAGAATTACTGGAAAATAATATTAACCAATTAAAAGCCGGTTTCGTCTCTCAAAATATTCAAATGGAACGAATCGATGTTGCCCAGTCTCTACAGGATGCGGATCGAAATGCGCGTGATCAAAACTTCTTTAATAACTTCTTCCGCAAAAATGATGAAGAAGAGCGTGACAATAATGAAGATACACCAGAAGAAGAAAATGTTTCATTTAAAGATCTATTAAGTGAGGAGGTAGAATAAGTGGCAAACTCAATTTCTAATGATTATTTTTTACAGGCCAATAATGCGAATTTCAAAATAACGGATAAACAAGATAACGGGGCACTTGGAAAAGATGCGTTTCTGAAAATATTAATTACACAATTGCAAAACCAGGATCCGACAAGCCCAATGGATGATAAAGAATTTATTTCACAGATGGCACAGTTTTCTTCCCTTGAGCAAATGCAAAATATGACCAAAGCGATGGAAAATTTACTTGAATCACAGCAGCAATCACAATTAATGAATTATTCAACATTTGTCGGCAAAGAAGTGAAGTGGCATGAGCTTACGGACAAAGTGGATGCGGACAACAAACCAATCTACAACGAAGGAACAGGCGCTATTCAGGAGTTAAAGTTTGTGGATGGTGAGGCTGTGTTTGTCCTGGCTGATGGCAAGGAAATTAGACCAGGCAATATTTCATCAATTCTTGGAAGTACGAGTACTTCAGAGCCCGCAGTTCCAGCAGGGAATCCATTAGCGGAAGCAAGCCAGCTGATCGGACAGACAGTTCAATATACAAATGGTGACCAAGTCATTGAGGCAATTATTGAAGCGATTAAAACAAATAATGTGAATATCGAATACATTTTAAATGATGGTTCCCGTTTAACGAAAGACCAATTTACATTGAGTTCTCAAACAACCCAAACTGAAAATGTAACAGAATAAGAGGTGGGGCTGATGAACAGAGTCAATCTTCAACAGATCCCTTACCATCCACCGATAAAGCCGCTACTAAAGCAAAATACTGAGCAAGTATCAAAGCAGTCTTTTATGGACCATTTAAAGCAGGCGACCGGTGATGAATTAAAAATTAGCAAACATGCGTCAGAGCGATTGAATGAACGGAATATTTCCATATCCGATCGTGAATGGCAGCAAATTTCCGAAAAAGTGTTTGAGGCAAAAAATAAAGGTGTGAAGCAGCCGTTAGTCCTGTTAGATCAGGCGGCGTTAATTGTAAGTGCAAAAAATGCGACGGTAATTACGGCATTGGATCGCAATGAAGCAAAACAGCAACTATTTACCAATATTGATGGAACAATCCTTTTATAGGCCGGACCTTCAGAAGTAAGGAAGCCTACAGTCGTTGAATGATCGATACGACTGAACTAAAAAACAGATTTGAGAAACGAAGGGAGAACGACATTTCATGTTACGTTCAATGTATTCAGGTATTTCAGGGTTAAAAAACTTTCAGACAAAATTAGACGTGATCGGGAATAATATTGCAAATGTTAATACGTACGGTTATAAGAAAGAGCGTACGATTTTTAAAGATTTAATTTCACAAACACAGGCAGGCGCATCTGCACCTTCAGCAACACGCGGGGGGGTAAATGCGATTCAGGTTGGATTAGGATCACAACTTGCTGCTATTGATACTATTCACAATGCAGGGTCAATGCAAACGACAGGTCGTACACTGGATTTAGCAATTTCAGGTGATGGATTCTTTATGGTTGCAGATGGTACAGCACCAGATGTTGATGGAATTATTCAAGAAGTGGGCGAGGATGCGTTTTCAAATGTCTTATACACACGTGCCGGTAACTTCTACATGGACCGTAATGGTTATTTAGTAAATGGAGACGGGAAATATTTAGTCGGTGTTCGAGCGGATAATTATTCAGTTGATGAGGCTGGAGACGAAGGTATCCTTTTTGATGATCGATATAATGCGTCTGGAGAAGAAGGAGCTAATTTAGATGTGGATGGTGTAATTACTCCTGAAGATGGTGAGTTAGGTACTATTCGAATTCCAACAACAGCTCAAAGTATGAGTATTGGTCAAGACGGTTCTGTAAGTTATGTCGACTATAAAGGAGATTTAATGTATGCGGGACAATTATTGATGGCGAAATTTGCAAATGCATCTGGTTTAGAAAAAACAGGTTCAAACTATTTCCGTGATACTGCGAACTCAGGGGATCGTTATGTTCAGGTAGGTACAGTAGCAGGGATCGGTTCAATCAACTCTGGCTTCATGGAAATGTCGAACGTAGATCTTTCGGAAGAATTCACGGAAATGATTGTTGCACAGCGCGGGTTCCAGGCGAACTCTCGTATTATTACAACTTCTGATGAAATTTTACAAGAGCTTGTTAACTTGAAACGATAGTTCAAATTCATTAGGAACTCATTGAAAATTCACTATAGAAGGGGGGCGGGCCGGCTCTCAGCTACAGGTCCGGCCCTATTTCAATGATTGAGGTGACTCGCCTTAATGGTAAAGCATTTACTTTAAATGCTTTATACATAGAAACAGTTGAAGCATTTCCGGACACCCAAATTACGCTGACGACTGGACGTAAATTCATTGTGTTAGAGACTGAAGAACAGGTGCGGCAAAAAGTGAAGACATTCTATCAGCATGTCCAAGTTTTATCGAACCCGCATCTTAGAGGTGAAGAAGATGAAGAATAATAAATTATTGACAATTATGCTAATTATATTAGTGACGATTACATTATTCGGTGTTATCGTAGTTGTGTTATTGACACAGATGGATAAAGAGAAGCCGGATGGACCAACAATTGATGAAATTATCGAGTCATCGGTAGACATTCCAGAGATCACAACGAACTTGGCAGATGGAAGTTTCGTCCGAATTACTTTGAAAATTCAGGCTTCAGATAAAAAAGCAGGCGAAGAATTGTTTAAACGAGATTTCCAAGTGAAAAACATCGTAATTCAAGAACTTTCTGAAATGGAAGAGAAAGCTTTAGAAGGCAAACAAGGTAAAATTACATTCCAGGATGCAATTAAAGCTCAATTAAATGAGTTAATGCAAGAAGGGGAAGTTACGCAAGTGTATATTACTTCATACGTACTTCAGTAATCATCAGTACTACACAATTTTAATTTTTGAAATGGAGGTGGGCAAATGGCAGGAGATATAATGTCGCAATCCGAAATCGATGCGCTTCTTTCAGCGATATCGACCGGAGAAATGTCTGCTGAAGACATAAAAAAAGAAGATGAGACACGAAAAGTTAAAGTATATGACTTTAAACGGGCTCTGCGCTTCTCAAAAGACCAAATCCGAAGTTTGACCCGTATACATGAAAACTTTGCGCGACTGTTAACAACATTCTTTTCTGCACAGTTAAGAAGCTATGTCCAAATTACAGTTGCATCTGTGGATCAGATTCCGTTTGAAGAATTTGTTCGTTCAATCCCAAACATGACATTGATCAATGTATTTGAGGTTCCACCTTTGGATGGCAATATTTTAATGGAGATCAATCCGAACATTGCCTATTCCATGCTTGATCGATTGATGGGCGGGGCAGGCGGAAGTCATAGCAATGTTGATAATTTAACTGAAATTGAAACAAAGATTATGACGAATTTATTTGAACGTTCTTTTGATAATTTGCGTGAAGCATGGGATAACGTTGCAGAAATTGATCCGATGCTTGTGGAACTGGAAGTGAATCCACAGTTTTTACAAATGATTTCGCCAAATGAAACGGTTGTTGTCATTTCGTTCAATACAGTTATCGGAGAAACAACAGGGATGATCAATATTTGTATTCCGCATGTTGTACTGGAACCGATCGTTCCGAATTTATCTGTTCGCTACTGGATGCAGACGAATACGAAAGAAATATCTCCGGAACAAACGAAAATGCTTGAAACTCGTGTGAAACAGGCGAAACTGCCGGTTATTGCAGAGCTAGGAACGGCGGACATTACCATTGAAGATTTCCTGACAATGGCTGTCGGTGATGTCATACCGTTAAATCAAAAAATAGAAAATCCATTAACACTGAAAGTCGGCAGTTTACCGAAATTTACCGTTCAGCCAGGGAAATTGAATAATAGAATGGCTGTTCAAATTATCGACCCTTTGAAAGGAGGAGACGAAGATGAGTGATGAAATGCTCTCCCAAGAAGAAATTGAGGCTCTATTAAGGGGCGAAACGCTGGAGGATTTTTCTGCAAATCCAGCAGATTCGGAAGAAGAAATTAAAGTTGAGGATCACTTAACTCCAATAGAAATTGATGCATTAGGTGAGGTAGGGAATATCTCGTTCGGCAGTTCGGCAACTGCTTTATCTTCATTGCTTGGCCAAAAAGTTGATATTACAACTCCTAGTATTTCAATGATTAATCGCAACCGTTTAGAACAGGAATTCCCGCACCCGTATGTAGCGGTTCAAGTAGAGTATACAACGGGTCTTTCAGGAATGAATATGCTTGTCATCAAACAATCGGATGCAGCGATTATCGCAGATTTAATGTTGGGCGGGGATGGTGTAAATCCAAGACCTGAATTAAGTGAAATCCAGTTGAGTGCTGTTCAGGAAGCGATGAATCAGATGATGGGTTCAGCTGCGACTTCTATGTCAACAGTATTTAACCAAAAGGTTGATATTTCACCGCCGACAATAGATTTACTGAATATTTCCCAAAATGAGGGCACTGACACGATACCTACAGATGAATTATTAGTCAAAATTTCATTCAGATTGCGTATCGGTGAATTAATAGATTCGAATTTAATGCAATTACTACCTTTAAAGTTTAGTAAAAAGATAGTAAAGTCATTAATGGGAGAAACTGATGAGCCTCTTACTGCAATAACAACAGTGGAGCCAACTCCAGTTCAGCCGACACAACAGCAGCCAATGCAGCAGGAACAACAACCGACTGCACAGCAACCGATGTATGAACAACCGGTTCAGCAGCCCGTACAACAGCAGGTCTACCAACAGCAGCCGGTGCAGCAACAAGCGTATCAGCAACAGCAACCTGTATATGAGCAGCCTGTTTACCAGCAGCCTGCTTACACAGCACCACCGGCAAATGTACAGCAAGCTCAATTCGCAAGCTTCGAATCGGCAAATATTACGCAGGCAGAAGCACGCAATTTAAATATGCTGCTTGATATTCCATTGCAGGTAACAGTCGAGCTGGGACGTACTAAACGTTCAGTAAAAGAAATACTTGAACTATCAAGCGGATCGATTATTGAATTAGATAAGCTGGCAGGTGAACCTGTTGATATTTTAGTAAACAGTCGGTTAATTGCAAAAGGTGAAGTTGTAGTAATTGATGAGAACTTCGGTGTTCGAATCACAGATATTTTAAGTCAGGCAGATCGCTTGAACAACATTAGATAGTTTTAATTGGAGGAATCAGATTATGTCTAAAAGGATTTTAATTGTTGACGATGCAGCATTCATGCGCATGATGATCAAGGATATTTTAACGAAGAACGGTTATGAAGTAGTAGGAGAAGCTGCTGACGGAATTCAAGCGGTTGAAAAGTACAATGAATTACGTCCGGATTTAGTAACGATGGATATTACAATGCCTGAAATGGATGGTATTGCTGCATTAAAAGAAATTAAAGGCACGGATCCAAATGCGGTAGTGATTATGTGTTCAGCAATGGGCCAACAAGCTATGGTCATCGATGCGATTCAAGCAGGTGCAAAAGACTTTATCGTAAAGCCTTTCCAAGCAGATCGCGTAATCGAAGCGATTCAAAAAGCTTTAGGTTGATCTGATGAGAGCAAAAAAATCATTTCGATTTTGGATCGCTGTTGGAATTGTATTGATGACGGCATTATTTGCACCAATCTCAAATGGAACTTTTGCGATGGTAAGTAACGTATACGAAAACTGTAATGAAAACCCTGAAGTATGTTCAGAAGAAAAAAATTCAGATGAGAGTACTCCGGATGCCGACGCAGAACAAACTGACTCGGCATCCGTTAGTGTTGGATTTTGGGAATATCTGAAAGTATTAATAGCACTTGTCTTTGTTATCGGGCTATTATTGTTCATTTTAAAGTATTTAAACAAGCGTAACTTTAACTATCAACAAAACGCCGTTATTAAAAATATCGGTGGATTGTCTTTAGGACAGCAAAAGTCTGTACAATTACTGTTAATTGGTAAACGAGTTTATGTAGTTGGTGTCGGCGATAACATTCAGCTACTGAAGGAAATCGAATCCGAAGAAGAAATCGACCATTTATTAAATCAAATTGAAAATAAACAGAGCATGGTGAATACTTCACCATATATTGCTCAGTTAATTAATAGATTTTCACAAAAAAAACGCCATCAGGATATTTCGGAAAGCCCTAAATTCAATGACATGTTCAATGAAAAAATCGGCAAAATCAAGCAGCAACGACGTGATGAACTTGAGCGTTGGAAGGAACAGGAGCGTGATGATCGATGAACGAACTTCTTTCCGTGTTTTCTGAAAGTGATCCGGGAAATGTTTCCACATCAGTTACACTATTATTCCTGTTAACTGTTCTATCTTTAGCGCCGAGTCTATTAATCTTAATGACGTCATTTGCGCGTATCGTTATCGTTCTGTCATTTACTAGGACAGCCCTTGCTACGAACCAGATGCCCCCTAACCAAGTAATTATCGGATTGGCACTGTTTCTTACATTCTTTATTATGGCTCCTACCTTACAGCAAGTAAACGAGCAGGCATTACAGCCACTCTTCGATGAAGAAATTAATTTGGAAGAGGCATATGAACGTGCGACGATTCCGTTCAAACAATTTATGTCTCAGCATACAAGGCAAAAGGATTTAGAACTTTTTATCGAATATAATCAGGCAGAGTATCCGGATTCCATTGAGGAAATTCCGATGACGCTGCTCGTACCCGCATTTGCGTTAAGTGAAATTAAAACAGCTTTTCAAATGGGCTTTATGATCTTCATTCCGTTTTTAGTTATTGATATGGTAGTCGCAAGTACACTGATGTCAATGGGGATGATGATGCTGCCTCCAGTAATGATTTCACTGCCATTTAAAATCTTATTATTTGTACTCGTCGATGGTTGGTATTTAGTGATGAAATCTTTACTTCAAAGTTTTTAGGGGATGATATAAAGTGACACAGGAAATGGTCATTGCAATTGCAGAAAATGCAGTATTCACGATATTGATAGTTTCGGGACCTTTACTATTAATCGCACTTATCAGCGGTTTAATAGTCAGTATTTTTCAGGCAACAACTTCCATTCAAGAACAGACATTGGCGTTCGTACCTAAAATCGTAGCGGTATTAGTGGCGATTATTTTTTTTGGTCCGTTCATGATCAGCAAAATGACGGACTACTTTCATGACATTTTAAATAACCTAGTTCGGTATATTGGGTGAGAAGATGACGGAATTACTACCGAATTTATCAATACTGCTATTAATTTTAGTACGTGTTTCTGCATTTTTTGTCTCCGTCCCTTTATTTTCATATCGTACAATACCACAGCAAGTGCGCATAATTTTGGCTGTCGCTTTAGCATGGATGATGTATTATACGTTTAATATTGAACCGTTTGAAATTAATGCTATCTACTTGCTGCTCGTTTTAAAAGAAGCCATTATCGGTCTTATGCTGGGATTGGCAGCAATGATTATCGTTTCCGCTGTTCAAATAGCCGGGGGATTTATCGATTTCCAGATGGGTTTTGCGATGGCGAATATTATCGATCCGCAAACAGGCGCACAGTCGCCGTTAATGGGTCAGTTTTTAAACTTTTTAATGCTTTTAGTATTGCTTTCAATTAACGGTCATCATCTAATTTTAGATGGGATTTTTTATAGTTATCAGTTTATGCCGATGGACCAGTTTTTCCCGAATTTCGGTGAAGAAGGGACCGCATTGTTTATTATAAAAATATTTGTTTCTGTTTTTGCCATTGCATTTCAAATGTCAGCTCCAATAGTTGCAACATTATTTTTAGTAACGTTAGCGTTAGGAATTACAGGGAAAACGGTGCCGCAAATGAATATATTTGTAATCGGATTCCCAATCAAAATTGTAGTAGGGTTTCTTGTATTGATGGTGACAATGGCTGTATTAGTAGGAGTTATGAAGGAGCTAATTGAATTTATGATTATTTCTTTACGTGACTTAATGGTTATTTTAGGTGGTGGCTAACATGGACATAAAATTATTAATCAACGTTGACCTACAGTTTTTTGCTGGTGAGAAAACGGAAAAAGCAACACCGAAAAAGCGGCAGGATTCACGAAAAAAAGGACAAGTATTAAAAAGTCAGGACGTCACTGCCGCCGTATTACTGTTATTGTCATTTTTCTTTTTACTTTTCTTTGCACCATTCATGTACGAAGGTATGAAGGGTTTTTTACTGCAAGCACTTAACCGCAATATGTTAATTGAAACGCTGAACGCTGAAACCGTAATGGATATGTATGTTGAATCCATTAAAGAAATGGCAATTATCGTTCTGCCGATTATGGTCATTGCCATAATTGCAGGTATTGGAGCTAACTTTTTTCAGTTTGGCTTACTTTTTACAACAGAAACATTAAAAATAGATTTAAAAAAAATGGATCCGATCAAAGGGATCAAAAAGATAATTTCTGTTAGAGCAATCGTCAATTTAATTAAATCATTATTGAAAGTTACGTTGATCGGGACTGTGACAACTGTTGTCATTATTGTCTATTTAGAAGATGTATTGTCGCTTGCTTTACATAGTCCAGCGCAAATTTTGGCCACCGTAGCATACTTGTCGGCCATCATGGGAATTGCTGCATCGATTATGCTCGTATTCATTGCATTGTTTGACTATATTTATGAACGGTATGAATATGAAAAGCAATTAAAGATGTCAAAACAGGATCTTAAAGATGAACATAAAAATGCAGAGGGCGACCCGCTGATCAAGTCGAAAATTAAACAGCGTCAACGTGAAATGGCAATGCGCAGAATGATGCAGGATGTACCTGCTGCAGATGTGGTCATTACAAACCCGACCCATTTCGCCATTGCGCTAAAATACGACGAAGATATGATGGATGCGCCAAAAGTTGTTGCAAAAGGCACCGATTTTGTCGCACAGAAAATTAAACTTATTGCAAAAGAACATGATGTCATTATGGTAGAAAATCGTCCGCTTGCCCGTGCGATGTATGACCAGGTTGAAATCGGACAGGCTGTACCGGAAGAGTTTTTCAAAGCAGTTGCCGAAGTTCTTGCATATGTATACCGGATTAAACGCAAAATTTGACATAGATTTCAGGAGGGACAACAATGCAAATACGCGACATAGGGGTTTTAGCTGCAGTGATCATGGTTGTAGCGATGCTCATTATCCCTCTTCCACATTGGCTACTCAGTTTTTTAATTATTATAAATATTACATTTGCGCTGCTCGTGTTATTAACTTCAATGAATATGAAGGAAGCGCTCGATTTCTCGATTTTCCCAACTGTCATTCTATTATTAACGTTGTTCCGTCTGGCATTGTCTGTATCTACGACACGTGCGATTTTAGCGGAAGGTGACGCAGGTAAAGTAGTAGAGACATTTGGTAATTTCGTAACAGGCGGTAATATTTTAGTAGGTTTAGTTATTTTCCTATTATTAGTTATTATCCAGTTCATCGTTATTACAAAAGGTTCGGAGCGTGTTGCGGAAGTTGCTGCGCGTTTTACTTTGGATGCGATGCCTGGTAAGCAAATGAGTATCGATGCAGATTTAAACGCCGGAATGATTTCGGAAAAGGAAGCGCGCGAACGTCGTGAAAAAGTATCCGGAGAAGCAGACTTTTATGGAGCGATGGATGGTGCGACGAAATTCGTTAAAGGGGATGCGATTGCCTCTATCATTATGGTCGGCATTAACTTACTGTTCGGTATGATAATCGGTATGGTTCAGATGGAGCTGAGTTTCGGTGAAGCAGCATCGAAGTATTCAATGCTGACAGTCGGTGATGGACTAGTATCGCAAATCCCGGCATTACTAATTTCCACTGCAACAGGGATTGTTGTAACACGTGCCGCTTCTAAAGGAAATCTTGGTTCAGATATTACAGCACAATTATTTGCTCAATCAAAACTGCTTTATGTCGCTGCAGGTACAATTCTTCTGCTCGGATTATTCACACCGATTCCAGACTGGATTACAATTCCGATTGCGATAGCATTAGCGACTGGCGCGTTCTTGATGGATCGCAAAAAAGAGGAAACACCGGAAGAGATTATGGAATTCGAAGAGGAAGTTGCTTCTGATACGATGAAAAGTCCGGAAAATGTTATTAATCTATTGAATGTAGATCCAATCGAATTCGAGTTTGGGTACGGATTGATTCCGTTAGTGGATGCGGCCCAAGGCGGGGATTTATTGGACCGCGTAGTTATGATCCGCCGTCAGCTTGCATTGGAGCTCGGTATTGTTATACCGATTGTCCGAATCCGCGACAATATCCAGCTTCAGCCAAATGAGTACCGAATTAAAATTAAGGGAAATGAAATGGCAAGAGGCGAATTACTGCTTGATCATTATTTGGCAATGAGTCCAGGGGATGATAATTCAATCGATGGTATTGATACAATCGAGCCGTCATTTGGATTGCCTGCAAAATGGATTACAGAAGCAGTAAAAGAGGATGCCGAAATGTTCGGTTATACAGTAGTTGATCCGCCGAGTGTTGTTTCTACACATTTAACCGAAATTATCCGTGCAAATGCCCACGATCTGCTTGGCCGTCAAGAGACGAAGCAGCTGATCGATCACTTACGCGAAACCCATGCGATTTTAGTGGACGATTTAATTCCAACACCATTATCAATAGGGGAAGTACAAAAAGTATTGGCAAAACTATTGCGTGAAAATGTTTCTATACGAAACTTGCCAATCATTTTTGAAACATTGGCAGATTACGCAAAGCTTACTAGTGATCCTGATATTTTAACAGAGTATGTGAGACAGGCGTTGGCTAGACAAATCACATCTCAATTTATTAATGGTCAACAAGCATTGAAAGTTATCACAGTATCTGCAAAAGTAGAAAAACTTGTAGCTGATAGCATACAGCAAACAGACCACGGAAACTATTTAGCAATGGATCCGCAGCAGTCGCAATTCGTATTGGAAGCTATTGCAAAAGAAGTGGAGCGTGTTTCCTATACAGAACAGTCGCCAATTATTTTATGTTCGCCAGCTGTGCGACTTTATATAAGACAGTTAACAGAACGTTATTTCCCGCAAGTACCGATTCTTTCATATAACGAATTGGATGCAGCCGTTGAAATTCAAAGTGTAGGGGTGGTGAATGTTGAATGAAGATGAAAAAATACAATGCACCTTCCATTGCTGAGGCAATGAAACAAATTCGCGCCGATTTAGGGGAAGATGCGGTTATTCTGAATTCGAAAGTCGTCGTGACGAAAAAGTTTTTCGGATTAGTAAAAAATAAAAGCTATGAAGTCGTGGCAGGATATGACCAGATGGAAAAGAAACCTTCATTGCCGTCTTTTGAAGACATGCCGACATTTGCGCCGCAATTGAAAGAAGAAGGGATTACCGAAACTGCTTCGTCTGTGGAACCGTACAAAAAAGTTCCGCAAGACGATGCTGGCGTCATTCCTGAAAACCTGGCCAAAGAGATTGCGGATTTAAAATCAATGATGCAATCGATGCAGCGTATGTCGACACAATCTCAATATCCTGATGAACTCTTGTCTTTTATCGACTTTCTACGTGAGCAGGAACTTGGAGAGGAGCTTATCACAAAAATCAGTGATGAGCTTTTTATGTATTATAACGGGCATGGCCAACAAATCACATGGAACGATATGCAGGAAGTTGCCAAGGACTATTTAAGAAAAGAATTGTATGACTTGCCGATCAGCGGAATTTCATATGAGAAAAAATACATTAATGTGCTAGGACCAACAGGTGTCGGGAAAACGACAACGATAGCGAAAATGGCAGCACGTGCAGTTCTTGAAAAGAAGAAGAAAATCGGCTTTATTACAACAGACACATACCGTATCGCCGCGATTGAACAATTGAAGACGTATGCCGCATTGCTGCAGGCACCTGTGGAAGTTGTTTATAATGCAGCAGATTATGCAGAAGCGATTAAAAAGTTTGACCATTTGGATTTAATTTTTATTGATACAGCCGGAAGAAACTATAAAGAAGCAAAATATGTAGAAGATTTAAAGTCATTAATACAATTTAGCGAACAAGTAGAATCCTACCTCGTTTTATCTTTAACATCTAAGCAAAAAGACTTAGAATCAATTATTGAACAATTTTCGAACATGCATATTGAAAAATTTATCTTTACGAAGCTTGATGAAACAAATTCTATTGGCACTATGTTTAATTTAATGATTAAATATAATAAAGGACTAGCTTATTATACGAATGGTCAAGAAGTACCAGAAGATATTGAACAACCAAATAGTGATAATTTACTAGAACTTTTCTTCAAGGAGAATTCGGATGAAAGATCAAGCTGAAAAATTGCGTCAGAAAATGCTTGGAAGTGAACATAGTTCAGGGCGGTCAATTGCAGTTGTTAGTGGAAAAGGCGGAGTAGGTAAAAGTAACTTTACGACAAACTTCGCAACTCTATTATCAAAAAAAGGAAAAAAAGTAGTTGTTTTAGATATGGACATCGGTATGGGGAATGTACACATTCTCATAGGGAGTTCTGCGAAATACAATTTAAAGGATTACCTGGATGGCCAAGTACCGCTTGAAGAAGTACTGTGCGAAACGAATGAAGGAGTAAGCTATATTTCCGGCGGGTCCGGAATGTCGTCTTTAATGGAATGGTCTCCTGAAGTTTTTGCCCGTCTTGTCTCGGCTTTTGAAACATTACAGAAAGAATACGATTTTGTTTTATTCGATATGGGAGCGGGTGTTGTAGATTGGTCTTTAGATCTATTAACATCTATTGAAGAAATTATTGTTATTTCTACCGCAGAACCGACGTCTATTATGGATGCTTATTCTATGATGAAATTTATTCATATGAGAGACCCGATGAAGAAATTTTATCTTTTAGGCAATCGGGCGTATACAGTCGAAGAAGGGCAAGATACGACACAACGCCTAAAAACAGTGATGCACCGTTTTTTGGAGAAAGAAGTAACGATTTTAGGCTCACTGCCGGAAGATTCTGTTGTGCGTCAAGCAGTACGTCAGCAAGCGTTATTTACACTCGTGTATCCTGATGCCCCGGTTTCTAAAACGTTGTTAAAAATTGTTGATCAATTTTTAACAGCGCAGGCCGAATTGAAAGAAGTGCATGCAACGAATGAATCTATAAAATTTATAGCAAAATTAAAAAACATCTTTTCGAGAGGGCGTGAGTAAATGAGCAACTTACAGAAAACTAAACTGCTAGTTGTTGATGATTCCGCCTTTATGCGGAAGCTAATAAGCGATTTTTTTTCGGATCATCCGAATATTGAAGTGATCGGGGCAGCACGTAATGGGAAAGACGCCATTAAAAAGATCGAGCAGCTGAAGCCCGATGTCGTGACAATGGATGTGGAAATGCCGGAAATGAATGGGATGGAAGCATTAAAAGAAATTATGCATAAGTATCCATTGCCTGTAATCATGCTTTCCAGTACGACAATGCGCGGAGCAGAAAATACATTAATGGCAATGGAATACGGTGCAGTAGATTTTGTTGCAAAACCAAGCGGCTCCATTTCATTGGATTTACATAAAATTAAGGATGAACTCGTACGAAAAGTGGAAGGGGCTTCTAAAGTAACGGTTTCGAAACTGAGAAAACCTTTCCAGAAAACATCAGGTGTGAGTCAGGCAATACGTCATCCATTTAACAATGAAGAATCTAAATTAAGTAGTGTGACAAGACCTACCGTTAACATTGATGTACCGATTAAAAAAACGGAGTGGAGCAAAACTTCGAAGAAAATCATTTTAATCGGGACTTCAACTGGTGGCCCAAGAGCATTACAGGAAGTTATTACAAAGATTCCTGCAAATGTGGCTGCACCGATTTTAATTGTACAGCATATGCCTGCCGGTTTTACAAAATCATTGGCAGCAAGACTGGATCAATTAAGTGAAATTCATGTAAAAGAAGCAGAACAGGGTGACCTTTTGCAAAAAGGGACTGCCTATATTGCGCCGGGTGGCTACCATCTTAAATTAAGAAAAGTAGGGTCGTCATTCGCTGTCGTTCTCGATGATCATGAACCGCCAAGAGCAGGCCATCGCCCATCTGTAGATGTCATGTTTGAAGATGTCAGCCAGTATTCGGAGTTCGATAAAATTGCCGTCATTATGACCGGAATGGGCTACGATGGTTCAAAAGGTCTAATGTCGCTCAAAAAAACAGGTAATGTCATGGCTATTGCCGAGTCAGCAGAAACATGTATCGTATATGGAATGCCAAAAGCTGCCGTGGAAACGCAGCTTGTAGATGAAGTGGCGGATGTTGATGATATTGCCAAAACAATTATGAAATATATGCCTTAAAAAGGGGTGCCCTCTAAATGGAATTAAATCAATATTTGGAAATGTTCATTGAAGAAAGTAAAGAGCATTTACAAGCGTGCAGTGAACACTTATTAGAATTGGAAAAAAATCCGGAAGACTTAACGATTGTCGGAGAGATTTTCCGTTCGGCACATACTTTAAAAGGTATGGCAGCAACAATGGGCTTTGAAGATTTAGCCGACTTAACACATAAAATGGAAAATATTTTAGATGCAATCCGCAATGATAAAATCAAAGTAAATGCTGAAATTTTGGATGTCGTTTTCGAATCTGTCGACCATTTAGAAGAAATGGTATTCGACATTGCAGATGGCGGTGATGGTAAACGCAATGTGCAAGCAACTGTCGAAAAGCTTAAGCGCATTGAAGCAGGTGAACCTGCAACTGCATCTGCTGAAGAGCCAATACCTGGGCAAGAAGTTGCGGCTGCAATGGTAGCGAATGAATCTAATCAGCCAGCTGAAACAGCCGAATTGAAATTGTCCTATGATGATTTTGAAAAAACGGTCATTCTTCAATCATCTGAACAGGAATTTAATGCATATGAAATCACAGTTGCTTTGCGTGAAGATTGCTTGTTAAAAGCTGCTCGTGTATTCATGGTATTCGAAATCCTGGAGAAAAACGGGGATGTCATCAAATCTACTCCGACGGTAGATAAACTGGAAGAAGAACAGTTTGATAGTGTATTCCATGTAGCCTTTATTTCGAAAGAGCCAGCGGAAGACTTGCAAAAGATGCTGATGAAAGTATCGGAAGTTGATCGCGTTGTTGTCAACAAAATCGAACGTGATGTATTTGTTACGAAAACTGCCGCAATTGAAGTACCTGCTGAAGAAGTACAGCAACAGCCAGCAGTACAGGAAACTGTAACTGCTGTCTCTGAAGAACAGCCTAAAAAAGCAGCTTCTGCTAAAAATAACAATAGTAAATCAGGGCATGCATCGAGTAAAACGATTCGTGTAAATATCGAACGTCTTGATATTCTAATGAACTTGTTTGAAGAACTTGCAATCGATCGCGGCCGTCTTTTATCGATCGCCGGTGATGTAAATCATGGGGAGTTGAATGAAACGGTTGAACGAATGAGCCGTACAATGGGAGATCTGCAAAATATCGTTTTAACGATGCGCATGGTTCCGGTAGATACAGTATTTAACCGTTTCCCGAAAATGGTACGCCAATTGTCCCGTGATTTGAATAAAAAAATCGAACTTAAAATTGTCGGTGCAGAAACAGAGCTTGACCGCACAGTTATTGATGAAATTGGAGATCCGTTAGTTCACTTGATCCGCAACTCTGTGGATCATGGAATTGAAAGTCCTGAAGTGCGCCGTGCAAAAGGCAAACCGGAAGAAGGAACAGTGGAACTTCGTGCTTATCATAGCGGGAACTATGTATTCATCGAAATTGAAGATGACGGCGCAGGGATCAACCGCGATAAAGTGCTGGCAAAAGCATTGTCTAAAGGAATTGTTACACATGAGCAATCATTGACAATGACCGACAAACAGATCAACGAGTTGATTATGGCTTCCGGTTTCTCAACAGCCGACGTCATCTCAGATGTTTCGGGCCGTGGTGTCGGTCTGGACGTTGTGAAAACAACGATTGAATCATTAGGCGGCAACATTTCGATTGAATCGACTCAAAATGTCGGGTCGGTCTTCTCAATTCAATTACCGCTGACACTGTCGATTATTTCAGTGATGCTCGTAGAAATCGAAAATGAAATTTATGCAATTCCGTTATCATCTATTATTGAAACATCGATTATCCGTCATTCAGATATTTTGAACGCTCATAATCAAAAAGTAATCGATTTCCGTGGTAAAGTTGTGCCGCTTGTATTCCTGGAAGAAATTTTTGAAGTACCGCGTGCCGAACAAAAAAATGATGGCTTCCATTCTGTTGTAATCGTACGCAAAGGCGATAAATTAGCTGGTTTAGTAGTCGATTCATTTATCGGTCAGCAGGAAATTGTGTTGAAATCATTAGGTAACTACTTAACGAATATCTTTGCGATTTCAGGTGCAACGATTTTAGGAAACGGAAAAGTGGCGTTAATTGTAGACTGTAACGCACTGATGAAGTAAAAGGATAAGAGGTGTGAAGAATGACGAATGCAACAGAGCAAAAAAACTTGAAAGTAATTGTTTTTCAATTAGCAGATAAAGAATATGCCATTCCTGTTTCGCACGTAAAGGGAATCGAAAAGTTAATGCATATTACACGTGTACCGAAAACAGAACGTTATGTAAAAGGTGTCATTAATCTTCGTGGTGTTGTAACGCCTGTCATCGATTTACGTGAACGTTTTGACTTGCCGGTATCAGGTAACGAAGAAACAACCCGAATTATTATTATTACACTGGAAACGATGGAAGTCGGTTTTATTGTCGATTCAGCAAATGATGTATTGGACATTGATGCATCTTCCGTTGAACAGCAACCGGAAGTGGTTGGCTCTCTAGAGGAAGATTTTATTGCAGGTGTCGCAAAATTGGAAAACCGCTTATTAATTTTACTTCACTTAGATAAAGTATTAAATCCGATAGATTAATTTCAATGAATAATTTTCCAGGTAAGCCGTGCTTGCCTGGAATCTATTAAAGTAGGGATTGAAAATGAACTTTAGTGAAAAAATTACGCCGATGCATTTAGATGTATTAAAGGAAATCGGAAATATTGGTGCTGCACATGCGGCTACAGCATTATCGAATTTATTGGGAAAAAAGATCGATATGCGTGTACCCGATGTGAAAATGGCCTCGTTTAATGAAATGATGGAGCTCGCTGGCGGCTCGGAAAATGCTGTTGTCGGCATTTATCTTCGAATAGAAGGGGATGCTCAAGGAAGCATGTTTTTCATTTTGCCGATTGAACAGGCAAACCGATTTATTCGAAGTCTCATCCATGACGAAACTTTTGACTTTCACTCACCACCATATTCTGAACTGGGCTTGTCGGCGATGCAGGAAATGGGCAATATTTTATCCGGCTCTTATTTATCGGCCTTATCCGATTTTACGGGTCTTAAAATCTATCCGACAGTACCGGGACTAAGTGTTGATATGTTTGGCGCGATTATTAGCATCGGACTGATTGAACTATCACAAGTAAGTGATACGGTCATCGTCATTAACACATCTATATATGAAGAAGTGATGTCTGATGATGAAGCGGTAAAAGGACAGTTCTTCCTGTTGCCTGAACCCGATTCATTTGAAGCGATTTTTAAAGCATTAGGAGTGCCTACGACATGATAGTTATTAATTCAAACGAAGTGATTAAAGTAGGCATTGCACAAATGGATATCGTGAAAATTCCTAAAACGATTCGTACGTCTGGATTAGGTTCCTGTGTCGGTGCAGTCATTTACGACGACTCCAAAAAAGTTGCCGGTATGGTCCATGTCATGCTGCCGGATTCCAGCTTAAATCGAACGGCCACAATGAATGCCGCAAAATTTGCCGATACGGGAATTGCCGCTTTAGTCGATCTTTTAAAACAAGAAGGTGTGCAGCCCTTTAAGTTGAAGGCAAAAATTGCGGGCGGCGCACAAATGTTCCAGTTTACGTCAGATAAAGATTCCATGAGGATCGGACCTAGAAATGTGGAAGCTGTAAAAGCGAAGTTGAAAGAGCTGGGCATACGGCTTGTCGCTGAAGACACGGGTGGAAACAGCGGTCGTACAATCGAATTTAACCCTGAAACGAGCATGCTTCAAGTTCGTACTGTCAATAAAGGAGTGAGTGAAATTTAATGTTTGGTTCAATATATTATAATTTTTGGGCAGCACTACTTTCATTCGCTGTATATTTTATCGCTGCAATTCAAAATCCTTATGCGATGCCGCTGCCGACGATCGGTGCAGCTTTTGTCGCTGCTGTCATTGCATTTAGTTTAATGTTTCTGATCCGCTATTTCATCGGCTATGTATTTTATACACCCGAAGTACCTGTTATGTTACCGACAGAAGAGGAACTGGCTGTAGTTGCGAAAGAGACGGCAAAAACAGAGACCGATCCGCAAAATGGACATACGGCAATGGAAGTTGAAGAGGAGAATACGGAAGAAATTGCACAAGTCGTTCGTTCGATGCTTCAAAGCGATGAATCCCTTTCACGGTAAAAGAGTCGTAAATCCGACTCTTTTTTATTTAGTGAAATATAAGGAAATACTGTGTCGAAATACTGGATTAAATGTATATTAAAAGGCTTTTTGATATAATGAAGACAATTAATGTTACTTTTCAAATAAAGGGGTGGGTATGTTTGACAGAACAAAGGCATAGAGACGAACAATCATTATGGGTTCGTTGGACAAAGAACCGTGATCCCGAAGCTGGCGATTTATTAATAAAAAAGTTTAAACCACTCGTATCATATCATGTACAGCGTATTGCTGTAGGGCTTCCGAAGAACATTTCCAGAGACGACCTAATGAGTCTTGGGATGATGGGGCTGTTTGATGCGTTGAATAAATTTGATATAAACCGAGATTTAAAATTTGATACGTATGCCTCATTCCGTGTGCGCGGTGCTATTCTCGACGGTTTACGTAAAGAGGACTGGCTCCCAAGATCGGCGCGGGAAAAAGCAAAAAAGCTGGAATCGCAAATCGAATCACTAGAGCAGAAGCTGATGCGCCATGCGACACCGGAAGAAGTAGCAGCACATATGAATTTGCCGGTCGAAGAAGTGTACCAAACGTTCCAGGAGCATTTTTTCTCGAATGTGCTGTCCATCAATGAGCAGCTGGACCAGGAAGAATCGGAAGGCAAGTCCTTTGTTATCCGTGATGACAATACGAAAACACCTGAGCAGCAAACAGTTCATGTAGAGCTATTGGGCGATTTGGCTGAAAATATTAAAAAGCTGAATGAAAAAGAACAGCTTGTTATCAGTCTGTTCTACTCGGAAGAATTAACATTAACCGAAATCGGTGAAATACTGGAACTGTCGACATCAAGAATTTCGCAAATCCACTCAAAAGCATTGTTTAAATTACGTAAATTATTGTCTTCGGAAATGATCAATACGTAAGGAGGCGGCGTTATGAGCTTGAAAGGTCTGGAGTTGCAGATTGCGATTCCGAAAACATTCGAGGCAGGGAAAATGGCGGATCAGCGTCAACAAAACACGATCCTGCAGCAAATGCATGCAAACGAAGCACTGAACAGGGAATTGGAACGCAAACTATTATCCGTCAATGAAACAGAGCATTTGAACACAGTCAATGATGACGAGCAGGAAACTGCTTCCCAAAGCGGGGAAGAGCAAATGCAGGACAACAAGAAAAATAAGGAACAGCTAGATCAGAAAGTGCAGCACCCGTTTAAAGGGAATCTTTTTGATTATAGTGGCTAGGAGCAGTCAACATGATCGCAGTTATAATTACGTTGTTTCTTATCCAAATGATTACGATTTTTGCAATTGTTCTTTTATATAGTAAACTTTCTAAATTTAAGAATTTGGAAAAGCGCCAAAATGAACTGATTAATGAAATGGACAATGCGATAAGTGTATATTTAATGGAAATGAAAGAAGAAAACGACCGGCTAATCAGCGAGTTGAAAAAAACGGATGTCCCTCAGAAAAAGGCAACATCCCGTAAAGAGGAGTCTTCACTCGCTTTAAAAGAGCAGCCGGTAAAAGAACAGGAAATAGAACCGCGCAAATTCGTTCCGGTCAAGCAAGCAGCTAGTGCCTATCAAAAACAGAAAACACAGCAGCATGTTGAGGAGAAAAACGATGAACCAACAGTAATAGCGGAACCGCTTTCTGAAGAAAATGATGTTCAAGAAGAGAAAATGACGTTCGAGCAGGAAGTCATCCATCATTACCGCAATGGAAAAACAATTGAAGAAATTGCAAAAATGATGGAACGCGGGAAAACAGAAATTGAACTCCTCGTAAAGTTTCATGCGTAAAGTAGTTGCACTTGAAAGTCTATTATGATATATTTACAAATGGTGTTAACAATACACACGTATTTTGATGTAGTAAGTGGTGCTCGTAAGTCTACGGGTAGCTTGTTGCAGATGAAAAATACGGAGGAAAAAAACCAAACATATTAGGAGGAAACACTCATGTCAGTAATTTCAATGAAACAATTACTAGAAGCTGGTGTACATTTCGGTCACCAAACTCGCCGTTGGAACCCAAAAATGAAGAAATATATCTTCGTAGAGCGTAACGGCATTTACATTATCGATTTACAAAAAACGGTTAAAAAATTAGAGGAAGCATACGATTTCATGCGTCAAGTTGGTCAAGACGGTGGTAAAGTTTTATTCGTAGGTACGAAAAAACAAGCACAAGAAGCGATCAAAGAAGAAGCTGAACGTTCAGGTAACTACTACATCAACCAACGTTGGTTAGGTGGTACTTTAACTAACTTCGGTACTATTCAAAAACGTGTACAACGTATGAAAGATATCGAAAAAATGGAAGAAGACGGCACTTTCGCTGTACTTCCTAAAAAAGAAGTAATCCAACTTAAAAAAGAGCACGAGCGCTTAGTTAAATTCTTAGGCGGTATCCGTGATATGAAAGCTATTCCGGACGTAATGTTCGTTGTAGACCCTCGTAAAGAGCGTATCGCAGTTGCAGAAGCAATCAAATTAAACATCCCTCTAGTTGGTATCGTAGACACTAACTGTGATCCAGATGAAATTGATTACGTAATCCCTGCAAACGACGATGCTATCCGCGCGGTTAAATTATTAACTGCTAAAATGGCTGACGCTTTATTAGAAGCTAAACAAGGTGAAGAAGAAGCTCCTGCAGTAGAAGAAGCTACAGCTGAGTAATTCACTGTTAGAAAAGGTGATAAGTGGATGAACCCCTTATCACCTTTTTTTGAGAAATGAATTTGAAGATGTATGAATCGTTGAAAAATAGCGGTTTATCGCTTAAAGTATGAAATAGTGTAAATAAATTTTTTCATTATATTTAGGAGGAAACTCAATATGGCAAACATTACTGCACAATTAGTAAAAGAATTACGCGAAAAAACAGGCGCAGGTATGATGGACTGTAAAAAAGCATTAGTATCAACAGAAGGTGACATCGACGCTGCAATCGATTTCCTACGTGAAAAAGGTTTAGCTGCTGCTGGCAAAAAAGCTGACCGTATCGCTGCTGAAGGTACAACTTACATTTTAGAAAACGGTAATGAAGCGATTCTTTTAGAAGTAAACGCTGAAACAGACTTCGTTGCGAAAAACGACAAGTTCCAAATTTTAGTTTCTTCTTTAGCAGAGCAATTATTAGCTGCGAAACCAGAATCAGTAGAAGCTGCTTTAGAATTAGAAAAAGACGGCGTGAAAATCGCTGACCAAATTTCTACAGCTACTGCTACAATCGGTGAAAAAATCTCATTACGTCGTTTCGAAATCAAAACAAAAACTGATGCAGATGCATTCGGTTCTTACTTACACATGGGCGGACGTATTGGTGTATTAGTAGTTCTTGAAGGTTCTACTGACGTTGCTGCTGCAAAAGATATCGCTATGCATATCGCTGCAATCAACCCAACTTACATTTCTCGTGACGAAGTTTCTGCTGACGAAGTAGAACGTGAGCGCAAAGTATTAACTGAGCAAGCGTTAAACGAAGGTAAACCAGAAAACATCGTAGCGAAAATGGTAGAAGGCCGTCTTGGTAAATACTTCGAAGACGTATGTTTATTAGACCAAGCTTTCGTTAAAAACTCAGATCAAAAAGTACGCGACTTCGTAAACTCATTAAATGCTACTGTAACAAGCTTCACTCGTTATGCAGTTGGTGAAGGTATCGAAAAGCGTGAAGATAACTTCGCTGAAGAAGTAATGAGCCAAGTTAAAGGTAACTAATTAAATTACAACTTAAATTAACACTAATTTAAGCAAACAGTAGGGAGCACCATTTGCGTGTTCCCTATTTTTAAAGAAATCTATTTTTGAATGAAGCGAAGTACGATACATAAAAATTACGTCGTATTTCCTTTTAAATAAATGAGTAACGGAGGTCTACTATGGGTGTGTCAGAGTACAAACGAGTAGTTATTAAACTTAGCGGGGAAGCATTAGCTGGAGAATTAGGCTTCGGTTTCTCACCGGATGTTATTAAATCGATCGCTGCAGAAATTAAAGAAGTTATCGACTTAGGTGTAGAGGTCGCATTAGTTGTCGGCGGAGGCAACATTTGGCGCGGTAAAATCGGCGCTGAAATGGGTATGGAACGTGCCAATGCAGATTATATGGGGATGTTGGGAACAGTGATGAATGCACTTGCATTACAGGATTCATTGGAAAATCTGGGTGTTCCTACACGTGTTCAATCATCAATCGTTATGACACAAGTTGCAGAGCCATATATTCGACGTAAAGCAGTTCGCCATCTGGAAAAAGCGCGTGTTGTAATCTTTGCTGCGGGAACAGGTAACCCATACTTCTCGACAGATACTACAGCAGCTTTACGTGCCGCAGAAATTAATGCAGATGCAATTTTAATGGCGAAAAATAATGTGGATGGCGTTTATTCTGCAGATCCAAAATTAGATTCTGAAGCAGTTAAGTATGACACACTTACGTATTTAGACGTTATTCAGCAAGGTTTACAAGTAATGGATTCTACAGCTTCGACATTATGTATGGATAATGATATCAAGCTTGTCGTTTTCAACTTATCAGAACCAGGTAATATTAAACGTGCCGCATTAGGCGAAAATATTGGAACAGTTGTTAGGAGAGATGCGTAATGACACAACAAGTATTAAATCAGGCAAAAGAAAAAATGACAAAATCAATTAATGCTTTCTCACGTGAATTAGCTTCAATTCGTGCAGGTGTAGCAAATGCTTCACTATTGGATCGTATTATGGTGGACTACTATGGTTCTCCAACACCGATCAACCAAATGGCAGGTATTTCTGTACCGGAAGCACGCCTTTTAGTTATTCAGCCTTATGATAAATCAATCTTAGGTGAAATCGAAAAAGCGATTATGCGTTCAGATATCGGGATTACACCGACAAATGACGGTAATGTCATTCGTTTAGCTGTACCGGCATTAACTGAAGAGCGTCGTAAAGAATTAGTAAAACAGGTGAAAAAAGAAGCGGAAGACGCAAAAGTTGCTGTACGTAACGTGCGCCGTGATGCAAACGATGACCTGAAAAAATTAGAAAAGAACGGTGAAATCACAGAAGACGAACTACGCGGCTTCAACGATGACATCCAAAAACTAACAGACAACTCAATCGTTAAAATTGAAGAGTTAGTGAAAGAAAAAGAAAAAGAAATTTTAACAGTTTAATTTTAATTTGCTTCGCGCTGGTGGATCACATTAGCGCGAAATCTTTTTCTGGCGATGTATGAACTTTACATGGATTAAAACGTCCTGCTAATAAGGGCGTTTTTTTTACAATAATAGATAAAATTTAAATTTGTTAGGGAAATATAGCTGTAGCAAAAAACATGCACATGAACCCGTTCCCCCTAATTGAAAGTATAATTTGTGGAAAAAATACATATGAAAGATTAAAAGAAGCACAATTATTCTTTAAGATACTAAAGAAGTTCATTATATAAAAAGGACAGGCTATCCCTTTTTTGATATGATAAAAAAGGAAACAGTCCGATTTGTGCAGTTGGGGGTATTAACTATGTTTAAAAAACTTTTTGGGAAAAATACAAATAAAGAACAATCATTCAGTAGTGAAAATGTGGACTTAGTTAAGGGAGAGGATATCCCGACCCATATTGCAATTATTATGGACGGAAATGGACGTTGGGCAAAAAAACGTTCAATGCCTCGAGTTGCAGGGCATCATGAAGGAATGAAAACAGTTCGAAAAATAACACGTTGCGCTTGTGATTTAGGAGTAGAAGTATTGACGCTCTATGCGTTTTCAACGGAAAACTGGAAGCGTCCTAAATCAGAAGTGGAATTTTTAATGCGTTTACCAGAGCAATTTTTAAATTCCTTTTTACCAGAGCTGATGGAGCGAAATATTAAAGTAGAAATGATCGGTGTGATGGATTCATTGCCGGAATATACCCAATCTGCTTTAAAAAAGGCTATGGAGGCGACTGCAGGGAATACAGGGTTAGTCTTAAACTTTGCGATGAATTACGGTGGGCGTGCTGAAATTGTAATGGCGATGCAAAAGCTTCTGAAAGAGGTAGAAGCAGGAAACCTTACAATTGACGAATTAAATGAACAACATATTTCCCAGTATGTAATGACGGCTCATTTACCTGAACCCGATTTATTAATTCGCACGAGTGGTGAAGTGCGCATAAGTAACTTTATGCTATGGCAGCTTGCCTATACGGAATTTTGGTTCACTGATACGCATTGGCCGGATTTTGACGAAGCTTGCTTAAAAGAGGCAATCTCTGTGTATCAAAACCGTAACCGCCGTTATGGGGGGCTGAAAGGAGAAGGAACAAGTTGAAACAACGCATCATTACCGGAGTAATTGCTGCAGCATTATTTATTCCATTCGTAATTTATGGAGGAACGCCATTTGCGATTTTAATGAGTATTATCGCAGCCATTGGTTTCTATGAATTGCTGAAAATGAAAGGAATTTCAATTGCATCTGTTCCAGGTATTATTGGTACACTTGCATTATTCGTATTGGTTGTACCAAATGATTGGTCACTGAAAATCGTTGAATTTTTCCAATATGATTCATTATTGATGATCGTATATGGAATCGCGATATTACTGCTGATTTATATTGTACTTGTAAAAAATAAAATGACGTTTGATGAAATTGGTTTCATCGTGCTAGGGGCATTATATGTCGGCCTTGGTTTCCATTATTTTATCGAAACACGTTTTATCGGTTTGGAATATGTCGTGTTTGTGCTATTAGTCGTATGGACAACAGATTCCGGTGCCTATTTTGTTGGACGCAAATTAGGGAAAAATAAATTATGGCCGGAAATTTCGCCGAAAAAAACAGTGGAAGGTTTTATTGGCGGGATTGTTATTGCAGTTATTTTCGCGATTGCGATGCAGCTTACGTATCCTTTTGCATCAAGCTGGCTGCAATTAATCGTTGTAACAATTATTGCATCGATTATTGGTCAAATGGGCGATTTAGTCGAATCGGCTATTAAACGACATTATGGTGTCAAAGATTCGGGTAATATTCTTCCAGGACACGGCGGTATTTTGGACCGCTTTGACAGTTTACTATTTGTCGTACCATTACTGCATTTTTTGCATTTCTTTTCCTAGGACATAGAAGGGACGTATCATTGTGAAAAAAATTAGTTTATTAGGTGCAACAGGTTCCATCGGATGGCAGACTTTTGATATTTTACTTGCAAATCCGAACGAATTTAAGCTTGTTGCATTTTCAGCCGGACAAAATATTGAAAAGTCCCGCGAAATTATAGAAAAACTTCAACCAGAATTAGTTTCAATGCAAACGGAGGAAGCGGCAGGCATTTTACAAAAAGAGTTCCCGCATGTTTCCTTTACATATGGCGAAAAAGGATTGGTCGAAGTTGCGACACATCCGGATTCGACAGTGCTTATCAATGCGGTATTAGGCAGCGTTGGACTGGAATCGACACTCGCTGCAATCCGTATGGGGAAAACAATTGCCATTGCCAATAAAGAAACACTTGTAACAGCCGGCCATCTTGTCATGGCGGAAGCGAAAAAATACAATGCCCCGATCTTACCGGTAGACAGTGAGCATTCAGCTATTTTCCAATCGATGAACGGTGAAAATAAAAAACGAATCGAGCGTATTATTTTAACGGCATCGGGTGGTTCATTCCGTGATAAAACAAGAGATGAGCTGGTAGGAGTAACCGTTAAAGATGCACTGAATCATCCGAACTGGTCAATGGGAGCCAAAATTACAATTGACTCAGCGACAATGATGAATAAAGGGCTTGAAGTGATTGAGGCACATGTACTGTTTGATATGCCTTATGACAATATCGACGTATTGCTGCACCGTGAAAGCATCATTCACTCGATGGTGGAATATGAGGATACAAGTGTCATTGCACAGTTAGGAACACCGGACATGCGTGTACCGATCCAATATGCGCTTAGCTACCCGGACCGTTTACCGCTTTCAAACGGCCAACGTTTAAATTTAGCCCAAATTGGACAGCTTCATTTTAAGGAAGTGGATTTTGACCGTTTCCGCGCATTAAAACTTGCATATGATGCAGGGCGAATGGGCGGTACAATTTTAACGGCAATGAACGCGGCGAATGAGGCAGCTGTTGCATTGTTTTTACAGGAAAAAATTACTTTTTTACAAATTGAAGAATGTATTGAGCGTATTATGAATAGTCATAACAATATCGCTTTGCCAGATTTAGCAACTATTTTACATGTAGACAGTGAAACGAGAAAAACAGTCGCAAGCATGGTAAAATAGTAAAGTGTGAAAAACGGACGTGAAAAACGAAAAGGTGGACATCCCCTCTTTGTACAAGCGGTGCCTTTTTCAAGAGCTTGATTGCTAGAAAAGATTGAGCGAAATAATACTCGGCTCAGTTCCAATGAAGGTGGGAGATTATGCAAACAGTTATAGCCTTTATTTTAATTTTTGGCTCACTCGTATTTTTCCATGAGCTAGGTCACTTCTTATTTGCAAAGAAAGCGGGCATTATGGTGCGTGAATTTGCGATTGGTATGGGACCGAAGATTTTTGGGATGACGAAAGGTGAAACAGTCTATACGCTACGATTATTGCCGATTGGCGGTTATGTAAGAATGGCCGGCGAAGATACCGATACGGTAGAATTGCAGCCTGGTTACCGCGTAGCTTTAATAACGAACGAAGAAAATATTGTAGAAAAAATCATACTCAACCAAAAAACACATTACCAGAACGTCATCTTTTTAGAAGTGGAGCGTGCGGATTTAGAACGCGAACTTTGGATTGAAGGTTATGATGAGGATGATCAGTTCATCCGCTACAATGTATCACGTACAGCAAGCATCGTTGAAAATGGTACGGACCAGATGATTGCACCGCTTGATCGCCAATTCAATTCAAAATCCGTTGGTGCTCGTGCGATGGCCATTTTTGCAGGTCCATTATTCAACTTTATTTTAGCGTTTTTCATCTTCCTGATTATCGGGCTGATTCAAGGGATTCCATCCGATGAACCGATTATTGCCGAAGTTGTGGACGACTCTGTTGCGAGCAGTGCCGGTTTGGTTGATGGGGATAAGGTTGTCAAAGTAAACGGTCAGCCGATTTCAACTTGGGAACAATTATCCACGCAAATTTTCAATAACCCGAACAAAACTGTGACATTCGAAGTTGAACGTCCAGCGGGCAATGAAATCATTGAACTTACACCGAAAGCTGTGGAACAAGAAGGCGGCCAACCGTATGGCCAAATCGGTGTTATGCGTTCCATCGAAAAAAATCCATTACAAGCCGTAGTGTATGGTGTGGAAGAAACGTATAACATGATTATTACAATCGGAAAACTTGTCGGAAAACTGGTTACCGGCCAATTCTCAATTGACGCTTTATCAGGACCGGTAGGAATTTATAAAACAACTGAAACGGTCGTAACTTTCGGTTTATATAATATTCTATACTTTGCGGCAATGCTGAGCGTCAACTTAGGAATTATGAACTTATTACCATTACCAGCACTTGATGGTGGCCGTTTACTATTCTTCGCTGTTGAAGCAGTAAGAGGAAAACCGATCGACCGTCAAAAAGAAGGTATGGTTCACTTCGTCGGAATCCTCCTCCTGATGATCTTAATGGTCGTCGTGACATGGAATGATATCCAGCGATTCTTCTTCTAAAAACAATTAAGATGATTTAACTAGGTGGCGAGCAGGTTGATTGACCCTCAATGGAAATCAACCCTATGTCAGAGGTAGAATCTCTTTTAAACAAAATACGTTTTAAAATGGCAGCTTTGAGCGTTTTGTATGAATAATACTAGCGTTCAAAGCTAAATTTGATTAGTATTATAGAAGTAGCAATTTAAATAAAAAAGGTGGCACTATTTATGAAACAGACCAAAACGTTTATCCCTACATTAAGGGAAAACCCATCCGATGCAGACGTGAAATCGCATCGCATGCTATTGCGTGCCGGATTTATCCGTCAAAATGCAGCAGGAGTATATTCATACTTACCATTAGCGCGCAAAGTATTATCAAAAATTGAACAAATTATTCGTGAAGAAATGGAAGCGATCAATTCAATCGAGCTATTAATGCCTGCATTGCAACCAGCAGAGCTATGGCAGGAATCAGGTCGCTGGGAAGCATACGGTCCGGAGCTTATGCGTTTAAGAGACCGTCATGACCGTGACTTCGCTCTAGGTGCTACACATGAAGAAGTAATTACAACTTTAGTGCGTGATGAAATTAAATCATACAAAAAATTACCGTTAACACTTTTCCAAATCCAAAGTAAATTCCGTGATGAAAAACGCCCACGCTTCGGTTTGCTGCGCGGACGTGAATTCATTATGAAAGATGCGTATTCTTTCCACTCATCACGTGAATCACTTGATGCAACATACGATGATATGTACCAAGCATATTCAAATATCTTCACACGTCTTGGCCTGAACTTCCGTGCTGTAATTGCCGATGCAGGGACAATTGGCGGTAAAGGTACACATGAATTCATGGTACTTTCTGAAATCGGGGAAGATACAATCGCTTATTCGGATACATCGGATTATGCGGCAAATATCGAAATGGCAGAGGTTGTTGTAGAATATACAGCACCGACTACACCGATGAAAGACATCGAAAAGATTGAAACACCAGACCAAAAAACAATTGAAGAAGTATCGGCATTTTTAAATGTGGAACCTTCAAATGTGATCAAATCACTAGTTTTTGATATTGATGGTGAATTGGTTGTTGTTTTAGCACGTGGTGACCATGAAATTAACGATATTAAACTGAAAAATGCATTAGGTGCTACATCTGTTGAATTGGCAGAAGACGCAGCTATTAAAGAATTACTAGGCTGTGCACCAGGTTCAATCGGTCCTGTGAAATTACCGGTAAATGTGAAGGTTATTGCGGATAACGCAATCAAATCAATCCGTAACGGTGTTGCAGGTGCAAACGAAGATGGATTCCATTTATTGAATGTCAATCCGGAGCGCGACTTCGCAATCAGCTCTTATGAAGACATCCGTTTCATCCAACAGGGTGACCCATCACCGGACGGTCAAGGGATCATTAAGTTTGCTGAAGGTATTGAAGTTGGACATATTTTCAAATTAGGTACAACGTATTCAGAAAAACTAAATGCAACATTCCTTGATGAGCAAGGTAAAGCACAACCATATATTATGGGATGCTACGGTATCGGGGTTTCTCGTATACTTGCTGCGGTTGCAGAACATTTCCAAGATGAAAACGGATTTGTATGGCCTGCACAATTAGCACCATACGATTTGCAACTGGTACCAGTTAATACGAAAGACGAAGCACAAGTTCAATTAGCGGACGAGCTTTATGGTGTACTGAAATCATACCGCTACGAAGTGTTGTATGATGACCGTGCAGAACGTGCCGGCGTAAAATTTGCGGATGCAGATTTAATCGGATTACCTGTTCGTATTACAGTAGGTAAAAAAGCTTCGGAAGGTCTTGTGGAAGTGAAATTCCGTTCAACAGGCGAATCTGCAGAATGGGCGAAAGAAGAAGTAGTCGATCGCTTAAACGAATATTTCCGCCAAAACTAGTAAGATTAAGATAGAGAGAACGGGAAAGTACATTTTTTACTGTACTTTCTTTTCTTTTTCATTGAAAGTGAAGGAACCGCTTATTTTAAATAAAGCGGAGCATTTTTCTATGCCCATCGATCCCTTCGCCTTACAATGGAAACAGCAAGATGAAAGGGTGAAACAATTGTCAAAACAGGAAGGAAGACAAAAATTCCTACTATTGTTACAGCAGCTTGAATTGACTGACGATGTCTATATGTCCTTTTTTGAAAATGGAACACTCGAACGTGTAACGGTTCATAAAAAGAAACGTATTTGGGACTTTAAAATAAAAATAGAAAATATATTGCCGTACCAAGTGTATCAGTTACTGCGAATGCGGATGGTCGAGAAATTCTCGCCTATAGCCAATGTGTTACTGACGATTGAATCACATAATCCGGTTGTCAATGAGCAGCATATTTTGGATTACTGGCAAGTTGTAGTTGAGCAATTGGATGAAATGTCGCCATTATTGCGTGCCAATTTATCGAAACAGACACCGAAATGGACAGGGCATAAGCTGATTGTGACATCGATGCTCGAAGTCGAGTATTTATCATTAAAAGCGAAGTATACAGATAAAATTGCCGAGTCGTACAAAACATTCGGTTTCCCTCATATTCCGCTTGAATTCCAGCTTGTAGAGGAAAATGATGAATTTATCGCCCAGCAAGAAGCATTTTATCAGCAACGCCAAGAAGAGGAAGAGCGACTGTCCAAACAGGCGATGGCCGATTTTGCGTCGCGTGAAAAAGAGAAGGCGGCCAATCCTGGTGCTGTTTCCAATGGAGATACACCGTTCCAGATTGGTGCTCTTATTAAAAATCCGGATCCAGTCGAAATCCGTACAGTACTGGAAGAAGAACGTTCGATTGTACTGGAAGGGTTTATTTTTGCATGTGACATTAAAGAACTGCGAAGCGGACGATCATTGCTTGAATTTAAAATTTCCGACTACACCGATTCGCTAATGGTCAAAATGTTCTCAAACGGGGACGAGGATGTCGTGAAGATGAAGCAGATGAGCAAAGGAATGTGGGTACGTGTACGCGGATCCATTCAGCTTGATACATTTGCCCGCGATTTAGTCATGATGGTAAAAGACATCAATGAAATCAAGCGTGAACCTAAAAAAGACCATGCTCCGGAAGGCGAAAAGCGTGTTGAGCTCCACCTGCATACACCGATGAGTCAGATGGATGCAATGACATCTGTCGATAAGCTTGTCGCTCAAGCAGCCAAATGGGGTCATCCTGCGATTGCGGTAACTGACCACGCTGTTGTTCAGGCATTCCCTGAAGCATATGCTGCCGGTAAGAAAAATGGCATTAAAGTCATTTACGGCGTGGAAGCAAACTTGGTTGATGACGGAAAACCAATTGTTTATGATCCGATTGATGTGGATCTTGAAGATGCTACGTATGTCGTATTTGACGTAGAAACAACCGGCTTTTCAAATGTGTATGACACAATTATCGAGCTGGCGGCCGTTAAAATAAAAAATGGTCAAGTTATTGATACATTTGAACGTTTCTCAAACCCGCATCGTAAATTAACTGCAAAGATTATCGAGCTGACACATATTACCGACGATATGCTCGTCAATGCACCAGAGCTGAATGATGTTATCCGCGAATTCCATGACTTTATCGGCGATGGCGTAGTTGTTGCGCATAATGCATCGTTCGACTTAGGCTTCCTATATGTTGCCTACAAAAATGCCGGTATAGAAGTTCGCCACCCGGGTATCGATACGGTCGAATTATCCCGTTTTGTGAACCCAGGGCAAAAAACGCATAACTTAAAAACATTAACGAAAAAATACAATATCGAACTGACCCAGCATCACCGTGCCATCTATGATACGGAAGCAACGGGTGAGCTTTTCCTGCATTTACTGAAACAGGCTGCAGATTTAGGTATTAAAAACCTGATTGAAATGAATGACCATGTCGGCGGTGAAGAAGGGTATAAACAGTCACGCCCAAGTCACTGTACAATTTTGGCGGTAGATGACGCGGGACTAAAAAATCTGTTTAAGTTAATTTCGATTTCGCATACGGAAACATTTTACCGTGTACCACGTATTCGACGCTCCGATTTGCAGAAACTACGCCAAGGTTTAATCGTTGGCTCCGGTTGCTCGAATGGTGAGCTGTTTGAAACAATGATGAATAAAACGCAGGAAGAAGCCGAGCGTATCGCAAAATTCTATGACTATTTGGAAGTAATGCCGAAACCGGTCTATTCGCCACTGGTGGATGGCGGTACGGTCCATGATGAATGGGCATTGGAAGACATTATCCGCCGTATCGTCAAGCTTGGCAAAAAGCTGAACTTGCCGGTTGTAGCTACAGGAAATGTTCACTACCTGCATGAAACCGATGCGAAGTTCCGTCAAATTCTTGTTGGCTCAATGGGCGGGGCAAACCCGTTAAACCGGAATCCTTTACCGAAAGTCCATTTCCGGACAACAGATGAAATGCTGAAGGAATTTGACTTTTTAGGTCCGGATTTGGCGAAGGAAATTGTTGTGACAAATACACAGCTTGTCGCAGATATGATTGGCGATGTAAAACCGATCAAGGATGATTTATATACGCCGAAGATTGAAGGCTCGGATGATGAAGTAACGAATCTGACTTATGAAATGGCCCATAGCATTTACGGCGAAAATTTACCGGAAATTGTCCAGGCCCGCATTGATAAAGAACTGAAATCCATTTTAGGGCACGGGTTCGGGGTAATTTACCTGATCTCTGCCAAGCTTGTAAAAAAATCGCTTGCTGACGGATACTTAGTAGGTTCCCGTGGTTCCGTAGGGTCATCCCTCGTTGCGACATTCATGGAAATTACAGAAGTAAATCCGCTGCCGCCGCATTATGTTTGTCCTAAGTGCAAGCATTCTGAGTTTATCGCGGATGGTTCGGTTGCCTCAGGCTATGACTTACCGAACAAACAATGTCCGGAATGTGGTGCGCCGTATAAAAAAGACGGCCAGGATATCCCGTTCGAAACGTTCCTAGGATTCAAAGGAGATAAGGTACCTGATATCGATTTGAACTTCTCCGGTGAATATCAGCCACAGGCGCATAACTATACGAAAGTGCTGTTCGGTGAGGATTATGTATTCCGTGCAGGAACGATCGGTACGGTCGCTGAAAAGACAGCATACGGTTATGTAAAAGGATACGGAAGCGACAATGGCATCACTTACCGAAATGCGGAAGTGGACCGACTTGTGCAAGGATGTACAGGGGTAAAACGTACAACCGGACAACACCCGGGGGGCATTATCGTAGTACCGGATTATATGGATATATACGACTTCTCGCCAGTACAGTTCCCGGCGGATGCCCAGGATTCGGAATGGAAAACAACCCATTTCGACTTCCACTCGATTCACGATAATATTTTAAAGCTCGATATTCTTGGACACGATGATCCGACTGTAATTCGTATGCTGCAGGATTTATCCGGAATCGATCCGAAAACAATCCCGACAGACGACCCGATTGTTATGAAGATTTTCAGTACGCCGGAATCGCTCGGTGTAACGGAAAAGCAAATTGGTACGAAAACAGGAACGCTCGGAATTCCGGAGTTCGGGACAAAATTCGTACGTCAAATGCTTGAAGAAACGAAACCCTCAACATTCAGTGAACTTGTTCAGATTTCAGGACTGTCACATGGTACAGACGTATGGCTTGGAAATGCACAGGAACTGATTAAAGACGGCACTTGTGTATTGAAAGAAGTAATCGGCTGTCGTGACGATATTATGGTTTATTTAATTTATCAGGATTTGGACCCGTCGTTTGCCTTTAAAATTATGGAGTCTGTCCGTAAAGGTAAAGGGTTAACAGATGAGATGGAAGCGGAGATGCGTGCGAAGAAAGTGCCGGAATGGTATATCGATTCATGTAAAAAGATTAAGTACATGTTCCCGAAAGGTGCGACACGTTGGCAGCACAACCCTAACAGAAATGTTGGATAAAACTGCCCCAATAAGTAATTACTTATTTGAGAACTATATAAAACGATTCGAAAGGTGAAATCCCTTTCCACTACTAACAGGAAGTAGTGAAACACCCTAAGCACTGCGACTGGCTTGAAATTTCTCACAAAGGAAAAGTCAGAGAGCTCGCTAAAGTCATCTCGAAAGCATAACACGTAGATGTGTGTAGAGGTGGGGGTCCTATAAAAATTGCTATGGTAAGGCGACGAACTCTCGTGGGGAAAGGCTCGTGAGGACAGCTTCACTGAGAAGTGGAGACTACTGCGTGCAGTAGCTCATCTGCGGTCATCCTATCTTTTGGGGGTGTGACTGTGTTTATCCATTCGTAGGGTATTCGGAACAGCAAGTAACCTGCTTTTGCTGTACTAGGTGACGGGTCAGAGAGAGTACCTAAGGCAATCATATGAAGGGATAGTTTTATATGGAACGTGTGAAGGCTATTAGACAGATGGAGGAGCCAAATGAAGTCTTGAAGGTAGGAAATGACCTTCTTAAAGTAGCTGGCAGCAGCCCGTAGTAGTATTGAAGCATCTGTAATGGATGTGGAGCGAAGGGGCATAGTCAAACGAAGGATTTATAAACAATCGCTAGTGCTGAGAAACTCCGTTGAGAATAAATTACTTGGTAAGTGTAACTAATACAATTTTATTGTAGAGGTGACTGCCATTGAAACTTAGCATACCGAAATCAGAAGAAGAATTTCAACAATTAAAAGATAGGTTATATGAAGAAACGAAAGCAGCTCTATCTCAAAATAAACAACCAATTTTTAAAGGTATACTTGAAGTAGCACAATGTGACGCTGTGATTCTAACTGCTATTCATAAACTGAAGAGCAATAAAGGTAGCAATACTGCTGGTGTAGATGAAAAAACGATGCGTACTGATATTCTAAATAATGACTTTAAAAAGGTCTTAAAGGAAGTTAAAAATCAGTTTCAGCAATATACACCGAATATGGTTAGAAGAGTACACATCCTAAAAGATAATGGAGAAACAAGACCACTTGGAATTCCAACTATCACTGATAGAGTAGTGCAGGAGTGCATTCGAAGTGTATTAGAACCTATATGTGAAGCTCAATTTTTCGAGCATTCTTATGGGTTTAGACAATGGAGAAGTACAGAACATGCACTTAGTCGAGTAACAGATGTCGTACAGAAAACAGGTTATCATTGGGTTATTGAAGGCGATATTTCAAAATTTTTCAATACAGTCAATCATACGAAATTGATTAAAATACTGTGGTCGTTCGGTATTCAAGATAAACGCATTTTAATGATGATAAAAGCAATGCTTCAATCAGGCGTGATGGATGAGATTATAAAAAATGATTTAGGAACTCCACAGGGTGGTATTATTTCACCACTATTAGCAAATGTATATTTAACTCCTTTTGATAACTTTGTTACAAGAGAGTATGAACGGAAAAAGTTGAGAAAAGAATATAGTTCAGGACAGCGAAGTTTGATACTGCGGGGATTGTCTGGAAAACCCAGAATTAAACCAATTCCATGTTACCTCATTCGTTATGCGGATGACTGGGTAGTTGTAACGAACAGTAAAGAAAATGCTGAAAAACTTGTATATAAATACGAAAAGTATTTGCGAGAAACGTTGAAACTTACACTTTCCACAACAAAGACGAAAATTACAAATGTCCGTTCTAAAGCTATTGAGTTTTTAGGTTATAAATATAAACAAGTCCGAGGAAAAGCACAAAAAGGCTATATTTCTAGAACAAAGCCGATTGAGGATAAATTAGATAAGAAAATTATCGAATTGCTAAAAGACATTAAGATGCTGAAAAAATGTAAAGATACCGAAACACTTATTTCAGATTTAAACATCATCAACTCAAAAATACGGGGGCTTATAAACTATTATCAAGTGACAACTTGGGGTTCTGAGTCCATGAAAAAGTATAATCAACGAGTAAGATGGGCGTCTTATAGAGCGATTAGGCGAAGGCTTGGTGCAAAAAGTGCTAAAGGGAAAAATAAAAAGGTTGACTGGATAAGAGCCAACCTTTGCACAAACCTATTAGAACTGCATAGCAACTATACCACAGCTTTACCTACACTGAAATATAAAGAGCATGTAATTGGCGTAACAGACTTAGCGTTTATTAAGTTTCAACAACCTACTTTGTTTAATCAAATGGAAACACCATTTACTAAAGAAGGTAGGGAACGTCATTTAACACGATTAAGAAAAAGACCAAAACAGTTTCGTATGGATTTTATATTCGGTGCAGATACCATGGCAACCCGAAGATTATTGGCTAATAAGAAAAGAAAAAAACGGTTGTATAACTTTGAGTTTTATCTAAATAGAGCATATGCTTTTAATCGAGATAAAGGAAAATGTAGAATATGTGGAAAAGAAATTGCTCCACATGAAATTGAGACACATCATGTTAATCCGAATTTAACAACTGAACTTGTTAATCGGGTAAACAACTTAGCTTCATTACATGATATTTGTCACAATGATATGCATAATTCCTCATTAACCGAAACTTTATTACTTGCTAAAGGTTATACTATAACTTCAGTAAAGAAAATTCTTAACTTCAGAAATAAAATAGCGATAAATTAGTTTATAAACGTTTGATGGAACGCCGTATGAATCGAAAGGTTCACGTACGGTGTGAAGTGGGGGAAAATGAAGTCCTAACGAGTAAGGTCGAGGATGGACTTACCTATCACTATCCCATGCCGCAGCCTATGTATTAATGGCTGTGCGTATCGCATGGTTCAAGGTGCATCATCCGATTCTTTACTATGCAGCGTACTTCACTGTGCGTGCGTCGGACTTTGATCTGATTGCAATGACACAAGGTTCTGTCATGATCCGCAAAAAAATCGATGAGATCAACATGAAGGGGCTCGATGCAGCGCCGAAAGAGAAAAGTTTACTGACGGTTATGGAACTGGCACTTGAAATGTGTGAACGCGGGATGAGCTTCAAAAAGGTTGATTTATACCGTTCACAGGCAAGTGAATTCATCATCGAAGGAAACTCATTGATTCCGCCGTTTGATGCCATTCCAGGCCTTGGTACGAACGTAGCGAAACAAATTGTTGAAGCTCGTAAAAACGGCGAGTTTTTATCGAAGGAAGATCTGCAGCAGCGCGGACGTGTATCGAAGACATTAATCGAGTATATGGATGAGCTTGGCTGTCTGGAAGGAATGCCGGATGCCAACCAGCTGTCATTATTCTAATGTTTGGATTGGCTAAAAGAGAGGAATTTGTAATTACGGGTGCATATTCTCTTAATTGTTGTTAATTCTATGTGTTAACAGGCAAAATTTGCATTAGGATAGCCTTTGTGCTATGCTGAATGTAATAATTTGTTGATAGTTCACCAGCAAAAGAGTGGGGTTTCCCGCTCTTTTCTGTTGTTTACACAACTATTTAATTTCGAAGAGCAAGTGTTCAGATCATTTGTTCAATGGAGTTGAACTTTGGCGAATATCACAAATTTAAAATGAAAAAATAAAGTCTGTCTAAAACGTCGTATGTTACGGCAATGGCTGGCTGACCCACGTCTGTGGGCCTCAAAAGAAATCTGGACGCAATTGCATGTAGATGTAAATGTTTCCATATTTTTCAATGAAAACTCGTCTTTTGTTTAACCAATACTAAGAAGATTTAAAACAAACAAAGACGTTAGGGAGGATACGATGAGCAAAGTTACGTCGATCATTGAAGAGCTAGTGACACCGATCGTGGAAGAGCTTGATTTGGAATTAGTTGATATCGAGTTCGTGAAAGAAGGACGCGACTGGTTCCTTCGTATTTATGTTGACACACCGGAAGGCGGCATTGATATTTTACAATGTGCCCAAGTGAGTGAACGTTTAAGCGAGAAATTGGATGAAAATGATCCAATCGAGCAAAACTATTACTTAGAGGTTTCTTCACCAGGAGCGGAACGTCCGTTAAAGAAACAACAGGACTTTGAAAAGGCAATCGGCAAATATATTTATGTAAAAACTTATGAACCAGTTAAGGATTTAAAAGAATTCTATGGTTATTTACGCGCATATACAGATGAATTTTTAGAAATCGAATTCCGTATTAAAACACGTAAAGTTACAGTACAAATTGAAAAAGAAAAAATTGCGCAAGCGCGTCTTGCTATCGATTTTTCAGATAAGCAAATTTAGGAGTGAAAACAAAAATGAGTAGTGAATTACTAGATGCCCTAACTGCCCTTGAAGAGCAGAAAGGTATTTCAAGAGATGTATTAATTGAGGCGATTGAGGCGGCTTTAGTAACGGCGTACAAACGTAACTTCAACCAAGCGCAAAATGTTCGCGTGGACCTTAACCTAGAAACAGGTTCAATGGTTGTTTATTCTCGTAAAGACGTAGTAGAAGAAGTAGAAGACGATCGTCTGGAAATCGCATTGGAAGATGCGAAATTCATTAATGCAGCTTATGAAATTGGTGACGTCGTAGAAGAAGAAGTAACACCACGTAACTTCGGACGTATCGCGGCACAGACTGCTAAGCAAGTTGTAACGCAACGTGTTCGTGAAGCAGAGCGCGGTTTAATCTATGAAGAGTATGTAGACCGTGAAGATGACATCGTAACAGGAGTCATCGAGCGTCAAGATGCACGTAATATTTATGTGTCAATCGGTAAAGTGGAAGCGGCATTACCTGTGAACGAACAAATTCAAGGTGAAGTTTATAAGCCAACATCACGTATCCGTGTTTACATTACAAAAGTTGAGCGCACAACACGTGGTCCACAAGTAATCGTATCTCGTACACATCCTGGATTATTGCGCCGTCTATTTGAGATGGAAGTTCCGGAAATTTATGATGGCACAGTTGAAATCAAATCAATTGCGCGTGAAGCGGGAGACCGTTCAAAAATCTCTGTATATGCACATAATGAAGAAGTAGATCCTGTAGGTTCATGTGTTGGAGCTAAAGGTGCACGTGTGCAAACAATTGTAAACGAATTAAACGGTGAGAAAATTGATATCGTAGAATGGTCAGAAGATCCGGTTGTATTCGTTGCAAATGCACTAAGCCCTTCAAAAGTTCTGGACGTTCAAGTAAATGAAGAAGAAAAATCAACAACAGTTGTCGTACCGGATTATCAATTATCACTAGCGATTGGTAAGCGTGGTCAAAATGCTCGTTTAGCAGCAAAATTAACGGGCTGGAAAATCGACATTAAGAGTGAAACAGATGCACGCGAATTAGGAATCTATCCTTCTGAAACGAGCACATTCGTTCCACGTGAAGATGCAGAAGAAGTACAATTTGATTTATATGGTGATGACGAAGAGTAAGCCATCATCTGGAATGATTTTGCAAGGAGGGTAAGCAATATGGCCGTTAATAAAAAAATTCCTTTACGCAAATGTGTTGCAACAGGCGAGATGCTTCCGAAAAAATCAATGATTCGCGTCGTCCGCTCAAAAGAGGGCGAAGTAACTGTTGATGTTACAGGAAAAAAATCCGGTCGTGGAGCATATGTTTCTAAAACGGAAGATGCTGTTGAAATGGCGCGTAAAAAGAATATTTTAGATCGCCAGCTTGATGCAAAAGTGCCGGATGAGGTGTATGAAGAGTTGCTAACGCTAATCCGCCGGGAGTCGATTTTATGACAAACCCGGCATTGCTACAGCTATTAGGTTTAGCGGCACGTGCACGAAAAACAATATCCGGTGAAGAGCTTGTCGTAAAAGAAATTCGTAACGGCAATGCAAAGCTTGTCTTTTTAGCCTCGGACGCTTCGGCAAATACGAGCAAAAAGATTCAGGATAAATGTACGTTTTATAAAGTTGAGTATTATGTTTTCGGAGATCGTTATGATCTAGGACATGCTACCGGGAAGGAAGCCCGTGTAGCGATTGCTATTACAGATAGCGGATTTGCTAAAAAAATGTCTAGTCTACTCAACGAAAATTAATCGGGGGTGAGCAGATGAGCAAAGTAAGAGTTCATGAATATGCGAAAAAGGTAAATAAAACAAGTAAGGAAGTTATTGAGGTGCTTGCAAAACATAATCTGCCGGTGAAAAATCACATGGCGGTAATTGACGAGCAGGCGGTCTCAAAACTAAATTCTGTCTTTAAGCAAGCAGTGGAACCAACGAAAGATTCTCCTGCAAAGACACCTGCCAAAGCTGTAAATGTTACACCAAAACGCGGTGAACAAGGGCAGAAGAAAGTGCAGCAAGGTCAAAAGCAGGATCGTCCACAATCTGCTTCTAATAACCAACAACCGAACAAAGCTTCAAACGCCCAAGGGCAACCAAAATCGCAACAAGGCGAAAAAATAAGAAATGAAAAAGGTAACCAAAATCGAAATATGACACAAAATAACAATAATAACCGCAAAAGCGGCACAACTCAAAACACTAGTAATAATAAAGGCGGTAACACGCCAAACAGAGGCGGAAATACGCCGAACAAGGGTGGCAACACTCAAAACAAAGGCGGCTATCAACAACGTAGAAAACCAGGTATCAATGGTGGTAAACGTCGTACGCACCGCCCTGCACCACAACCAATGGTGCAAAAAGAATTACCGGAAAAAATTACTTTCTATGAAAGTTTATCCGTTGCAGAACTTGCAAAAAAATTACACCGTGAGCCATCGGAAATTATTAAAAAATTATTTATGCTTGGCGTAATGGCAACAATTAACCAAGAGCTTGATAAGGATGCAATTGAGTTAATCTGTGCAGACTACGGGGTAGAAGTAGAAGAAGAAATCCGTATCGACAAAACAGATTTAGATACGTACTTCGATGACAGTATCGTGGAAGTTGACGAAAACGCATTAGAAGAGCGCCCACCGGTTGTAACAATCATGGGACACGTTGACCACGGTAAAACTTCATTGCTTGACTCAATCCGTAAAACGAAAGTTACAGCGGGTGAAGCAGGCGGTATTACTCAGCATATCGGTGCATACCAAGTAGAAGTAAACGGAAAGAAAATTTCATTCCTTGATACTCCTGGTCACGCGGCATTCACAACAATGCGTGCGCGTGGTGCATCAATTACAGATATCGCAATTATCGTAGTAGCAGCAGATGACGGTGTAATGCCTCAAACAGTTGAAGCAATCAACCACGCAAAAGCTGCAGAAGTACCAATTATCGTAGCAATCAACAAAATGGATAAACCAACTGCCAACCCGGACCGTGTACAACAAGAATTAACGGAGCACGGATTAGTTCCTGAAGCATGGGGTGGAGATACAATCTTCGTACCAATTTCAGCGCTAAAAGGTGAAGGTATTGACCAGCTTCTGGAAATGATTTTATTAGTTTCTGAAGTAGGTGAATTAAAAGCGAACCCGACTCGTTCAGCGATCGGTACAGTAATTGAAGCACAGCTTGATAAAGGCCGTGGTGCAGTTGCAACACTTTTAGTTCAAGATGGTACATTACGTGTTGGTGATCCGATCGTAGTCGGTCATGCATATGGTCGTGTACGTGCAATGGTTAACGATCTTGGCCGTCGTATTAAAACAGCTGGTCCTTCTATGCCGGTTGAGATTACAGGCTTAAACGAAGTACCACAAGCGGGTGACCGTTTCGTAGTATTCGAAGACGAAAAAACAGCTCGTCAAGTTGGTGAGTCTCGTTCAATGACAGCTATCCAAGCTTCACGTTCTGAAAAACAACGTGTAACACTTGATAACTTATTCGAACAAATGAGCCAAGGCGAAATGAAAGAATTAAACTTAATCGTAAAAGCAGACGTACAAGGTACTGTGGAAGCAATGGCTTCTTCATTAATGAAAATTGATGTTGAAGGCGTTAACGTTAAAATCATCCACACTGGTGCGGGTGCAATTACAGAATCGGATATCTCTCTTGCTGCTGCATCAAATGCAATCGTTATCGGATTCAACGTTCGTCCAGATACAAATGCAAAACGTGCTGCAGATGAAGAAGGCGTAGATATTCGTCTACACCGTATCATCTACAAAGTAATCGAAGAAATCGAACACGCGATGAAAGGGATGCTTGATCCAGAGTTCGAAGAGAAAATCGTTGGTCAAGCGGAAGTTCGTCAAACAATTAAAGTATCTAAAGTGGGTACGATCGCAGGTTCATACGTTATCGAAGGTAAAATCGTTCGCGATGCCGGCGTACGTGTAATCCGTGAAAACGTTGTTGTGTTCGAAGGTGAACTTGATTCACTAAAACGCTTCAAAGATGATGCAAAAGAAGTTGCAAAAGGGTATGAGTGTGGTATTACGATCAAAAACTACAACGACATTAAAGAAGGCGACATTATCGAAGCCTTCGTAATGGAAGAAATCGTTCGTAAATAATGATTGTATACGCAGAAGTTGAATTCATGATTCAGACTGCCCACTCATTAAAAGAAAAGCGTGCCGTCCTTCAACGGATGGTGACGCGTACGAAACAAAAATTCAATGTTTCGGTTGCAGAAATTGACCATCAGGATGTATGGCAGCGTACAAAGCTTGCGCTTGTCGCAGTTGCTTCTTCCAAAGAAGCAGCTGAACGCGAGTTAATGCGCGCTGTCCATTATCTGCAGTCAAATCCGCAATGGGAACAGCTGGATTTTTACCGTGAATATTTATAACGTCCACATTTTGTGGCAAACTGTACTATTAATTACGCAATTTAAATGAGGTGACATTTATGTCTCTACGTTCTAATCGAGTTGCTGAGCAAATGAAGAAAGAAATTACTGAAATCATTGCGCGAAAAATCAAAGATCCGCGTGTAGGCTTCGTTACGGTTACTGATGTAGCGGTAACAGGAGACTTACAGCAAGCAACTGTTTATATTACATCGTTAGGCAATGAACGCGAACGCGCGGAAACATTGCAAGCGTTAGAAAAAGCATCCGGTTTCATCCGTTCGGAAGTCGGTTCACGTATCCGCTTACGCCGTACGCCTGAACTTGCATTCGAATTCGATACAGCAATCGAATACGGAAACAAAATCGATGCATTACTACGTGGCCTACACGAAGATAAATAAAACTAAGAAGTCTGCACTGCATAACTATGCAGGCAGACTTTTTGCTTTTTAGAGTTCTTCACAGAATTTTTTTTAGAAATTAAGTACAGAAGTTTTGTTAAAGGAGTAAACTCTATGTTAGGTTGGAGTGACGCGTAGCGAAGGGGGGCGACTCCCAGGGGATTAAGCGTGCGCGGAAAATCCACTTTATCGCTGCCGCCGTAAGAGGCAGCGATAAAGTTAGTTGGAGCCACGCCCCCAGGAAAGCGTCCCCCCGTAGCGAAGCAAAACGGATGATGTGAAAAGTACCGACTATAGAACGACCTTAAAGTAAAGAATCAATTATATATGAAATCCTCATTTCGAACAAAGGAGCAAAACAATGAACGGTATTTTGCCATTATGGAAAGAGCGCGGCATGACAAGTCATGACTGTGTCTTTAAATTACGAAAAATATTGAAGACGAAAAAAGTAGGGCATACCGGGACACTTGATCCGGGTGTAGAAGGCGTCCTGCCAATCTGTATCGGCCAGGCAACACGTATTGCAGAATACTTAACAGATGCCGGCAAAACGTATGAAGCAGTCGTTTCAATCGGACGTACGACAACTACAGAGGATGCGGAAGGCGAAACAGTCGAGCAAAATACAGATTTCAAATCATTTACTCGTGAAGAAATTTTACAAGCACTCCAAACGCTGACTGGCGAAATCGAGCAAACGCCTCCGATGTTTTCCGCAGTAAAAGTAAACGGGAAAAAGCTTTACGAATATGCAAGAGCAGGCCAAACAGTCGAACGCCCAACACGTAAAATCACAATTTATGAGCTGGAATTACTGGATGTTGCCGAAACATTTGAAGGGGAAGAAGTGAAATTCCGGGTCCGCATCAAATGTTCAAAAGGGACGTATATTCGCACACTAGCCGTGCAGATCGGTGAAGCATTAGGCTATCCTGCACATATGCACGAACTTGTCCGTACAGCATCAGGTACATTCACAAAAGACAATTGCTTTACATTGTCCGAAATCGCGGAAATGATGGAAGCAGGGGAGCAGGAGAAGTTTCTGTTGCCGGTTGAATATGCATTATCCGACTATCCATACATCGAAATTACGGAAGACATTGAAAAGCAAATTTTCAATGGGCAAGTTCTCCCAATGCATACTTTATTATCAGAACATGATAAAATTGTATTTGGTGTAGAGGGACGAGCATTTGCGGTTTACATTGCCCATCCAACAAAGAGCGGGCAAATGAAGCCGGATAAGATGTTTCCCGAAATTAATTAGGAGGCACGAGATGAACGTTATTCATTTGAAATACCCCCATCAATTAGCACAGGAAATAGAAAAAGAGTCGTACTCATTAGCAATCGGATTTTTTGATGGGGTACATAAAGGACATCAGGCGGTCATTGAAGCGGCAAAGCAAAAAGCAGAGCAACTTCATATCAAAAGCGCCGTTATGACTTTTGATCCACATCCATCGATTGTATTAGGAAGACGTAATGAAAAAGTGTTTTATATTACGCCTCTATCACAAAAATTAGATACATTAAAAAAATTGAATATCGATACAGTATTTGTTGTAAACTTTACATCAGATTTTGCAAAGCTTACACCTGAAGAATTCATTAAGTATTTTATCGTCGATTTAAATGTTCAGCATGTTACAGCTGGCTTTGACTTCTCATTTGGTCAATACGGCAAAGGCAATATGGAGCTGATGGAGCAGCTGTCTAACGGCCGTTACGGTGTGACCGTAATCGAAAAACAGCAGGATGTAGTCGAAAAAATCAGTTCCACACGCATTCGCAAAGCATTGCAGGACGGGGAAATGGAGCAGGCTCGTAATCTATTAGGCCGTGCATTTGAAGTGCCGGGAATTGTTGTGCACGGAGATAAACGCGGACGGACAATGGGCTTCCCGACAGCAAATGTCCAGGCGATGGAAGGCTGCTATATACCGGCAACTGGTGTGTATGCAGTGAAAATTTTAGTGCAAAATAAGTGGTATGACGGGGTGTGTAATGTAGGCTATAAACCGACATTCAACAACCCGGATGAAAAGCAGCTGTCGATTGAAGTGCATATTCTGAATTTCAATAAAAACATTTACGGTGAAGAGGTCGTTGTCGGCTGGTATAAACGGATTCGCAGTGAACGTAAATTTAACGGCATCGAAGCGCTTATTGAGCAAATTGAATTGGATAAGCAACAAGCAATCGCCTATTTTGAACAACTACGCTAAATAGTTGCGCAATCATCAATAATTATGGTACTATTCATTAGTACGAAATTATCGTATGAACCTTAGCTCGGCTTTTCGCAACTCCAGCGACTGCTGTGCTATTGGGGATATTTTATTTAACAGGAGGTCATTTAAAATGGCAATTACACAAGAACGTAAAAACGAAATTATCGCTGAGTACCGCGTACACGAAACAGACACTGGTTCTCCAGAAGTACAAGTAGCTGTATTAACTGCAGAAATCAACGCTTTAAACGCTCACTTAGCTACTCACAAGAAAGATTTCCACTCTCAACGTGGTCTTCTTAAAATGGTAGGTAAACGTCGTCATTTATTAAAATATTTACGTGAAAACGACGTAGCTCGTTACCGTGAATTAATTACTAAACTTGGATTACGTCGCTAATACGTCGTTAGTCTGATAATAAAAGCGGGATTTTTCCCGCTTTTTATTATGTTTGAAAGATTCAGCTTTCCATTTCAATGGTGCGATGTTTAACTTCTTTGAGCAGGTGTCAATACGCCTGTTGAAAGAAGTTAAACCATTGCTGGAAAGTCAAAATATTTTAAGAAATTTATCGGTAATTTTAATCAAAAAATTTAGCATAGAAAACGCTTTTTTGATACACTAACTATGGTACATAATATGATACGTAGAGTGTTTCAATAAGAAAGGGGTTCATTTAATGAACGAAAAAAAGGTCTTTTCGTATGAATGGGCAGGCCGTCCACTTGTAGTAGAAGTAGGACAGCTAGCAAAACAAGCAAATGGTGCTGCAATGATCCGCTACGGCGAAACAGCAGTTTTAGCTACGGCTACAATGTCAAAACAGCCAAAAGCATTAGATTTCTTCCCGTTAACAGTTAACTTTGAAGAACGTCTTTATGCAGCAGGTAAAATCCCGGGTGGCTTCATTAAACGTGAAGGACGTCCATCAGAAGCGGCAGTATTAACTTCTCGCTTAATCGACCGTCCAATCCGTCCAATGTTCCCGGATGGTTTCCGTAATGAAGTACAATCAATTTTAATGGTAATGTCAAATGATTCAGACTGCCCTGCAGATGTAGCAGCAATGTTTGGTTCTTCATTATCATTAGCAATTTCTGATATCCCATTCGACGGACCGATTGCAGGTGTACATGTAGGATATATCGACGGTGAATTCGTGGTGAACCCGACTGTAGAACAATCTGCAAAATCGACTGTTCACTTAACAGTTGCAGGTAACAAAGATGCGATTAACATGGTAGAAGCAGGCGCTTTAGAAGTACCTGAAGAAATCATGCTTGAAGCGATCATGTTCGGTCACGAAGAAATTAAAAAATTAATTGCTTTCCAAGAGCAAATTGTTGCTGAAGTTGGGAAAGAAAAACTTGAAGTAACATTATATGAATTAGATGCAGACTTAACAGCAGCGATTAAAGCTGAATGTGAAGCTGATATGAATACAGCGATCCAAACAGTGGACAAGCAATTACGCCAAGAAAATATTACAGCAGTAAAAACACGTGTTATCGAATCTTATGAAGCGCAGGAAGCTGACGAAGATACAATGAAACAAGTGAATGCTATTTTAGATAAAATGGTAAAAGACGAAGTGCGTCGTCTAATTACAGAAGATAAAGTTCGTCCGGATGGTCGTAAGCAAGATGAAATCCGCCCACTTTCTTCTGAAGTAGATCTATTACCACGTGCTCACGGTTCAGCATTATTTACACGTGGACAAACTCAAGCATTATCAATTTGTACTTTAGGTGCACTAGGTGACGTTCAAATTATTGACGGCTTAGGTATTGAAGAGTCAAAACGCTGGATGCACCACTATAACTTCCCTCAATTCTCAGTTGGGGAAACAGGTCGTTACGGTAGCCCAGGCCGTCGTGAAATCGGTCACGGTGCATTAGGTGAGCGTGCTATTTTAGCGGTAATGCCAACTGAAGAGGAATTCCCATATGCAATCCGTTGCGTATCGGAAGTATTGGAATCAAACGGTTCTACTTCTCAAGCATCAATCTGTGCATCAACAATGGCACTTATGGCTGCAGGTGTTCCGATTAAAGCACCAGTTGCAGGTATTGCAATGGGTCTTGTTAAAAAAGGCGAGCACTATACAGTATTATCAGATATCCAAGGTATGGAAGACCACCTTGGCGACATGGACTTTAAAGTGGCAGGTACAGCTAAAGGTGTAACAGCACTTCAAATGGACATTAAAATCGATGGTCTGTCTCGTGATATTTTAGAAGAAGCATTAACTCAGGCGAAAATCGGCCGTATGCACATTTTAGAGCATATGATGTCAACGATTTCAGAGTCACGCACTTCATTATCACAATACGCACCAAAAATTGTTTCAATCAAAATTAATCCTGACAAAATCCGCGACGTAATCGGACCGGGTGGTAAAGTAATCAATAAAATTATTGATGAAACAGGCGTTAAAATTGATACAGAACAAGATGGTACAATCTACATCGCTTCAGCTGATGAAGCAATGATTAACCGTGCTAAAGAAATGATCGAATCAATCGTGCGCGAAGCTAAAGTAGGCGAGTACTACATGGCAACAGTAAAACGCATTGAAAAATTCGGTGCATTCTGTGAAATCTTCCCAGGTAAAGACGGCTTACTGCATATTTCTGAAATTCAGGAAGAACGTACGAAAGAAGTAGAAGACGTATTAAAACTAGGCGATGAGTTACTAGTAAAATGTATCGAGATCGACAAACAAGGTCGCGTAAACTTATCACGCAAAGTAGTAATCAAAGAAGAAAAAGAGCGTGCGGAACAAGCAAAATAATTGTTTCCAATCGTATCCAACAAGATAAAAAGGGAGGTTGTACACTATTGTACAGCCTCTTTTTTAAATAATATTATATTGATGGAATAGCAATATCCATAACTTGATGAAGAATAGTAAGGGGAGGTATGCGTAATGGAGAGGCCGACTTCTAGGGGATTAAGCGTGCGCGGAAAATCCACTCATGTTGTGCCGCGTATAGGCGCAACATGAGTTAGTTGGAGCCACGCCCCCAGAAATAATGGAACGAATGCTAAGAGCGTCACATCGTGTGACAACGCATTCGTGACCAACATCCTGTTGGCCTCTCGGAATGAAGCATACCGGACTATATAAATAAGCCGCAAATTGGAATACTACTGATTTATACGTCATACTTATAATTTACTAGCCGAAATAAAGGAGAAATATATGGTACAAGTAATTACAGCAAAAAATGGCGTGCGTATTGTCACAGAGCAAATGCCGCATGTCCGGTCATTATCGGTCGGCATTTGGGTCAATGCAGGCTCACGCTACGAAACAAAAGAAGAAAATGGGATTACCCATTTCATCGAACATATGCTTTTCAAAGGAACGAAAAACCGTACAGCCCGTCAGATCGCGGAAGAATTCGACCGCATCGGCGGAGAGATCAATGCCTTCACATCGAAGGAACATACATGCTATTACGCAAAAGTGCTCGACCATCATGGTGAGCTTGCCATCGATATTCTGGCTGATATGTTCTTTAACTCTTTATTTGCAAAAGAAGAAATTGAACGTGAACGCCAAGTTGTGCTTGAAGAAATCTATATGAGTGAAGATGATCCGGCAGATGATGTCCATGAAAAATTATGGGGTGTCATGTACCCGGATGATGCGCTGGGCCGTCCGATTTTAGGCACTCCAGAAACGCTAGCAACATTCGATGAGAAGATGATCCGCACGTATATGGCGAAACATTACGGACCTCAAAATGTTGTCATCTCGATTGCAGGGAATATTGAAGATAGTTTGCTTGAAAAAGTGGAAGCATTATTCGGAAACTATGAAGCAAGTGAAGAATCGGTAGTTTCCAAACCGTCTTACCCGACATTTACAGCAGGGGAAGTCGAAAAGTTACGTGATACTGAACAGGCGCATATTGCCATTTCATTCCCGGCGATTGCGGTAAAAGATCCGAAAATGTACAGCTTTATTGCGTTGAATAATATTATCGGCGGCAATATGAGTTCACGCCTGTTCCAGGAAGTGCGGGAAGAGCGCGGCTTGGCGTATTCGGTATTCAGCTACCAGTCGAGCTATGAGGATGTAGGGACATTTACGATTTATGCGTCGGCATCGAAACAAAACTTGGATGCATTAAAGCAGCAGATCGACCAGACGTTATTTGACCTTGTAGCAGGCGGGGTAACGGAAACCGAGCTTGAAAATGCGAAAGAGCAGTTAAAAGGCGGCTTCGTTTTAGGGCTTGAAGGAACGGAAGACTTTATGAACCGTAACGGGGTCAATGAACTCATCCACCAAAATCACCGTTCAGTCGATGAAGTACTGGCAAAAATCGATGCCATTTCGATGGAAACGATCGATGAGTTAATTACACAAATTTTACTATCCGAACCGGCAATTGCGATTATCGGACCGGAAAACGAATAACAAAAAGGACAGCGCGTGCTAGCAGTTAGCATACGCTGTCCTTTTAAAATTCTGCGGCCAAATATTTTGTTGCAGCCGATTTGAAATATTGATAATAAATAATGAAACTAATAATTATAACAATCGGAGCTCCGATTTGTTTAATACCTATAATACTAAATAGAAGCATGCTCAGTAAATGAACAAACATAAAGAGAAGAAAGTAACCAATTAATATGCCAAATGAAATTCTTGTCGAGCCCTTTGTCGGATTGCTTAAATAGTTTTTTAACATAGAGCCGATAGAAGCAACTCCGGCAGCAAAGGCAATCGAAATTAAGGAAAACTGAAAGCCCCCGATTTGATCATTCAAATATAAATAAGTTTGATAAATCCCGATAGGAACTGCAATGATAAGCAAGAGCAGCAGACTGAAAATAAATAAACTTTTTACAAAATCTTTTGGGTCAATCGGCATTATCCGTAATCGTTTCATAAAGTGGTTTTCGAGTATGTAGCTCGAGCCTAATGATGGTGAGAACATCAATAAATAAAAAGCCAGAAAACCTATATTAATTTCGTTGCTTATTAGCCACTGAATTGCAATCATCATTGCAATAAATAAAAAAACAGTGATCAGTAGTTTTCTCGATAGATAAAAATGAACTTTCAGTAGTGCGATCAAACGATATCCCTCCTGTTTTCTCGTAAGTAAGAGATGCTTGCGGCGATGATTAAAAGTATGAATACACTTACAAATAAAATGAAGCTTTGAGATGTTGTTAAACTTTCTAAAAATATAAGTAATTGAGCTACACCTAATGGAATAAGAACTATAAATAAGTTAATAAACCGACCAAATTTACTACGGCGAAACAGCAGGAAAAAAGCGATAATAAAAAAGCTGATGCCAAAGCTAACGAATAGCTGTCTGACGGAAGGCAAAACAAGCTGCTTTTCCAGCAATGTTTGAATCGCGGTCGTTGCGACAATTGTATAAAGAATATAGTACAATGCGTAGCGCCCTAAAAAAGAGAGGTCTACAATGAAAAATGTCTTTCTGGGAATCGGAAACAGACTTGTCATGACAAGCTGGCTCTCCCGTTGATCCAGATAAACGGCACAGAGCGCTGTTATACTGATGGACAGTATAAAGTACGCCGCGAATTCGGCACCTTCGAATAATAAAGGGAGGCCGAAAATGGATGCCACAACCGGTGTAAACAAAATCCATGCAGACAATTGCTGACCGTAAAAACGAAAAAGCATCTGGTTCATTTTTTCCGCCCCTTTACGAAAAACAACATCAGATCATCAATCGTCGGTTTTTGCAGTTCAATAACCGGATTCACAAATTCACGCATGACCAAGTACTCAACCCCAAATACATAATCCCGTTTGCCGATGATGGAATGGTTCGGTATAATTTTGGCGTCTTCATACGATCCTTTCCAAATCCCGTATCCGTACAGCAGGTCATCTTTATTTTCACTGAACAGAATTTCGCCATCATGGATAAATGTGATCGTATCGGCGATTTTCTCTAAATCCGATGTAATATGGGAAGAAAAGAGGATGGCATGATCTTCCTGTTCCATAAAGTTTTGCAGTATACCGAGCACTTCATCGCGCACGATCGGATCAAGACCGCTCGTTGGTTCATCGAGCAGCAAAAGTTTCGGCCGATGTCCTAGTGCAAGTGAAAGGGCGAGCTTCATTTTCGCTCCTTTGGACATCGTTTTGATTTTGTCGTACTTCGGCACATCCAACTGCTCCAGCAATTGATAAAAATAAGGGCGGTCCCACGTAGGATAAACATTTCCGTACAGAACATCGAGTTCTTTTGGTGTGAAATTTTCCGGTACATGCAGTTCATCGAATACAACCCCGATTTGCGCCTTCAACTCCACTTCATGTTCGATATGGTCTTTTCCGAATAAAAGAATATCGCCATCAATTTTTTTCAGCAAGTTTAAAATCAGTTTGATCGTTGTAGATTTTCCGGCACCGTTTTGCCCGATAAAGCCTGCAATCGTCCCGCTCTCCACCGTGAACGAAATATTATTTAAACGGAATTTTTTAAATTGCTTCGAAACATTTTTAACTTCAATTGCGTTCATCATCATTCCTCCAATAGTAAATCGAGTAGGTCATGCAGTTCCTCTTTCGGCACATTGGCAGTTTTCGCGATGGAAACCGCTTTTGTAAAATGCACTTCAATTTGACGGATCAGCTCTTCCCGCAGGAAATCCTGATTGCGTTCGGATACATAGCTCCCTTTACCGGCCATCGTGACGATAAAGCCATCCCGCTCCAAATCTGCATATGCCCGCTTCGTTGTCATCACACTGATCTTTAATTCTTTCGCCAATGCTCTGATAGAAGGTAAGGAGTCGCCTGTTACCAGTGTGCCTGACAAAATAGCCTGTTTTAACTGGTCGGTAATTTGTTCATAAATAGGCTTTTCACTGTTATTGCTCAATTTGATAATCAATCATTTCACCTCACATGTTCAAACTGTGTATATACAGTATACACAGATATGGAATAATATGTCTACTGCAAATTTGAAAAATATAAATTTAAGCAATCTTTTTCCGAGTCCATGCTGTGTGACTCACTGCCCATGAATAGGTCCTTCAAACTTAAATGATGAACCATTTCACTTCTGCCAAAGTTGATGCATATAGTAATGTAGGCTCTTACAAGAGGAGGGATGCAATGCTTTTATCAGAGCTCGCTGAAAAAGAACTGATCGAAATGGAAAACGGTGTTCGATATGGATTTTTAGCTGAGACGGAATGTATTTTTGATGCCAAAACAGGGAAGATTGCCGGATTTGAAATGCCCGCGCAAATGGTGAAGATGCCATTCCAAAAGAAAAAGACAGGGATGGTAAAATACATTCCTTGGAGTGAAATTATTTTAATCGGGGAAGACCGGGTATTATTTCAAAAAACAACATCGACATTAAAGCATGCCAATGATGACTGAACGCTGGCTTGTGATCGGTACAGATGAGCGGATGAAGTTTTTGGCGAAGCAATTATCGACAAATGATCGCACGGTGTATTACAAAAATACGACTGTTTGGGATGAAGCACTAAACAAAGTAGCATTGGAGCTGCACCCGACAGAAGTTGTGTTGCCGATCCACCCTTTATCGATTCAAGTGGAGGAGCTTTTAGGTATTCGTCAGGCACGATTTTTTGCGGGTAAATTAACAGATGAATGGAAACAGATTCTTGAAAACAAGCGCTTGCATTACTATTTGGAAGATGAAACGTTCATCTGGAAAAATGCTGCGCTTACTGCAGAGGGCTTTTTAGCGCATTTGTATAAAGAGAAAGTAAATGTGCAGTATAAAACAATTATGATTACAGGGTTTGGACGTGTAGCAAAGATGCTTGCCCTGTTTTTAACACGTCTCAATGCAAAGGTCATCATCGCCGTACGTTCGGAAACGCAAAAAGCCGAGGCCCTTGCATATGGCTACCAAGGTATTGAATTAAATGAGAAAAATAGGATGGAAGCGGATTTTCTGATTAATACGATTCCGACGAAATGGCTGACAAAGGATTTTGCATCATGGATGGTCCGTCCGATTTATGATGTCGCATCAAACCCGGGATGTTTGAACGATATCAAATTATCGCAATATGAGCTGCTACCTGCATTACCTGGGAAATACTTTCCGCAAGCTGCAGCAAACTTATTATATGAAACGATACTAGAATTACGAAAGGAGGAAGCAAATGCTTGAGGGAAAACGCATTGGTTTAGGAATTACCGCATCACATTGTACGTATGAAGAAGTCGTACCGAAAATTACCCAATTTCGTGAAGCCGGTGCAACCGTTGTACCGATTATAACGCCTTCTGTATTACATGCTGCTACACGATTTGGAACTGGTGAAGAATGGATTGAGAAAATCGAAGCTCTTGCGGGGGAAAAGGTTGTCAGCTCGATTGCGGAAGCGGAACCATTCGGACCAAGTAATCCGTTAGACTGTATGGTCATCGCGCCAATGACAGGGAACTCGATCAGTAAATTCGCGAATGCTGCAACAGATAGTGCCGTACTCATGGCAGCAAAGGCGACACTTCGAAATGGTTCACCTGTTGTACTTGGTATTTCTACGAATGATGCGCTAGGGTTAAACGGAATGAATTTAATGAAATTAATGAATGCGAAAAACATTTTCTTCATTCCGTTCGGTCAGGACGATCCAATTAAAAAACCGACGTCACTTATAGCGGATTTCACAAAAATGCTCGATACTGTAGCATATACGCTCGCTCATAAAAAACAGATCCAGCCAATATTTATACAATATTTTAAATAATCAAATTATCTCACACAATTTTAATAATATATGATACAATATCCAACATTATATACATACCGATATTTTTAGGAGAGATGAGACATGACAAGAAAATTGAATGTTGCCGTAGTTGGGGCAACAGGAGCTGTAGGTACAAAAATGATGGAGAAGCTGATTGAGCGTAAATTTCCAATTGCATCGATCAAGTTTTTAGCTTCTGCTCGTTCAGCGGGAAAACAAGTTGAATTCAATGGTGAAAACTATACGATAGAAGAAGCGAAACCGGAAAGTTTTGAAGGGATCGATCTAGCATTATTTTCAGCAGGCGGGGCTGTATCAGAGGCACTTGCACCTGAAGCAGCAAAGCGTGGAGCGATTGTTATTGATAACACAAGCCATTTCCGTATGGATCCAGAGGTACCGCTTGTTGTACCGGAAGTAAATCGCCATGCATTAAAAACAGTTCCAAAAGGGATTATCGCAAACCCAAACTGTTCGACTATTCAAATGGTTGCAGCATTACAGCCAATCCGTGAAAAATTCGGTTTAACAAAAGTTGTTGTATCGACATATCAAGCGGTATCCGGTTCTGGTGTGGCAGCAATTGAAGAACTGCG